>JBJMIH010000273.1:0-32715 GCA_045806985.1 Mycobacteriales bacterium | reverse complement strand
GGCGCCGTACCAGGGCGATGGCGGGTTTCGCGGTGTTCATGGCGGCGGCGTGGGTGCTGCTGGCCGGCAGCGCGCTGGTCGGGCGGACCGTGGCCGCGGTGCTGGTGGTGGCGGCGGCGATGGTGTTCGCGGGCGGCGAGACACTGTGGTCGCCGTCCGGCAGCGCCCTGGTGCAGGACCTGGCCCCGCCGCACCTGCGCGGCCGGTACACCGCGCTGAGCTCGCTCATGTGGCAGGCGGGCAGCATGCTCGGACCGGTGCTGTCCGGCGTGCTGCTGGGTGCCGGCCTGACCGGCGTCTACTTCGGACTGCTGCTGGCCGGCTGTGCGGTGGCGGTGACGCTGGCGCTGCGGCTGGAGACCCGGCTCACTCCCCGGCAGAACGGGTTGCCGGACGTGGAGCTCGCGATCACGGAGCCGGTGCCGCCGACGGCGGTCACGGCGTGAGCGCGGCCACCGGCTCGCCCCGGACCGGGCAGCATCCGGCCGGGCAGACGTCGTGGGACGGACCCAGCGGGCTGAGCGCCCGGCGCGGGCAGGACGGGTCGCGCCGCTCCGCCACCAGCTCGCCGATCATCGTGACGAACCGGGGGTCGGTACCGGCGGTGGCCGCCCTGGCGTAGCCGAGGCCGAACCGCTCGGCGGTCTGCCTGGCCTCGGTGTCGAGGTCCCAGATCACCTCGACGTGGTCGGAGACGAACCCGATCGGGGCCACCACCACCGCGCCGACGCCCCCGGCGGCGAGCGCCTCCAGGTGGTCGTTGATGTCCGGCTCCAGCCAGGGCACCCGCGGCGGGCCGCTGCGGGACTGCCACACCAGGTCGACCTCGTCGGGACCGCGGCCGAGTTCGGCGGCGACCAGCCGCGCGGTCTCGGTGAGCTGGGCCTCGTACCGCCCGCCGCCGGGGCCGGCCGCGCGGGCCATCGCGGCGGGGATGCTGTGCGCGGTGCACACCAGCCGCGCCGCGTCCGGGTCGGACAGGGTCCGCAGCGCGTCCCGCGCCGCGTCGGCGTTGGCGGCCACGAACAGCGGGTGGTCGAAGAAGTGCCGGATCTTGTCGATCTCCGGCGCGCCCTCCCCCACCTCGGCCCGCGCCCTGTCGATGTCCTCCAGGTACTGCCGGCACGCCGAGTAGGAGGCGTACGCGGAGGTGGCGAAGGCCAGCGCCCGGCGTACCCCGTCGTCCCGCATCTGCCGCACCGTGTCGGCCACCAGCGGGTGCCAGTTGCGGTTGCCCCAGTACACCGGCAGGTCGAGCCGGTCGCGCAGGGCGGCGACCAGCTTGCGGTTGGCGGCGTTGAGCGGCGACACCCCGCCGAAGTGCCGGTAGTGCTCGGCGACCTCGGCCAGCCGCTCGTCGGGCACGCCGCGGCCGCGGGTGACGTTGCGGAGGAACGGCATCACGTCGTCCGGCCCTTCCGGACCGCCGAAGGAGAGCACGAGCAGGGCGTCGTATCCGGGCACCCGCCCATCCTCCCGCAGTGTCCCGGGAGATCGTGTCGCAGGGGGTTTGCCGGTAACCGAAGACAGGGAAGGATTCCGGCATGCCCGCCCAGCCCCCCGGTGGCTCCCCGGAAGCCCGTCCACCCGCCGACTCCGAGCCCGGACCCGAGCCCGAGCCGCGGCGGGAGGCCGAGGTGGAACCTCCAGCGGAGGTCGAGCCCGAAGCCACGTCCCCGTCCGAGCCGGAGCCGCCAGCGTCACCGCCGCCTCCGGCGCCGGACCTGTCGCGGTACCCGCCGCCGTCGCAGCCGCCGCTCTCGCGGAACCCGCCACCGGCGGCACTGCAGCAGTACCCGCCGCCGTCACCGGACATGCTGCAGGGCCCGCCGCCCCAGGCCGCCCCGCCGACCCAGCAGTACCCGCCGCCCGTCCAGCAGCCGGTCCAGCCGGCGCAGTACGCACCGCAGTACCCACCGCAGTACCCGCCGCCGGCCCCGCCGCAGTACCCGCAGCCGCCGTACGGTGGGCCGCCGCCGCCCGGGTACCGCCCCGCGCCGCCGCCCGGCGCGACCACCGCCAACCAGCGGATCCTCGGGCTGGTGCTGGTGGTGCCGGCGCTGCTGCTGTGGATCTTCACGCTGCTGATCCCGACGATCCGGACGGTCTGGCGCAGCACCCGCCACCAGGACCTGTTCGGACGCGGCACCGGCCACGCCGGCAACTACTCGGCGACGTTCAACGCCGGGTACTGGAAGGCGGTCGACGCCACCCTGCTCTGGGCGGTCGGTCCGCTGGTGGCCGTCGCGGTGGTGGCTCCCGCGCTGGCCTTCCTGGCCTGGCGCAGCGGCAACGGCCTGCGCCGGACCGTGCTGGTGCTGCTGGCACTGCCGATCGCGACGTTCACCCCGGCCGGCTGGGCGGTCGCGCAGATCCTGCCCGGCCATCACACGGTGTTCGACGCGCGGCACCACAATTCGTCCGCGCGGCTGTTCTTCTGGACCGCGACGTTCGCGCTGGCGTGCGCGTTGGCGACGATGCTCTACCTGGCGGCGCTGCGCCGCTGGGCGCCGGGACCGTGGGCGCCGGGCCGGATGGGTGCGCTGATCGCGGTATGGGTGGTGCTGACGCTGGCCGCGGTCGCGTTCACCGCGCAGTCGTTCACCACGCAGTACGTCTTCGGGGTGTCGGCGAAACAGGGGCCGCTGCAGAGCTTCCAGTACCGCGAGGCGTTCGTCCTGTTCGGGCTCGGTCCGGCGGAGGCGACCGCGACGATGACGCTGATCGGGCTCGCCGTCCTGGGCCTCGCCGCCGGCCTGGTGGTGGTGTTCTCGCGGATGCGGATCCAGGTCGAGCCGACCGTGGCGACGCCGGTCACCAGCACGCCGGCCGGGCCGCCGGCACTCCAGAAGCAGGACCCGCCGGCCCAGGCCGGCCCGGCGGCGGTGCCGCCACGACGGCCCGATCCGGCGGTGCTGGTCGTCGGCTCGGTGCTGCTGGCGGGAGTGCTGGTGGTGACCGGTTGGGCGTTGTGGCCGTGGTTCAGCCTGGCCTTCCAGTCCGGGGTCAGCAATCACACGGTGTCGGCGTCGACCCGGCTGAAGAACACCTACCTGCCGCCGCTGATCGGCACCCTCATCCAGGTGCCGGCGGCATTCCTGGCCGCGCTGGGGATCGGCGCGCTGCGCCCGCTCGGCCGGTGGAGCGAGCTGCTGCTGGTGCCGTTCCTGCCCTGGCTGTTCGTGACGGTGGGACCGCTGAGCATGACGTTCTTCACCGATGCCGGCAACGGCCACGACCTGAACAAGTTCTCCACGCTGATCCCGCGCATCCTGCTCAGCGTGCCGGCGCTGGTGCTGCTGACGGCGCTGTGCCGGGGGCAGGCGGTCCGCTGGCGGGCGGCCAGGCTGGCCGGCCAGCCGTCCGGAGCCACGTTCTGGCGCGGCGTGGTGGCGCCTGCGCTGCCGCTGGTGCTGCTGCTCGCCGGCGTGCAGTTCCTGTTCACCGCGCAGGACGTGTCGTGGCCGGCGGTCGCCGCCGCCGCACCCAAGCACCTCACCGGCCCGATGCTGCTGTTCCAGCAGGCGGAGCAGTTCTCGGTGTCACGGCGACTGCCGGTGGCGTGGGCGCTGCCCGGGCTGGTGCTGGTGGTCAGCGCGATCGGCCTGATCGCGCTGCTGGTGGCGTACGTGGACCGGCTGTCGATCCGGACCGGGCCGGTGGAGACCGAGTAGCGGCGGCCGCGCCGTCGGGGCTCAGGCCCCGACGGCGTGGTACCCGCCGTCCACGTGCAGGATCTCGCCGGTGGTGGCCGGGAACCAGTCGGACAGCAGGGCGACGATGGCCCGGCCGGCCGGTTCGGTGTCGGTGACGTCCCAGCTGAGCGGCGCGCGCTCGGCCCAGGCGTCCTCGAACTGCTCGGAACCGGGGATGGACTTCATCGCCATGGTGCGCAGCGGGCCGGCGGCGACCAGGTTGACGCGCACGCCGCGCGGGCCGAGCTCGCGGGCCAGGTACCGGCAGGTCGACTCGAAGGCGGCCTTGGCCACGCCCATCCACCCGTACACCGGCCAGGCCACGCTGGCGTCGAAGTCCAGGCCGACCACGGAGGCGCGTTCGCCGAACAGCGGCAGGCAGGCCCGGGTGACGCCGGCCAGCGACCAGGCCGAGACCTGGAGCGCGACGGCGGCGTCGTCCCACGGCACCTCGTGGAAGCCGTCGCCGAGCGCGTTCTGCGGTGCGAAGGCGATGGCGTGCACGACCCCGTCGAGCCCGTCCACGTGCTCGCGTATCCGGCCGGCGAGCGACTCCAGGTGGCCGGTGTCGGTGACGTCCAGTTCGACCACGGGCGCCGGCTTGGGCAGCCTGGCCGCGATCCGGTTGGTGATCGACAGCGCCCTGCCGAAGCTCGACAGGACGATCTCGGCGCCCTCCTCCTGGGCGACCCTCGCCGCGGCGAAGGCGATGGACGCCTCGGTGAGTACGCCGGTGACGAGCAGTCGCTTCCCGTCCAGCAGGCCCACGGTGTTCCTTTCTGGGGTGTCTGAAGGTCAGTGACCCATGCCGAGGCCGCCGTCGACCGGGATCACGGCGCCGGTGACGTAGCTGGCCGCGTCGGAGGCCAGCCAGGTCACCGCGCCGGCGACCTCGTCGGGGCTGGCGTACCGGCCCAGCGGGACCTGGCGGAGGATCTCCTGCCGCCGCTCCTCCGGCAGCGCGGCGGTCATGTCGGTGTCGACGAGTCCGGGGGCGACGACGTTGGCGGTGATGTTGCGCGAGCCCAGCTCGCGAGCGATGGAGCGGGCGAACCCGACCAGCCCGGCCTTGGACGCGGCGTAGTTGGCCTGGCCGGCGGAGCCGAGCAGCCCGACGACCGAGGAGACGAAGACGAGCCGGCCGTACCGGGCCCGCAACATGCCGCGGGCGGCGCGCTTGGCGACCCGGAAGGCGCCGGTGAGGTTGGCGTCGAGGACGCCGGCGAACTGCTCCTCGGTCATCCGCAGCAGCAGCGTGTCGTCGGTGATGCCGGCGTTGGACACCAGTACCTGTACCGCGCCCTGCTGGGCCTCGACCTCGGCGAACGCGCTGTCGACCTGGTCGGGGTCGGTGATGTCGCACCGCACGCCGAACAGCCCGTCCGGCGCGCCACTGCCGCGGTGGGTGACGGCGACCTTGTCGCCCTGCGCGGCGAACGCCCTGGCGATGGCCAGGCCGATCCCGCGGTTCCCGCCGGTGACCAGGACGGAACGGCTCACAGCGACCCTCTCGCGAACGGTGACGGAGTGAATGCGTGCAGGCTACCGGGTCCGCACCGGCGCCGCTGTGTCGACACCAGTCCGTTCGCGGCTGGGGATACCGGGACGGGATCAATCTTCCGAGCAGGGCCGTAAGGTGCTAAAGTCGCCTAGTTAACGATTCTTTGCTGAAAGAATTTGCACTCCACTGCTCCGGAGGGACGCATGACCAACAGTCGGATCGGGGTGATGACCGGTCCGGGCGAGATCGAGCTGCGGGAGGTCGAGCTACCCGACCCCGGCCCCGATCAGGTGCTCGTCCGGCTCCGCTCCACCGCGATCTGCACCTGGGAGCAGCGCAGCTACTCCGGCCAGCAGTCGAACCGGTTCCCGTTCGTCGGCGGGCACGAGATCGCCGGCGAGGTGGTCGCGGCCGGCCCGGGTCTGGACGGCGAGTACGCCCCCGGCACCCGCGTCGCGCTCGGCCCGACCGCCTGCGGCCGCTGCCACTGGTGCCGCACCGGGCGCGAGCACGCGTGCCCTCGGCACTACTCGGCGCTGACCGTCAGCTACGGCGACGCGTGGGGCCCGGCCGGCTTCGCCGACTACAAGATGGTGCCCGCCGACAGCGCGTACCCGATCGGCGACGCCGGTTACGACGTCGCCTGCCTCGCCGAGCCGCTGAGCTGCGCGCTGCACGCCGGCCGGATGCTGGACGTGCGGCTCGGCCAGGACGTGGTAGTGATCGGCGCCGGCGTGATGGGCCTGATGAACGTCATCGCGTCGAAGGCGCGCGGGGCCAGGGTCATCGTCAGCGAGGTCGACCCCGGCCGGCTCGCCAAGGCCGCCGAGCTGGGCGCCGACGAGACCGTCAACGCGATCTCCCAGGACCCGGTCGCCGCCGTCCGCGAGCTCACCGAGGGCCGCGGCGCGGACGCGGTCATCGTCGCGATCGGCGACGACACCGCCAACCGGCAGGGCATGGAGATGCTCGGCGCGCGCGGCCGGTTCGGGCTGTTCGCCTCCGCGTACCCGGAGACGCCGCTGAGCATCGCGCCCAACGCCATGCACAAGCGGGAGACCGCGGTCATCGGCACCGAGTCCAAGGAACGCGCCGACTTCTACCTCGCCGCCCGCCTCATCCGGTACGGCCAGGTCGACCTGTCACCGCTGATCGAGGCCGCCTACCCGCTCGCCGAGCTGCCGGCCGCGCTCGACCACGCGCTGAAGGCCGGCACGTACCGCATCCTCGTCAACCCCTGAGCAAGCCCCGAACGGAGAGTCAGAGTTTCATGAAACGCCGTATGCACCGGCTCCTCGCCCAGGACGGGCGGATCCTGATCGTGGCCATGGACCACACCGCGTTCATGGACGCGCCCGTCGACGGCCTGATCAGGTACGGCGAGACGGTGGAGACCGTGGCCGGGGCCGGCGCCGACGCGTTCCTGTCGCCGATCGGGTCGCTGGTCAACCACGCCGACCGGTTCGGGCCGCGGGCGGTCATCGCCAGCGTCGACACCACCGGCCCCGCCCTGGACGTGGCGGTGGAGCGGGCGCTCGCCGCCGGCGCCGACGCGGTCAAGTGCATGATCTACCCGTTCTCCGGCGACGACTCGGTGCCCAGGGCGCAGCGGCTGGCCGCCGACGCCGCCCGGTACGGCCTGCCGTTCCTCGGCGAGCCGATCCCCGGCGGGTTCTCCCGCAACGACATGCGCGGCCCCGAGGTGATCGCGGCCGGCGCGCGGATCGCCGCCGAGTCCGGCGCCGACTTCGTGAAGACGTTCTACACCGGCGACCCGGAGACCATGCGGCTGGTGGTGGAGTACGCCAGCGTGCCGGTGGTCATCCTCGGCGGCGGCAAGAAGGACACGCTGCGCGAGCTGTACCAGGAGGTCTACGACGCGGTGGTGGTGGCCGGTTGCGCCGGCGTCGCCATCGGGAACAACATCTGGCGGGCCGAGGACCCGGCCGCCGTGACCCGCGGGCTGGCCGCGATCGTGCACGGCGGGGTGTCCGTCGACGAGGCCCTCGAGCTGGCCGGCGCCCTGGTGCCGGCGTGAGCGGGCGGCGCTGTGTCCGCTGACCTGCCCGCCGAGCCGGCGACCGAGGCGTACCCGCTGCTGATCGGCGGGGAGCTGGTGACGGCCGCGGAGAGCTTCGCGGCCGTCAGCCCGCACGACAACACCGAGGTCGCGCGGATCTCGCTGGCCGGCCCGGCCGAGATCGACCGGGCGCTGGCCGCGGCCAGGGCCGCCGCGGACGGGCCGTGGCGGCACAGCACCGGCAAGGAGCGGGCGGCGGCGCTGCGGCGCATCGCCGACCTGGTGGAGAAGCACGCCGAGAGCCTCGCGTACCTGGAGGCCGTCGACACCGGCAAGCCGATCGGCAGCGTCCACTACAGCGACCTGGCCACCGGGCTGGACGCGCTGGACTACCACGCCGGGGCGGCGCGGACCGCGCGGACGACGTCGGCCACCCTGCCGGACGCCGGCGTGCACCACCACGCGCTGCGCGAACCGTACGGCGTGGTGGCCGAGATCCTGCCGTGGAACGGT
Source organism: Mycobacteriales bacterium (assembly GCA_045806985.1). Lineage (GTDB taxonomy): Bacteria > Actinomycetota > Actinomycetes > Mycobacteriales > JBJMIH01 > JBJMIH01. The sequence goes on along the minus strand of JBJMIH010000273.1, from coordinate 24,986 downwards.
CCGCTGTGGACCGGCATACAGCACGTGGCGGCGATCCTCGCCGCCGGCAACGCGGTCGTGGTGAAACCCGCCGAATGGGCATCGCTGTCCTTCGCCCGGTTCGCCCAACTGCTGGCCGAGGCGGACCTGCCGCCCGGCGTCGTCAACGTCGTGGCCGGCCCGGGAGGGGTGGTCGGCGACGCGTTGGTGGCGGATCCCCGGGTGGACCTGGTTTCACTCACGGGCAGCGTGGAGACCGGACGGAAGGTCCTGGCCAGGGTGGCGCCCCGGCTGGCCAGGGTGAGCCTGGAGCTGGGCGGCAAGAACCCGAACCTGGTGTTCGCCGACGCCGACCTGGACCAGGCCGCCTTCTGGAGCGCGCTGGGCGCGTTCGCCAACAGCGGGCAGATCTGCGTGTGCGGCTCGCGGATCCTGGTGCAGCGGCCGGTGTACGCCGAGTTCGTGTCGCGGCTGGCCGCCGCGGCCGAGGCGTACGTGGTGGGCGACCCGCTCGACCCCGACACCCAGCTCGGGCCGGTCATCTCGACCGCGCACGCCGCGAAGGTGTGGGGCTACGTCGAGACGGGCCGCGCGGAGGGGCGGCTGGTGGCCGGGGGCGAGCGCTACACCGACCCGGTACGGGCGGCCGGATGCTACGTCCCGCCGACCGTGTTCGCGGACGCGGCGCCGGACTGCCGGATCGCGACCGAGGAGATCTTCGGTCCAGTGGTGGCGGTGCTGCCGTTCGACACCGCCGAGGAGGCGGTGGCGATCGCCAACTCGACCGAGTACGGGCTGGCGGCGGGCTTGTTCACCGCCGACCTCGACCGTGCCTGGCGGGTGGCGGGCGCGCTGCGGGCCGGCCAGGTCTACGTCAACCAGTGGTTCACGCCGGGGTCCGGCGAGACACCGTCACTCGGGTACAAGCAGTCCGGCCACGGCGCGGTGGCCGACCGCTACAGCCAACTGAAGAACGTCTTCTTCCGCACCACACCGCCCATCTGACCCAGGGGCGGAGCCGGCCCTCGCACCACCGCACGGGTGCGGGGGCCGGTCTATCTCTTCGGGCTCATCTCTTGGGGCAGGGCGCGTACGGGGCCAGGACGGACGACCCGCAGCGGTCGCCGACGTGGTGCGGGGCCGGGCCGAAGAGGGGCAGCGCGCCGAGCAGGCCGACGGCGACGTAGGCCAGCACCAGCCGGATCGACTTCACGCCGCGGCGGAGCAGGTACCAGGTGAGCAGCACCAGCGCGAGCGGCAGCAGGCCGGGCATCAGGGCGTCCAGGACGTCGCGCTGGACGCTGACGGTGCCGCGTCCGGTGTGGATGGTGGGGCCGACCAGGACGGTCACGTAGGTGGCGGCCAGCGCGCCGAGCAGCACGTTGCCGACGACCGCGCCGGCGGCGACGATCCGGTCCGGCAGTGCGGAGCGGAGCAGCTCGGCGACCATGGCCCGGCCGCGCCGGTAGCCGCGGGTGAAGCAGAAGTACGAGATGCCGACGATCGGCACGACGATGAGCAGCGCGTAGACGATCGGGCCGAGCACGTTGCCGTGCGGCTGGGCGAACACCGACCGGTCCATGCCGCCGGCATCGCCGGCCGCCCCGGCCCCGGCGATGCCGATGCCGAGGGTGAGCAGCAGCGGGACGAGGGTGCCCTGGCTGAGCCGGTCGCCGACGCCGGACAGCGGCCCCATCAGGCCGGTCTTGACCGCGTCGAACGCCTCGTCGTCGAGGGGCGCGCCGTTGGCCCGCCGCTCCTCCATGGCGAGGGTGGTGCCGTGGATGGCGCCGCCGACGTTCGGCTCGCAGTTGAAGAACGTCAGGTGCCGCTTGAGCGCGGCGGCGCGGTCCTCGCGGCTGTCGTACAGCCGCTTGATCGCCGGGGTCATCGCGTGCGCCACGCCGTGCCCCTGCAACCGCTCGTAGTTGTAGTTGGCCTGGCAGAAGAACAGCCACAGCAGCCACGAGCGGCGCACGTCGCCGGCGGTGAGCCGCTTCTCCCCGACCAGCTCCGCCTGCTCGACCCCCTCGGTCACCGCGCCTCCCTGGCGAAGGTGAGGTGCAGCGCGGCGGCGACCGCGCCGATGCCGGCCACCACCAGCATCGGCAGCCCGCGGTGGGTGGCGACGACGAGCAGGTACCCGCCGAAGAAGTAGGGCGCGGTGTTGAGCCGGAAGACCGACCGCATGTACATGGCGATGCCGATCGCCGGCAGCAGCCCGCCCGCGACGGCCAGGCCGGACAGCACCCAGGCCGGCAGGTCGTTGATGCCGGTGGTGGCAGGGCCGGCGGCCAGCCAGGTCAGCAGGAACACCGGCACCGCGGTCACGCCGAAAAGGAACAGCTGCGGGTACAGCCAGTTCAGCCGGGCCACGCCGGCCACGTCGCCCAGCTCGGCGCGCCGGTCGGCCGCGTGCGTGAACCGCGCGTCAACGGTCATCCTGGCCTTCCACAGGTACGGCCCGAGCAGGCCGAGCAGCACCGCCAGGACGACCGCGGCGCCGTAGTCGAGGTGGCCGCGGAGGGCGAGCGCGCTGCCCAGCCAGCCGGCCAGCGCGGGGTCGCCGGGCACCGCTCCCCCGGCCGAGATGAACCCGAGGTACACCAGGTTGATCGCCGCTCCGACCAGGGCGCCCCTGGCGGGCTGGCCGAGGATCGCGCCGACGACCAGGCCGGCGACCAGTGGCCGGTACAGCGTGAAGTACCCGGTCCCGGCCAGGAACGGGCTCATGGCCAGGTAGTACCCCAGCCCGATGAGGGCAGCCTGGAGGAGGCCGATGTGCGGCATCGCAGCTCCTGGGTCGAGGGTGCTGAGTGGGTCACGCGCGGTCGAGGGAGGTGAACGGGACCGCCCGGTCATCGGCGACAATACGGAACTCGACCCGGGTGCCAAGCTCCTCCAGCGCCCGCATCGCCTTGATCTCCTCGTCGCTGGCAGAAATGTTGCGGAACAGCGGACCGCGGCCGGGCCGGGCGCCGATGCCCCCGACGTTGAGGACCTCGAACGGGACGCCGCCCCGGCGCAGCGCCAGGGCGGTGACCGGGGACTTCATCAGCACGAACGTGCGGTCGGGGTGGGTGGCGTACGCGGTGACCGGGCCGAGGGCGTCGATCACGGAGAAGATCTCGACCTGGACGTCGGCGGGCGCGGCGAGGCAAAGAATCTCGCGCAGGAACTCGTCGGAGGCGGTGGCATCGTCGACGATCACGATCCGGTCGGCGCCCAGCGCGCGCAGCCAGACCGCGACGACCTGCCCATGGATGAGGCGGTCATCGACGCGGACGAGGCTGAGGGGCATGGCTCTCCTTCGGGTCTCCGCGCCACGATGGCATAGGCGTACGCCAAACGTGTGCAACAATTCTCAGGACGGATTTGCACCAACGAGGCGTGTATAGTCTCCCTGCCAACCAGGTGTCAACGGTTGGTCCCTATCAGTGAATTCACGCGCGAACCGGGGAAATCCGCACGGGAGGTAGCTGGGATGGCCCGTCCGCGCACAGCGACGGCATCCGTCAAGGGGTCCTCCGGCCGCGCCGGTGACCTCGAGATGATGCGAGTCATCGCGGAGTTGTACTACCTCAGGGACTGGAAGCAGCCCGAGATCGCGGAGCTCACCGGCTTCTCCATCTCGAAGGTGTCCCGGCTGCTGGCCCAGGCCCGCGAGGTGGGGATCGTGCGGATCTCCGTGGAGAGCCCGCGCGCCCAGCTCAGTCCGCTCGCGAGCCGGCTGAACGAGGCCCTCGGCGTACCGGTCGAGCTGACCGTGGGCGGCGAGACCTCGCCGATCGCCTCGGCCAAACTCTGCGGCGTCGCCGCCGCCCGGTTCGTCGGCGACCAGCTGCCCGACGCCGGCGTGCTCGGCATCACCGGCGGCAACACGCTCGCCGCCCTCACCGGCAACCTCCCCGAGCGGTCCCTGTCCGGGCTCACCGTCGTGCCGCTGATCGGCGGCTGGGACCAGGAGAACCCGGCGCTGGACTCCAACCAGGTGGTGCGGCGGGCCGCCGAACGGCTCGGCGCCACCGCCCGGCTGCTGCACGCCCCCGGCTACCTGGAGTCCGCCGCCACCAAGGAAGTGCTGCTCCGGGACAGCTCGATCGCCGACACCACGCGGTACTGGGAAGACCTCGACACCGCGGTCATCGGCCTCGCCGGCGGCCCGCACACCCGCGCCGGCTACGGCACCGTCATGGACCGCCTCGACGACGCCGGCCGGGCCCGCCTCATCGACAAGGGCGTCGTCGGCGACGTGGCCGGCACCCTCTACACCCTCGACGGAACCCTGGTCGAGGACGAGTGGACGACCCGCACCATCGCCATCCCGCTCGCCCTCCTCCGCCGCACCCGCCAGGTCATCGCCGTGGCGGCCGGTCCCACCAAGGTGGACAGCATCATCGGCTGCGCCCGCACCGGCCTCATCCACACCCTCATCACCGACGAGCGCACCGCCCAGGCCGCCCTCGACCGCCTGTAGCGGCGATCCCCGCCACCAGCACCGACACCGCTTGTGGTGCGAACATCGGACGTGAGGAACTGCCCGGCGCGCCGCACAATCACGGCATGGCAGAGGTCGTCATCGACATTGACTGGGTGATGAACCAGGTGACCCGCCTCGAGGTGGTGAAGGGCGGCCTGGAGAACGACGTCAAGGAGGCCCAGTCGTACGAGTGGGCGATGGGCTCCGGCGACGTCGCCCGCGCGATGGAGTACGTCACCCGCGACTGGGGACAGCAGAAGCAGGTGATCCTCAAGCAGCTCAAGGGCCTGATCGACGCGACGAGGAACGCGGCGCAGACCTTCCACGAGCTCGACCAGCGGCAGTCGGACGGCTTCAGCGGACGGGGGCCGCGCTGATGCCGAGCCCGATTCCCGGTTGGCCGCCGCACGACTGGTCGCCGCTGGCCTCCGACAACCCCGTCCCCGGCGACACGGCCGCCATCCGGGAGTGCGCCGGCTACTACGACGGGGTGGCCACCGCCATCGCGCAACACAACGTGGCGTTGCGGGTGGCGCTGTGCGGATCGCCGGTGGAGTGGAGGGGCCATGCCGCGGACGCGTACCACAAGTCGCTGGGCGACCTGCCGCCCGTGCTGGCCAAGGTGCATGACCGGATGGCGGCGATCAACAGCGCGCTGAGCAGCTGGGCCGACAAGCTGGAGGGAGCGCAGCGGGACGCGCTGGCCGCACTGCACAAGGCGCAGCAGGCGTACCAGGACGAGCAGGACAAGGACCGGCAGATGCAGTCGATGAAGCCGCTCGATCCGGACGCCACCCCCGCGCAGCAGGCTGCCTTCCAGGACGACCGCGCCGCCCTGCGACGCGGAATGGACAACGACCGGCAGGCGCTGGCCGACGCCTGGAACCTGCTCAAGAGGGCCGAGGACAACCGCGACAACGACGCACGGACCTGCGTCAACGCGCTGAACGCGGCCGCCGGCGACAGTCTCAAGGACCCGGACTGGGACCTGCGCCAGTTCGGCCTGGTGGTTGACCAGATCGCCACGTTCGTCTCCGGGCTGGCCAACTTCGTCGGTGTCTGGGCCGGCTTCGCGGCGATCGCCCTGTGCTGGGTGCCGGGCGTCGGCGAGGCGCTCGCCGCGATCGCCGCGATCGCCGGCGCGGTCACCCTGGCGGCCGACCTGGTCCGGCTGGCCACCAGGGACCCCCAGGTCGGTGGCGAGAACATCGTGTTCGACGCGCTGTGCGTCATCCCGTTCGCCGGCCTGTTCAGCAAGCTGACCGGTGAGAAGGCGTTGCTGCCGGGCCTCCAGAAGGTGCTGGACAACAAGGCGGCCGAGAAGGAGATGCAACAGCTCGTCAAGGCGTTCGCCAAGGGCGACGTCCGCGGCTTCGTGGACGCCCTCACCGCCACCGGCACGGGCTGGAACATCATGTGGTCGACGCTCACCAACGGCCTCAACGCCGTCGTCTCCGGCCTGGGACCGCCCGGCCTGCCCGACCTGAACGCCCTCCCGGACGGGCCGTGACGTGATCGCCACGGAACCGCGTCCCGGCGCGACACGGCCGCGGCTGCCGCTGGACGCGCGCTGGTACCAGCTGCGGCCGGACGTGCCGGCCCCGGCGGAGCAGCGGTTCGGGGCGGCCGGACCGGCACTGGCCCGCTTCACCAGCGCCGTCATGGCGGCCGCCGATCCGGCGCCGGAACTGGTCGCCGGATTGGCGCTGGGCGGCGTGGACCCGCCCGCCCTCGGCGTGCTCACCGTGGCGACCGTCCCCGCCGCCGGCTACGGCATGGGCGGCGTACCGGACGCCGCGACGATGGTGGCGCGGCTGAGCCCGCTGTTCAGCCCGCCGATCCCGGGCTGGCGGGAACTGGCGGCGGTGTCGCTCCCCGACGGGACCCCGTCCGTGCGGACCCGCCGGCCGGAGACCGCCGGCGGCGTGGTCGTGGAGACCCTGCGGTACCTGTGCCTCAGCCCCGACGGGCGCACGCTGGCCGTCGGCAGCTTCCTGTTCTCCGACGTCCGCGCCCGCGAGCAGCTCGTGGCCGCGGCCGACTCCGTGCTGGGCGGGATGAGATGGACCTGACCGCGCTCGTCGCCGACGACCCCGATCCGGCGCTCCGGTTGGGCAAGCCGCACCGGTACCGGTACCTGCTGCCGGGCAACTGGATCGGGCTCGACCCCAGTCCGGCCCGCAGCGCCGCGACGATCCGGCGCGCGGTCGAAGCGAGGGTCCGGCGGTTCCCCGCACTCGCCCCCTACCGCCGGACCCTCCACCAGCTCCTCCGCCATGCCGTCAACCAGGCGATCGCCAAGCGCGCCGTCGCGCTGGCCCTGCTGTCCGAACCGGTGGGCGAGGCCGTCGTCTCCGCGAGCATGACGATCATGCTGGGGCCGGGCATCCCGTTCACCTCCGGCGGCTACCTCAACCACCCCGAGCAGGTCGCCGCCTACCTGAGCCGGCAGGTGCCCGCCGGCCAGGTCGACAACGGCCGGCGGGAGGTCGGGGTGGTGCCGCTGAGCCAGCAGCGCGCGGTGCGGACCCGCACCGACCTGATGGTCACCGACGAGAGCTCCGGGCTGGAGCTGGCCGCCCACGGCGTGGAGTACCTGGTCCCCGTCCCCGGCACCGCCGGGCTGCTCACGATGGCCTTCAGCACGCCCTGCCTGCCCGCGGCCGACGCGCTGGCGACCCTGTTCGACGCCGTCGCCGGCACCTTCTACTGGGAGTGGGACGGCGCCGACACGCTCCCCGGCCACCTGCTAGGGGATACGTGAAGTCCAGAGCAGTGAGGTGCCGGCGGCGGCGAGGCCGAGGGCGAGCGCGAGGCCGGTGAACCAGCGGCTGATGTCGCGGGGCTCGGTGCGGTAGCCGATGGACGAGCCGAGGTCGTGGTAGACGTCGCGGAGGCGGCTGGCGGAGGCGGCGGCGTAGAAGCGGCCGCCGGTGCCGTCGGCGATGGCCTGGAGGGCGCCGCGGTCGACCGGGACGGGGACCTCCTGGCCCTGGAGCTGGACCGTGCCGTCGTCGGTGCCGAAGGCGATGGTGGAGACCGGCACGTGGGCCTGCTTGGCGGCCTCGGCGGCCTCGGAGTCGGGGCGGCCGACCGTGGTGTACCCGTCCGACAGCAGCACGATGCGGGCCGGCGGCGGCCCCTTGGCGCCGTCGGCCGGCACCGACTTGATGGCGTCCAGGGAGGCGAAGATGGCCTCACCGATCGCGGTGGACTCGGCGAGGTCCAGGTGCTCGATGGCGGACAGCACGTCGCCGTGGTTCTTGGTCGGCGACACCCGCACGTTCGCGGTGCCGGCGAAGGACACCAGCCCGACGTTGAAGCCGCGCGGGAGCTGCTTGACGAAGTCCTCCGCGGACGACTTGGCCGCCCTGATACGGGTCGGCTGGACGTCGGTGGCCTCCATCGACAGCGACACGTCCAGGGCGACCATCACGGTGGCCCGCTCCCGGGGAATCTTCACCGACCGGACCGGGCCGGCCAGCGACACCACCAGGGCCACCAGGCAGAGCAGGAACGCGGTCGCGGCCACGTGCCGCCGCCAGCCCGGCCGCCGCGGCGCCACCGATGCCAGCAGCGCCAGGTTGGTGAACTTCACCGTGTACCGGGCCTTGCGCAGCGCCAGCAGCACGTAGCCGGCGGCCACCAGGCCGACGGCGACGAGCAGCCACAGCCATGCCGCGGTGTGGAACCTCACCGGACCGCACCTCCCGTCGCCCCGCGCCGCCGCGCGGTCACGTACCGCACCACATCCAGCAACCAGTCTCCATCGGTCCGCAACCGCAGGTGGCCGGCGCCGGCCTGCCGGATCGACCGGGCGATCCGGTCCCGCTGCTCGGTGGCCGCCCTGGCGTACCGCTCCCGCAGCTTCCGGTTCCCGGTCTGCACCTCCAGCGCGGCGCCGGTCTCCGGGTCGACCAGCGTGAGCACGCCGACCGACGGCAGCTCCAGCTCGCGCGGGTCCACGATCTCCACGCACAGCAGCTCGTGCCGCTGGCCCAGCGCCCGCAGCGGGTGCGCCCAGTCCGTGTCGGACAGGAAGTCCGACACGACCACCGCCATCCCGCGCCGCCGCGGCGGCCGGCGCAGCGACTCCAGTGCCCCGGCGAGGTCGGTCGAGCCGTCCGGCCCGGCCGGGCGCCCGCCGCGGGTGGCGTCGGCCGCGCGGGGCGTCTCGATGACCCGCTTCAGCAGGGCGCGGGCGGCGAGCCGGCCGTTGCGGGCCGGCAGCCGGGTCACCTTGCCGCCGCCGCTGGCCACCACCGCGCCCACCCGGTTGCCGCCCTGCGCGGTCAGGTAGCTGACCGCCGCCACCGCGGCCACCGCCAGGTCACGCTTCTCGCACCGGGCGGTACCGAAGTCCAGGCTGGCCGACAGGTCGACCAGCACCCAGCTCTCCAGCTCCCGGTCGGCGATCGTCTCCCGCACGTGCGGGACCGTCGTGCGGGCCGTCACCGGCCAGTCCATCCGCCGCACGTCGTCGCCGGGCCGGTACTCCCGCGACTCCCCCGCCTCGCCGCCGGGGCCGGGCAGCAGGCCCAGGTAGTCGCCCTGGAGCAGCCCGTCCAGCCGGCGGGTGACGGCGAGTTCCAGCCGCCGCAGCACCTGCTCGGCCGGTACGTCGGCGAGGATCGGGGGCGGCCCGCCGTACCGGGGCGTGGTGGCGGCCGCTCTCACCGCGCGCCCCGGTTCGCTCCACATGCTCGGCTCACGCCGTCTCGCCCCGCTTCTGCGGCGGCGCGAAGTCGAGCGGCGGGCCGGCCTGGGGCGGCGGCGCGCCGCCGTTCTCCGGCGCCCGCGGGTCGGCGCTCTGCCGCGGCGTCACCTGCGGCACCGGCGTTCCGGCGAGCACCCGGTGGACCACGTGGTCGGCGGGCACGCCGTCGGCGAGCGCGTCGTAGGACAGCACCAGCCGGTGCCGGAGCACGTCCGGGGCCACGTCGGTGAGGTCCTGCGGCAGCGCGTAGTCGCGGCCGCGCATCAGCGCGAGCGCCCTGGCGGCGGCGATGATGCCGAGCGAGGCGCGCGGGCTGGCCCCGTACGCCACCAGCCCGGCCAGGTCGTGCAGGCCGGCCGCGCCGGGGTCGCGGGTGGCGAACACCAGCCGCACCGCGTAGTCGACCAGCGCGTGGTGCACGAACACCCGGTCGGCGCAGGCCTGGAGCTCCATCAGGTCGTTCGGGTTGAGCACGGTCTCGGCGGCGGGCGGGTCGACGCCCATCCGGTAGACGATCTCCTTCTCCTCGTCGATCGTCGGGTACCCCACCACGACCTTCATCAGGAACCGGTCCCGCTGCGCCTCCGGCAGCGGGTACACGCCCTCGGACTCGATCGGGTTCTGCGTGGCCAGCACCAGGAACGGCCGCGGCACCTGGTAGGTCTGGCCGCCGATCGAGATGTGGTGCTCCGCCATGACCTCCAGCAGCGCCGACTGCACCTTGGCCGGCGCGCGGTTGATCTCGTCGGCGAGGATGAAGTTCGCGAACAGCGGGCCGAGCTCGACGTCGAACTTCTCCGAGGACTGCCGGTACACCCGGGTGCCGACGAGGTCGGCGGGCACCAGGTCCGGAGTGAACTGGAGCCGGGCGAACGACCCGCCCACCACGTCCGACAGCGTGGAGACGGCGAGCGTCTTCGCCACGCCGGGGACGCCCTCCAGCAGGCAGTGGCCCCGGGCCAGCAGGCAGACCAGCATCCGCTCGACCATCCGGTCCTGCCCGACGATCACCCGCTTGACCTCGAACAGGGTGCGTTCCAGCCGGGACGCGATCTGGGCTGGCGTCGGCATCTCGCGCTCGGCCACGGGTTCCCCTCTCGATGCGGTGTCTGACACGGTACGTGGTGGGCTCGCACAGCTGGGAACGCTCAGCCGGCGGCACGCGTGCCCTCAATCGTCGCCCTGTACCTCATCATGCCGCCGTCCGGCCGGGGACTCCCGCCCGGGGGAGGAACGGCACGAGGAAAAGTGACACCCGGGGCGTGCACTCGCTCAGGATTTTCGTGTATCGTCGCGCTGAGCGCCGGGTGGCTTCCCCCGTGGCCACCCGGCGCCTCTCGCTGTCCGGGCCCCGTCCCCGGCCCCGTCCGAGGCCCCCCTCCGTGGCCGGATGGGACAATTAGCCGGTGACAGCCCTCCCTCCCCCCGCCGACGCGCCGCCGCTGTGCTCGGCCAAGGGCTGCCGCGAGCCGGCCTCCTGGACACTGGTCTGGAACAACCCGCGCGTGCACACCCCGGAGCGGGAGAAGACCTGGCTGGCCTGCGACGCGCACCGGGACACGCTGGGCGAGTTCCTGCGGGCCCGCGACTTCCTGCGCCGCGTCGACCCGCGCTGACGCCGCCGACCGCCGCCGGCCGGCCGGTCAGCCGCTGTCGTTGGCGGTGTCCCGGTAGCCCTCCACCATCTTGTCCTTGTTCAGGCAGTCGATGAGGGCGGTGCGCTGCTTGTCGGTGCTGCCGCTGGCGTCGAACCGGAGCGGGTAGTGCCGGTTGACGGCGGTGTCCTTGCCGGGCGGCTCGGCGCGCAGGCCGCCGGCGCCGTCGCACTCCTTGCGAACCCGTTCCACGTCGGCCTTGGTGGCCTTGGCGGAGAAGTAGATCACCAGCTCGCGCTGGTTGAGCGAGTGCGCGGCCTTCGTCCCGCAGCCCGCCAGCGCGGTGGCGCCGGCGGCGGCGAGCAGCGCCACCGCCGCGAACGGGAACTTCCACCGGCTGTCGAACACGCCACCAGCGTAGGCGGGCCGGCGGTCAGCCGACGACGCGGGTGGCCCCCAGATACCCGCCCCAGTACACCGACACCACGTGTACCGGGATGCCGAAGTCGGCCGCCTCCACGATCCGGCCGCCGCCCAGGTACATGACCACGTGGTGGATGCCGACCGGCGTGCCGTCCGAGGAGTAGAACAGCAGGTCGCCGGGCCGCAGCTCGTCGCGCGAGACGTGCCGGCCGGCACCGTACTGGTACCCCGAGTAGTGCGGCAGCTCCACGCCGATCTTGGCGTACGCCCACTTGACCAGGCCGGAGCAGTCGAACCCGACATCGGGGCTCTCGCCGCCCCACACGTACGGCTGGCCGAGCTGGCTGAGCGCGGCCCTGATCACCGTGTCGAGGTCGCCGGAGCCGCTGGACACCGGCGCGCTGCCGGCCGCCCGGTCCCCGGCGGCCGCGGCGGCGGCCGCCTGCCTGGCCCTGGCCTCGGCCGCCTCCCGGGCCTGCCGGAGGGCGCCGTCGCTGGACTGCGCGGCGGCGAGCCGCGCCTCCAGCGCGCTCTTCTGGCCGGCGAGCGCGTTGGCGCCGGCCCGGCTGGCGGCGACCTGGCGGTCGGCCTCGGCCTTGGCGTTCTGCGCCTCGACGCGGGCGGCCCGCTGGCGCTCCAGCGCCTGCCTGGCGCCAGCCTCGGCCCTGCCCTGCCTCAGCCGGGCCAGCTGGAGCCGGCCGAGCGCGCTGCTCTCCCGCCTGCCCAGCACCTTGAGGATGCTGGCATCGTGCAGCAGCTCGGCCGGGTGCCTGGCGAGGAACGCGTTGAGCGGGGTGACGATGCCGCCGTCCTGGTAGCTGCGGCGGGCGAACTCGCCGACCCGCGTCTCGGCGTCGTGGACGGCCCTGCCGGCGTCGGCGGAGGCGCGGCCGGCGGCGGCCACGTCGTCGGCGGCGCGCCGCTCGTCGACGAGGGCCTTGTTGTACCCCTCCATCGCCAGTTCGGCCCTGGCCTGGGCGGCCCGCACGGCCGCGTCGGCGGCGGAGAGCTGCGCGGAGATCCGGCCCACCTCGTCGGCGACCGACGCTCCCGGCTGGTGGACGTCCGGGACCTGCTGACCGCCGGGATCGGCGCCGGCCCCGCCGGTGCCGAGCGCGCAGACGGTGAGAGCGGCGAGACCGAGTACGACTGTTCTCCGGAATCTCCTCCGTCCCACCGGCAACTCCTCCCCCAGAGTGATCATTGATCACAGTAGAGCATCAAGCCACTACGAAGAGTGAGCAACACGGGAATTCCCTCCCCGCCAGGACGCGGTTACGCCCGGCTTGGCAGGATGCGGACATCATGCAGGCTGAGACCGAGCGTCACGGTGCGCCCGCCCTGACGATCCCGGGCCGCCGGATGCTGCGCGCCGAGGTCGTCATCGTCTTCGCGCTGTCACTCGGCTACTCCGGCGTGCACGCGCTGCTCGACTTCCTCGGCGCGCTCACCGCCCGCAAGTCCCTGGCCAGCCAGCCGGCCCTGCTCAACGGCGCGCAGACGAACGGCAGGGACCTGCTCGAACTCTCCTACCAGCTGCTCGACATCGCCGCCGGCCTGGCCCCGGTCGCGCTGGTGCTCTACCTGCTGTACCGGGGCGGCGAGTCCGCCGCCGACATCGGCCTCGACACCCGCCGGCCGCGCCGGGACCTGCTGCTCGGGCTCGGCCTGGCCGCCGCGATCGGCCTGCCCGGCCTCGGGCTGTACCTGCTCGCGCACGCGCTCGGGGTGAACCTGTCGGTGGTCGCCACCAACCTGCCCGCGTTCTGGTGGCGGACGCCGGTGCTGGTGCTCGCCGCGTTCCAGAACGCGGCGCTGGAGGAGGTGCTGGTCGTCGGGTACCTGCTCCGCCGGCTCGACCAGCTCGGCCTGCGGCCGCTGCCGGCGCTGCTGGTGAGCGCCACGGTGCGCGGCTCCTACCACCTCTACCAGGGGCTCGGCGGCTTCTTCGGCAACATGGTGATGGGGCTCATCTTCGGCGGCCTGTACCTGCGTACCCGCCGGCTGGCGCCGCTGGTCATCGCGCACACCACGATCGACGCGGTCGCCTTCGTGGGCTACACCCTCCTGCACGGCCACGTCACCTGGCTACCCTGACCGGATCCAGCTTCCCGCTCGCCGCGTTGTCGGTCCGCTTGCGTGCCAAAGAGCAGCACGCGGCGCGGACCTCCGCCTTGCGAGCGGAAAGCTGGATCCGGTCAGGTTGTTGTTCAGTTCAGTTCAGTCCAGGACGGTGACCTCCAGGGTGGCCGCGACCTCGTCGAACGCCTCGGCGAAGAAATCGCCGAAGGCCAGGTGGCCGGTGGCGAAGCTGAGCACGGCCAGGTCGCCGGTGTCCTCGACGGGCACCCAGTACTGCACGCTGTCCACGACCTGCTGGTCGGTCTTGTCCAGCGGCAGGTGCACCATGCAGCGGATGCGCACGGCCGGGCCGGCCGGCACCTGGACCACGTCGATCCGGCGGCGGCCCGCGTCGCCGGGATGGGTGGCGGCCAGCGTGCGCACCAGCGTTTCCGGGTCGGTGTCCTCGCCGGCCGCGGGCAGCAACGTGGCCACCGCGCTGAGGGCGCTGCCCTCGTACGGCACGCAGAACAGCGCGCAGTACATCCCGCCCCGGTCCAGGGTGTCCTCGGCGACCCCGGCGAGCTTGGCGTACATCTCCTGGTAGCCCTCGGGCGTGAACACCACGCCGGTCGGCTCGTCGGCCTCCATCCGCCGGTCGAGCACCGCGCGCAGCGCCGGCTCGGACAGGTCGGTGAGGTCGGGCACCAGCCAGCGCTGGTCGGTGGTGACCGACGCCGTCCAGTTCCGCTCCCGGGTACCTGTCCTGGCGCCGTTCGACTCACTCATCTGCCGCCTCCGCATCCAGGTCCTGCCAGTTCAGGCTCTCGGCGATGGCCCTGAACAGCTTCCGGAACGCGTCCGCCAGCAGCAGGGTGGGCGAGGAGAACGACAGCACCAGCAGCGGGCTGTCCTGGCCGGGGAACGGCACGAAGTACCGCGTGGTGTCCGCCTGCAACGGCCGGCCGTCGGTGCCGCGCATCTCCTCCACCATCTCCCGGCCGGTCACCAGCACGGCCGGGCCGACCCTGGGCAGCCCGACCATCCTGCCTTTGGTGAGGCCGGAGGTGAACATGTCCGCGATGCTCTTGAGCCCCATCCGGTTGCCGCCGGGGTCGGCCGGGTACGGCGACCGGATCACCACCAGCGAGGCCCCGATCGGCACCCCGTTGATCGTGTCGGTGTAGCTGGCCGCCAGCAGCGCGCCGTGGTCGATCGCGTCCAGCAGGTGGGCGGCCAGCAGGCCCTGCGCCTCCCTGGCGAGGACCTCCGTCTTCGGGTCGTCGGCGACGATCCGGTCCACGGAGGTGGCCAGGCTCGCCCGGTACGTCTCCGGGTCCAGGTCGTACCGGACCCAGTTGTCCGGCAGCAGCAGGCGGAAGCCCCGCGGCGGGCTCTTGGTCGTCACGGTCTCTCCTCGGGCGGGGTTCCGGTGAGGGTCAGTTCGGTGCGGAAGCGCGGGCCCAGGAAGCGGAACACGAGCGGGCCGCCGACGGCCAGGATCAGCGCGGCGACGCCGACCCACAGCCACTGGCCGGTGACGGCCCAGGTCACCACCGCGGCGGCGACCAGGACGACCAGCGTCACGAGCGGGATCATCGTCACCACGCCCGACCCGACCGGCCACAGCTCCACGCAGCGGTCCGCCCGCGGCGGCGGCGGGTCCTGCCACTGCCGCAGGTCGACGTGCCACGGCACGTCGATGGTGGTGGCGAACTGCTTGACCTCGTCAATGTCCCACCAGCCCAGCGGCAGCACGGCCAGCGCCCGCCCGTCCACGTCGATGAGCGAGGTGTACCGGTCGGGCTCGCTGCCGCGCCCGGACGGCCGGTGGAAGTGGGTGGTGTGCCGTACGCCCTCCACCGAGTCCGGGTCGTCCCAGCCGATCGTGGTGGTGTTCCCGGCGCCGTCGGTGATGACGACGGCGTCGGGACGCGCCTCGATCCTGGCGGTGGCCAGGAACGCCTTGTCCGCCCGGCTGATCAGGCCGCCGGGCGGACGCGGGCGCAGCACCACGGTCGTCACGGTGCGGACGCCTCCACGTGGTGCGACTGCTGCCCGGCCTGCCAGGCGTTGTACTCCTCCGTCGTGCTGTGGTCGAGGACGACGGTGTCCACCGCGGAGGCACCGTTGGCGGCGAACTGGTACCCGCCCATCATCTGCGCCGGGGTCACCGGCGCGCCGGTGGCCATCCGGGCCGCCCCGCCGAAGTAGTCGCTGGCCCTGGCGCCGGCGTCGGCCACGTAGTTCTGCGCGAAGCTGCCGGGACGCTCGGCGATCGCGGCGGCGGTCCGCCCGGGATCGGCGAAGACGTGCGCCCCGTTCTTGACCGCGGTGGCGTTCGGCAGGAAGCCGTTGACGCCGCGGTCCGCCTTGTTCGCCAGGTTGGTGGCATCGGACAGGGTGCCCTCCGCCGACTTGACCGCCTGGGAGGCGTTGATCTTCTCCAGCGTCTGCATCTTCGCGAACGCCCGCTGCGCGTTGGCGATCTCCAGCGGGTTCTTCAGGCCCTTGGCGCCCTGCTGGGTGGTCTTGGCGAGGTTGGCGAGGTCCGCCTCCTTGGCCGCCTTGGCCGCCTTGGCCGCGGACAGCGCCTCCGACGCCTCGGTCACGCCCTTGTCGGCGGCCGACGCCTCCCTGGCCAGGTCGCCCGCGGCGCCGGCGGCCCTGCCCAGGCCGAACGTCACCAGGCCGACCACGTCGAGGCCGAGGGTGAGCGCGCCGCTCAGGGACGGTTCGGCGGCGAACTTGATGAGGTCGCAGACCAGCGCCGCCGCACCGAGCACGAGCGCCGCCACGTCCAGGATCTGGCCGAGGATCGGAACCCAGCTCAGGCACAGGGCGAGCACGCCGACCACCATCGCCAGCTTGGCCACCCACTTGGAGATCTCCTGGAAGATCGGCTGGCTGACGACCCACTTGGCGGCCGCCTGGATGTGGCTGCCGACCCAGTGCATCGCGCTGCTGAACCAGCCGCGGTGCGGGTTCTTCAGCTCGTCGTTCAGCGTGCCGTCGATCGCGGAGACGCACGCCGAGGCCGCGTTGTTGAAGTCCGTCCTGGCCTGGTCGACGATCTTCTTGTAGTGCGCGATCTCGTCGTTCTTGTCGCCGATGGTCCGTGCGTAGGCGCTGCCGGGGTTGTCGTCGATCTTGCGCTGCGGCTGGTCCTTGTGCTCCTCGTTCCACTTCTTGTCGGTGGAGGCCTGGTTCTTGGCCTCGCTCAGGTGCCCCTGCGCCTGGTCGCGCTCCTGCTTGGCGGTCTTCGCCTTGTCCAGCGCGTCGTCGGCCTGGCCCTGGGCGCCCGTCACCGCGGTGTGGAAGGTGTGCAGGGCCTCGCCGACGGTCTGGTACCGGGTGTGGACGAGCTTGAGCTTCTCGACGGCGTCCTTGCGCTTCTCCTCGAACGCCTCCGCCGACTTCCCCTCCCAGAACTCGTCCTTGTTCACCTGTTCGAGCATCTCGGCCTGCTGCTCGACCGTGGCCGCGATGCGCTTGAACTTCTCGCTGAGATTGAAGAGCGCCTCGGCGTTGCCCGGCGTGGGGTCGGAGCCGGCGACCGGATCCCAGTCGGTCGGTCTCGGCCAGTGCGTGGTCATGTCACTCGGCCTTCCTGCCGCCGGCGGGCGACTTGGGGGCGTCCTGGGCCTTGTCCGACGCCGAGACGTTGTCCTTGACCTGCGATTCCATCTTGTCGATCGCGGTGGCTATCTGGGTGTCCAGTGCGCCGTGGGTGTCGGCCGCCTGCTTGGCGAAGCCGGAGAGATCCTCCAGCAGCTCCTCGAGCGACTTCTTCTTCTCCGACCAGTTGTGCGCGAAGTCGTGCAGCTTCCCCTTGACGCTGCTGGGCTCGATGCCCTCGAAGTACTCGTCGTGATCGGATTCCTTGAACTCCTCGGCGAGTCCCTTCAACTTCTGCGCCATCGCACCGACGACGGCCGGGTCGATCTTGATCGTGTCGCCCACGCGCACCCTCCCGTTGGCCTGCTGGGCAAGGAATATAACCGGGTCAGGGATTACCCGGCGGCAAGGGTGCAAAACTCAACTTTTGCCTAAATTTGGGCAAAGTGAACTTGACTACTCCACGGCGATTTCTTTATCCAGCGTTTCCTTTTCCAGAGAAACGCGCGATTCCGCCGACGCGGCGTCCCCGGCGCGTTTCCGCGCCTCCCTCCACCGCTCCACGTACCACACGCCGGTCATCACCGCGGCCGCGTAGACGAAGCCCGCGAGGATGTCGAGCAGGTAGTGCTCGCCGGTGTACACGAGGGTGGTACCCATCGCGATCGGGTACAACACCAGCAGCCACCGCCACCGCGACGTCAGCTGCCAGATGAAGAACGTCGCGATCAGCGTTGACATGGCGGTGTGCAGGGACGGCATCGCCGCCACCGGGTTCGCCACCGCCTGGCCGCGCTCCAGGATGTGCCCGGCCCGGTTCAGGCCGATCACGTCGAAGCCGCGCGAGCTCATCCGGTACACGACCGTGCCGGTGTACCCGTGCTCCCAGGCCCACCACGGCGGCGCCATCGGGTACACGACGTAGGTGACCAGCCCGGCGAAGGTGAGCGTGAGGAAGCGGCGGATGAACAGCCGCCAGCGCTCCCGGTTCCGGATCCACAGCACCCAGGCCACGGTCAGGCTGGCCAGGAAGTGCGAGAAGTACACGCACGAGGCCAGCACGTCGTACCAGTGCACGTGCCACGGGTCGTAGAAGCGCTGCTGCATCCACTGGGTGGGCAGCTCGCCCCCGCCGGCGACCCAGCTGTCGAACCGGATCGGCTCGGTGACGTGCAGCGGGAAACCCAGGTGGGAGGCTGCCCCCCGGGAGAAGTTGTACGCGAGCAGGGCGGCCAGGATCGGGCCCCAGTCGCGGAGGAAGCCCAGGTGGGCGCGCCACGGCTGGCCGATGTTGTAGCACATCGCCCCGACCCACAACCACAGGAAGATCTGCGTGTAGTCGGTCGGGATGCCGACCAGGATCGCGTACACGACGAACAGCCCGCCGTACACCCCGAGCGCGATCCGCCGTCGCCGGCTGGTCACGTTCCGTTCCGGTTCGCCGGGCTTTCCCGCTGACGACGACGCGGGGTCGGTATCAAGACTGGTGTCAAGATCAGTCGTCGCCACCGGCCCAGCCTACCCGCGCTCACCGAGCGGAGTCGGACCCCGTGGCCCGCCCCACGCCCGTCTCGACCAGCTCGGGGAGGATTATCCCGATTGGTTCGCGAAACACCGCGTCCGCCATGTCGTCGTACGGCGTGGGCTGCGCGTTCACGATCACGACCTTCGCCCCTGTCCCGGCGGCCACCCTGACCAGGTCCGCCACCGGGTACACCTGGAGCGAGGTGCCGACCGCGAGGAACACCTCGCAGTCCGCGGCGGCCGCCACCGCCGCCCGCAGCACGTCCGCCTCTAGCGCCTGGCCGAACGAGATCGTCGCCGACTTGAGGATGCCGCCGCAGGCCAGGCACGCCGGGTCCGGGTCGCCGCCGGCCACCCGCTCCAGCGTCGCCGCCATCGGCACCCGGTCCCCGCACTCCACGCACTGGCTGTCGTGGATCGTCCCGTGCACCTCGATGACCAGGTCCGGGTCGGAGCCGGCGCGCTGGTGCAGGCCGTCGACGTTCTGGGTGACCACCGCGCGCAGCTTGCCGGCCCGCTCCAGCGCCACCAGCGCCCGGTGGCCGGCGTTCGGCTCGGCCGTCCACGCGCCGTGACCGCGCCGGCTCACCCAGGCCCGCCGCCGTACCTCCGGATCGGCCAGGTAGTCGGCGAGGTGGGACATCTTCTCCGCGCCGGGGTTGCGGGTCCACAGGCCCTGCGGGCCGCGGAAGTCGGGGATCCCGGAGTCGGTGGAGATCCCGGCCCCGGTCAGCACCGTGACCTGCCGGGACGCGGCGATCCACTCGCCCACCCGTGTCACCGCGCCCGACTCCACACCTCGACGGTAGCAACACCGCGGGCCGGCGCCCCACCCTCGGGCGCCGGCCCGCGTTACCTACCCCACCGGGTGAAGGGATCTACCCTGCCCAGGCGTCACTCAAGCCCCAGTGGCGGACCAGTTCGGGTGACCCCGGTAACCCTCGGGTGAACGCCCGCCCAAAGTCCGCCCCGAATGGGACGCCCGTACCCAGGACGCTGGCCCGAGCTAGCTTGCCGCTGCAAGGCGGAGGGTCGCGCCGCGTGCTGCTGTTTGGCACGCAGGCGGGGTCGGCAACGCCAGCAGCGGGAACCGCAGGTTCCGGCTGCCAAGGCGGAGGCTCGCGCCGCGTGCGTTCTTGGCACGCAGGCGGGGTCGGCAACGCCGGCGGCGGGAACCGCAGGTTTCGGCTGCCAAGGCGGAGGCTCGCGCCGCGTGCGTTCTCGGCACGCAAGCGACCCGGCAACGCCGGCAGCGGGAACCGCAGGTTTCGGCTGCCAAGGCGGAGCGGGGCGCCGCGTGCGTTCTTGGCACGCAAGCGCCGCGACAACGCCGGCAGCGGGAACCGCAGGTTTCGGCTGCCAAGGCGGAGCGGGGCGCCGCGTGCGTTCTTGGCACGCAAGCGCCGCGACAACGCCGGCAGCGGGAACCTGGGGCCGGTCAGCGCAGGGCGCGGTTGGCGCGGGGGGCAGCCTTGGGCGGGGTCGGGTCGATCCGGCGCTCCACGTAGATCGCGTGCCAGAGCATGAAGATCAGCACCGTCCACAGCTTGCGGGTGCGGTCGGCGTCGCCGGCCCGGTGCTCCTCGAGCAGCCGCAGCACGACGTCCTTGTTGATCAGCTCCTCGGTGCCGGATTCGATGATCGTCTGCCGCGCCCAGTCGTACATCACGTCCCGCAGCCACACCTTGAACGGCACCGGGAAGCCCAGCTTGCGCTTCTCGAGGATGTGCGGCGGCACGATGTCCGCGACCGACTTGCGCAGCGCCGGCTTGGACTGGTCCTTGGTGATCTTGTGCTCGACCGGCAGCTTGCGGGCCACCTCGAACACGCCGGTGTCCAGGAACGGCACCCGCAGCTCCAGCGAGTGCGCCATCGACATCCGGTCGGCCTTGACGAGGATGTCCCCGCGCAGCCAGGTGAACAGGTCGACGTACTGCATCTTGGTGACGTCGTCGAGGTGCGTGCACTCCTCGTAGATCCGCCGCGTCACGTCCGTGTAGGACACCCGCTGGTCGTAGCGGCGCAGCAGCTCGCGCTTCTCCTCCTCGTTGAACATCCGCGCGTTGCCGTAGTACCGCTCCTCGATCGGGGTGGAGGCGCGCTGCAGGAAGCTCTTGCCCTTGACGCCCTCCGGCATTGCCCGCGACACCGCGGCCAAGCCCTTCTTCAGCCCGTCCGGCAGGTTGGAGACCGGGTGCAGCGACAGCGGCTCGCGGTAGATGTTGTACCCGCCGAAGAACTCGTCGGCGCCCTCGCCGGAGAGCACCACGGTGACGTGCTCGGACGCCGACCTGGCCAGGAAGTACAGGGGTACCAGGGACGGGTCGGCGACCGGGTCGTCCAGGTGCCACACGATGCGGGGCAGCGCCTCGATCATCTCCTGCGGCCCGACCCGGCTCGGGATGAGCCGCACGCCGAGGTACTCGGCGGACTTGGCGGCCGCGTCGATCTCCGAGAAGCCCTCCACGTCGTACCCGACCGTGAACGTGAGGATGTCCGGCTTGTGCTGCTTGGCGAGCGCGACGATCGCGGTGGAGTCGATGCCCGAGGACAGGAACGCGCCGACCGGCACGTCCGAGCGCAGGTGCATCGCGACCGACTCCTCGAGCGCGTCGCGGATCTCCCGGTGCAGCTTGCCGGCGTCGTCGACCGGGGTCGGGCGGAAGTCGGGCTGGAAGTAGCGGAACGTGCGCGGCTGGCTGCCCGGCGCGTAGCTCATCGCGCAGCCGACCTCGAGCCGGCGGATGGCGCGGTGCATGGACAGCGGTTCCGGCACGTACTGGAGGGTGAAGTAGTGCTGCATGGCCACGTGGTCGCCGCCGCGCGGGGTGCCGAGCAGGTCCATCAGCGGCAGCAGCGTCTTCTTCTCCGAGGCGAACGCCACCCCGTCCTCGCCGGCCAGGTAGTACATCGGCTTGATGCCGAACGGGTCGCGGGCCACGAACGCGCGCCGCTGCTGGCGGTCCCACAGCACGAACGCGAACATGCCGCGCAGCCGGGACACCACCTGCTCGCCCCAGTAGTGGTACCCGGCCAGGATCACCTCGCCGTCGCCGTCGGTGGCGAACCGGGCGCCGAAGGTCTCGATGAGTTCCTGCCGCAGCTCCAGGTAGTTGTAGATCTCGCCGTTGAACGTCATCACGTAGCGGCCGTCCGCGTACGTCATCGGCTGGTGGCTGGACTCCACGTCGATGATGGACAGGCGCTTGAACCCGAACTGGATGTCCTCGTCGCCCACCAGACCCGTCTCGTCGGGGCCGCGGTGGTGGATCATTTCCAGCGCGTGGGCAAGCCCGTCACGGAGAGTCTCGGCGTGACGACGGGCACTGACGTAGGTGAGCAGACCGCACATGGCGCCCATCCTCCCATCCGGGACAGCCTGCGTGTTCACCGTAGGCTAGCCGCATGCCGGGGTGGGTCGAGGTCGGGGATCATGTCTGGTACCGCCGCTACGCGTCGTTCGACGTGAACGTCGGGGTGGTGGCGGGCGCTGACGGGCTGCTGCTGGTGGACACCCGGTCGTCCCCGCGCGAGGCCGCTGAGCTGCGCGCCGACCTCGCCGACCTGCCCGGAGGGCCGGACGCGGTGCGGTGGGTCGTCAACACCCACGCCCACTTCGACCACTGGTTCGGCAACGCCGACTTCCCGGGCGCGGCGGTGTACGCGCAGGCCGGAATGCCGGCGGTCGCGGTCGAGTCGCTGCCCGAGCAGAAGGAGTACCTGGCCGGCAAGGGCCCGGACTGGGCCGCGGACATGGCGGCCCTCGCGCCGCGGTTCCCGTCCGAGCTGGTCGAGCTGACCACCACGGTCGATGTCGGCGACCGCGACGTCCTCCTCTACCACCCCGGCCTCGGCCACACCGACCACGACCTGGTGGTACTGGTGCCGGACGCGTCCGTGCTGTACGCCGGCGACCTGGTGGAGGAGTCGGCGCCCCCGTCGTACGGCGGCGGCTCGCACCCGATGGACTGGCCGGAGACCGCGCGCGCCGCCACTGGCCTCGGCGACCCCGCGGTGGTGGTGCCCGGCCACGGCGCCCACGTCGACCGCGACTTCTGCGAAGCCCAGGCCGCCGACCTCGACGCTGTCGCCCGCCAGATCCGCGCGCTCTGGGCCGACCGGGTCCCCGTCGCCGACGCCCTGGCCGCCGGCACCTGGCCCTGGAACCCCACCCTCCTCGCCGAGGCCCTCGCCCGTGGCTACGCCACCCTCGACGCCCGCGAATAACCGGCAATCCGGGACACATCAGTAGACTTTCCCTCACGTTGGGACAACGCGGGGGGCGGGCACCGGTGAGCGAGCTGAAGCGGACGGACCAGCCCGATCAGCCGACCCCGGAAGCCGACCGGATCGCCGACCGGCCGGCCGCCGCCACGCCGGCTGAGCTCCGCGCGAGCCGGGAACCGTACGCCGCCCACCTCGACAAGCCGCTCGCCGAAGGCGAGCCCACCGCCCGCGAGGTACTCGACCGCTTCGACCCCCGCCGCGCCAACCTCCCCGACCTCACCCCCACCGACGCGGTCACCTACATCGAGACCCACGCCGCCGACCGCCCCTGGCTGGCCTCGGTACGCGGCCACGACACCAGCGTCCAGCGCCTGTTCGCCGCCCTCGACCAGGGCCAGGGCCACGCCCTCGAACGCCACGAGGGCTACCCACCCGACTCCCGCCTCCAGCGCCGCGTCCTCTACCTCGAAGACCCGGCCCAGCTCGACCTCACCAAGCGCCTCGCCGGCGAGGACGCCTTCAAGCCAGGCAGGGACCATAAGTGCGCCGACATGGCGACGAAGATCGCCGACCCGGAGGCTTTCGCCACCGCGTTCGCCCGCGGAGTCGAACATCCCGAGGTCCGGGCGGTTCTCGACAGGCCGTATCGGAACGGTCCGTTGCCGGACCCCGTTGAGCTTCCTATCGCGGAGCTTCTTGGCGACGACGGTCACCGTTACTGTTCGGGCCATCGGCTGAGGCCGGTGGGGGGCGACATGGGTGCGGCCGTCGACTGCCGTGCCGCCTGGGTCGAGGCATACCGCCAGGGACGCGAACCCGTCGCTCCGGCGCCCGCCACGGAGCGGATACCGAGCTTCGAGCGAGGGAATGTCCAGTTCGTGTTCTGGCCCAATCGCTCGAAGACGGGCTACGAGGTCTTCACGATGTACGTCGAACCCGCGAAAGAGGCCACATGAGGAGCGACCGTTTCTG
The DNA here is from genome assembly GCA_045806985.1 of Mycobacteriales bacterium. Lineage (GTDB taxonomy): Bacteria > Actinomycetota > Actinomycetes > Mycobacteriales > JBJMIH01 > JBJMIH01. The sequence goes on along the minus strand of JBJMIH010000273.1, from coordinate 1,390 downwards.
GCGGTACCAGCCCGACGCGCCATACGCGACCCTGCTCCGCGTCGTGGAGGCCCACTGCCATCCCGAGGCCCACGCCGATGCCTACGACTATCTGATCGAGCTGGCACGCGACCCGGAGCCGGTGGCGGAGATGGTCAGTTTCAAGGAGCAGCTCCGGGAGGCGGCCAAGGAGCCGTCGCGGGTGCCGGAGGGGGCGCTGTTCCGGGCCGCGTGCTACGACGACGGGAGTGATGAGAGGTTCTTGCGGCGGTTGTGGCGGGATCTGTACGGGGACGAGGTGCCTTAGGGGGTGGCGGGGGTGAGGAACTCGAGGCGGTTGCCGTGGGGGTCGTCGGTGTAGAAGCGGCGCATGCCCGGGAAGTCGGGGTCGTGTCGTACGGGGTAGCCTGCGGCGTGGAGGCGGGCGGCCAGGGCCTCGAACGCGGGTCGGTCGGCGATCAGCAGGCCGGGGTGGGCCTTGCGGGCGGGGCGGAAGTCCTCCTCCACGCCGAGGTGGAGCTCGGTGCCGTCGTCGCCGCGGAACCAGCACCCGCCCCGCGTGGCCAGGGCGGGCGGCTTGGGTATCTCGGTGAGGCCGAGCACGCCGGCGTAGAAGGCGCGTAGAGCCTCCTCGGAGCCGGCCGGGCAGGCAAGCTGAACGTGATGAATCATGCGGTGTAGACTAGCAAGACGTACGTACGGTTTGAAGATGGACTTCGAGGGAGTGCGACGTGGCGTTGGACAGCTTCGGCAGCCGCAGCACGCTCACCGTCGGTGACCAGAGCTACCAGATCCACCGGCTCGACTCGGTCGACGGCTACGCGCGCCTGCCCTACAGCCTCAAGATCCTGCTGGAGAACCTGCTGCGCACCGAGGACGGCGCCAACATCACCGCCGACGACGTGCGGGCCCTCGCCGGCTGGGACCCGGGCGCCCAGCCGAACCAGGAGATCCAGTTCACCCCGGGCCGGGTGATCATGCAGGACTTCACCGGCGTGCCGGCCGTGGTCGACCTCGCCACCATGCGCGAGGCGATGGTCGCGCTCGGCGGCGACCCGGCGAAGATCAACCCGCTCGCCCCCGCCGAGCTGGTCATCGACCACTCGGTGATCGCCGACGTGTTCGGCGCGCCGGACGCGTTCTCCCGCAACGTCGAGCTGGAGTACGAGCGCAACCGCGAGCGCTACCAGTTCCTGCGCTGGGGCCAGACCGCCTTCGACAGCTTCCGGGTGGTACCGCCCGGCACCGGCATCGTCCACCAGGTCAACATCGAGCACCTGGCCCGCGTGGTCATGATCCGCGACGGCGTCGCCTACCCCGACACCTGCGTCGGCACCGACTCGCACACCACGATGGTCAACGGCCTCGGCGTGCTGGGCTGGGGCGTCGGCGGCATCGAGGCGGAGGCCGC
>JBJMIH010000272.1:0-25421 GCA_045806985.1 Mycobacteriales bacterium | reverse complement strand
GAGTACGCCGTGTACAACCAGCACGGCCAGCAGATCGGCGCGGTCGTCGAGGTCGGGCAGAGCACGGTGAAGAAGGCCGTCCGCTTCCTCAGCTCCCTCGACCAGTTCATGACCCACCGGCTGGAGGTCCGCGACTCCTACGGCCAGCCGATGCTCGTGCTCACCCGCCCCGCCAAGATCGTCAAGTCCTCGGTCATCGTCTCCCGGCCGGACGGCTTCGAGATCGGGCGGCTCGTCCAGCGGAACGTGTTCGGCAAGATCCGGTTCGGCCTGGAGTCCGGCGGCCAGGAGGTCGGCTCGCTGAACGCCGAGAACTGGCGGGCCTGGGACTTCGCGATCCTCGACCACACCGGCACCGAGGTGGCCAGGATCAGGAAGACCTGGGAAGGCCTGCTCACGACGATGTTCACCACGGCTGACAACTACGTGGTGCAGATCCACCGGCCGCTCCAGGACCCGCTGCTGTCGCTGGTCGTCGCGTCCGCGCTCACCGTCGACACCGCGCTCAAGCAGGACTCCCGCGGCTTCAACTGACCTTGCGCGCCGCGCCCGTCAGCGGCCGGCGAGCAGGTCGTCGGCGTCCACGATCGTGTACGCGTACCCCTGCTCGGCCAGGAACCGCTGCCGGTGCGCGGCGTAGTCCTGGTCCAGCGTGTCCCGTGAGACCACCGGGTAGAAGTGTGCCTGGCGGCCGTCCGCCTTCGGCCGCAGGATCCGGCCCAACCGCTGCGCCTCCTCCTGGCGCGACCCGAACGTGCCGGACACCTGCACGGCGACGGCCGCCTCCGGCAGGTCGATGGAGAAGTTGGCGACCTTCGACACCACCAGCACCCGGATCTCGCCGGCCCGGAAGGCGTCGTACAGCCGCTCCCGCTCCTTGTTCGTCGTCGAGCCCTGGATGACCGGCGCGCCGAGCGCCTCGCCGAGCTGGTCGAGCTGGTCCAGGTAGGCGCCGATGACCAGCACCTGCTCGTCCGGGTGCCGGTCCACCAGGGACCGGACCACCGGATGCTTGGTGCGGGCGGTGGCGCACAGCCGGTACCGCTCGGCGTCCTCGGCGGTGGCGTACGCCATCCGCTCCGCGTCGGTCAGCGTGACCCTGACCTCGGTGCAGTCGGCCGGCGCGATCCAGCCCTGCGACTCGATGTCCTTCCACGGCGCGTCGTACCGCTTGGGGCCGATCAGGCTGAACACGTCGCCCTCCCGGCCGTCCTCGCGGATCAGGGTCGCGGTCAGCCCGAGCCGGCGGCGCGACTGGAGGTCGGCGGTCAGCCGGAAGATCGGCGCCGGCAGCAGGTGCACCTCGTCGTAGATGATCAGGCCCCAGTCGCGGGCGTCGAACAGCTCCAGGTTGCGGTACTCGCCCTTCCGGCGGGTGGTCATGACCTGGTACGTGGCGATGGTGACCGGCCGGATCTGCTTGCGCTCGCCGGAGTACTCGCCGATCTCCTCGTCCGTGAGCGAGGTGCGGCGCAGCAGCTCGTGCCGCCACTGCCGGCCGGCGACCGTGTTGGTGACCAGGATCAGCGTGGTGGCCTTGGCCTCGGCCATCGCGGCCGCGCCGACCAGCGTCTTGCCGGCGCCGCACGGCAGCACGACCACGCCGGAACCGCCGGCCCAGAAGCCCTGGACTGCGGAGCGCTGGTACCCGCGCAGCTGCCAGCCGTCCTCGACCAGCTCGATCGGGTGCGCCTCGCCGTCGACGTAGCCCGCGGCGTCCTCGGCCGGCCAGCCCACCTTGAGCAGCACCTGCTTGAGCCGGCCGCGCTCGGACGGGAACACGACCACCGTGTCGTCGTCCAGGCGGGCGCCCAGCATCGGGTTGACCTTCCTGTTGCGCAGCACCTCCTCGAGGACGGCCCGGTCGAAGGAGACGAGCACGAGGCCGTGCGAGGGGTGGTGCTCCAGGCGGAGTCGGCCGTATCTGGCCATCGTGTCGGCGACATCGACCAGCAGCGCGTGCGGGACGGGGTAGCGGGAGTACCTGATCAGGGCGTCCACGACCTGCTCGGCGTCGTGGCCGGCGGCGCGGGCGTTCCACAGCGCGAGCGGGGTGATCCGGTAGGTGTGGACGTGCTCGGGGGACCGCTCGAGCTCGGCGAACGGCGCGATGGCCGCGCGGCACTCGTCGCCGAGTGGGTGGTTGACCTCCAGCAGCAGTGTCTTGTCCGACTGCACGATCAGCGGCCCGTCGTCGCTCACGGTCCTCCTCCGGTCCGTACCCGTGGACTTCCCAGTCTCGCAACGCGCCGCGAGCCTCCCGTACTCCCCCGAAATTGTCAGACCCCCCGGGCATGCTTGTCCCCGGAACCACCCGATCGGGCACGGACGGCTCAGGAGGTGCGGGATGGGCGCGCGGGAGATGGGGCTCAGCGGACGGGTTCGGCCATGGTCAGCCGGTGCAGGGCCACCGTGATGGTGGACTCGGTGCGCGGGTCGTCGGCCCTGACGTAGCCGCTGGCCACGACGGTCGGAACCACCTCGCGGGTACGCGGCGCGCCGGAGGCGTCCACGTAGGTGAGCCGGACCAGCCGCTTCTCGGCGAGGGCGGTGCGGAGCACGTCGAGGGTGGCCGCCGTGGTGACCCCCGGCACGCTCACGGTGACCTTGCGGGCCGTTGCCGCCTTGGTGTCGCCCTCGCGGAGGCCGGCGATCAGCGTGCCGAGCCGGTCGTCGGTGAGCGGTGGCGCGGCCGGTGACCGGCGGGGCCGGTGCGCGAGCGGGGCCCTGCGGTGTTCGGGCCGCTGGATGACGACCGCGCCGTCGGCGGACTCGGCGGCGGGGGCGTAGCCGGCGTCCCGCAGCACGTCGAGCACCCGGTGGGCCGGTGCCGAGGACACCAGCACGGTCGGGGCCAGCCGGCGCAGCCGGAGTGGCTCGACCTGGCGGTGGGCGAGCACCTCGGCGAGCAACCGCTCGTCGTCGCAGCGCAGGTACGAGCCTGCCGCGCCGACCCGGAGCTGTCCGTGCCGGCGGGCCGTGTCGTCGATGAGGTAACTGAGCGCCTGAGGAACGGGGGTGCGCGAGCGCGTGGTGAAGAACTCGTGCAGTTCGGCGGCTGTCATGCCCGCGTCGAGGGCACGCCGTACGGAGGAAGGGGTGATGCGGTAGACGGTGGCGCCACCGTGCGACTCGGCGTCGGCGACCAGCGCGAGCTGGTGGGCGAGCGGCGGTTCGAGCGGTCCGGGCGCGACGACGGTGAGGTCGTTCTGGAGCAGCACGTGGTCCAGCGGCGGCGGCAGGACCCCGGCCAGCAACCCCGCCGGATCGCCACCCCTGCCGCTCCTACCTCGGCCCCTGCCCCTGCCGCCGGTGCCCGTCCCGTTGCCACCCCCGGTCCCGTCGGCCCCGGCGGTCCCACTGCTGGTCCCGCCGGCGCTGGCTCCGGCGGCGCTGGCTCCGGCGGTGGCGTCGGTCCCCGCGGTGCCGGCGTCGGCCCCGGCGGTCCCACCGCTGGTCCCGGTGGCGGTGTCGGTCCCGGCGGTCCCACCGCTGGTCCCGGTGGCGGTGTCGGTCCCGGCGGTTCCACCGCTGGTCCCGGCGGTGGGCTCGGCGCCGGCGCTCGTGCCGGCGGCCGTGCCGCTGCCGCCGTCGCCGGCAGCTGTGGCGGTGGTGCGCGTGCGGACGACCGTGCCGGCAGGCGTTGCGGTGGCGGTCCCGGCGGCAGGCCCGGTCGACCCGGCGGTACCGGGCAGCAGGGCGCGGCCGTACGTGGTGAGTGCGCCGCGGCCGGTGATGCCGAGCTGTTCCGCCTCGGCGAGCGTCCAGCGGGCGAGCTCGTCGCGGAGGCGGCCGCCGTGCCGCGGCGACCGCCAGGCCAGCAGGGCGACCAGGTCGTCGGGGTCGGCGGCGTGCCCGGCCGGGAGGTCGGCGAGTGCGTCCAGCACCCGCCGCCGGGACACCGGCGCGGCCGTCCGTTCCAGGTCGGCGGAGAGCGCGACGATGACCCTGTCGCGGTCGTCCCGGCGGCCGACCAGGCCGGGCAGCCGGTGCATGGAGAGCCAGCTCTCGGCGAGCCGCCGCCAGCGCTGCGGCGGTGACTCGTCGCGCCAGGTGTCGTAGCCGGGCGTGGGCAGCCACACCGGGTCGGCGTCGTCAGAGCGGCCGATCAGGTCGGCGGCCCGGCAGACCTCGGCGAGCAGCGCCGTCTCGGCCTCGGTCCGGTCCAGTGCCTTGGCCAGCCGGCGCAGGTCCCGGACGCCGAGGCCACCGGCCCGCAGGTCGGCCGGGGGTTGGCTGGCGCACTCCTCCAGCAGCGCCTCCACCAGCCGGAGGAGTTCGAGCACCTGGCCGGCGCCGGCCTGGTCGGGGGCGGTCACCGGGGTGATCGCGACCGTGGGTTCCGGCCACTGGACCGGGCCCAGCGGCAGGTCGCCGCGCGCGGCGAGGCCGATCTCGCGGGGCAGTTCGACCGTGTCCTCGCCGACGGCGATCAGCAGGCCACGGGCCAGCAGCCGGCGGGCCGGCGAGTCGGCTTCGGTGCTGGGCCGGCGTACCTCGGGCAACATGCCGACCGGTGGCCCGGCGGCGAGCTGGTCGAGTACCGACCGCTCGTCCGGCGAGACCGCCGCGACCAGGGCGGCCATCGTGTCCGGGTCGGCGTAGTCGGCCGCGTCCAGCGGGCCGCGGACGACCGCCGCCGGCAGCAGCACGGCGGCCGGCCGGCCGAGGCCGGCCCGGTACGGCGTGCTGACCTCGCGGACGGTGCCGCCGACCCGCAGCTGGTCGGGTTCGCCCCACACCAGGGCCAGCGCGCGGAGCCGGTCGACCGCGTCGGCCAGCGCCGCCGCCGGCGCGCCGGGCAGCAACGGGCCGAGCGCCGCCACGCTGGCGGCGCCGTCCTGCAGCAGCAGGCCGTCCAGTACCTGGAGAGTGAAGGCGTCCAGCCGGTCCAGCGCCCGCACCACCGAAACCCGGACACCGGCCCGGGACGCGAGCACGCCGAACTCGGTGGGGGCCGGCTGGGCGAGGTCGGGCCGGTCGCGGAGCAGGCGGGTGAGCTCGGCGTCGGAGAAGCTCCGGAGCTCGTCGGCGAGGGTACGCATCTCTTCCACGGTAGTGCCGCCACGTCCCAGGTTCACAGGCCCTGAGTCCGTAGCGGTGCGGTCACGGTAACGGCACACTGGGGGGGACGAGCACCCCATGGTGGGAGGGATGATCGGATGGTCAAGAAGGCGATCAAGCATCCCGAGCAGATCGAAGACACCTGGCCGGACACTGACGACGGTGGCCTCGCGGTGAGCGAGGTCGCCACCACGCGGCAGGGCGCGCTCGCTCCCTTCGGCGATGACATCCATCCGCCGATCCCGTTGGAGCGGCACGGCCGCTTCTGGACGCCCCGGCAGCCAGGCACCGAGCGGCATGACACCGAGTACGAGGGCTACGGCCTCTGAAGATCGGATAGCGGAATACCAAACGTATGCGACCAGTCACCTAAGGTCACGTAAGCTGAGGGCACCGGCACCCGGACCGGGCCGTCACTGCTGTAACCGGCACAAGGGGGACTGGTGGATCTGTTCCGGAGCCTGCTCGGCAGGGGCAAGGGCGCGCGCGGCCTGCTGGGCGCCGCCGCCCGCGAGTATGCCCGTCGCGGCTGGGACGTGGTTCCCGGGGTGTACGTCCCCGGCCGCGACCCGGCCGCGGCGGGATGTTCCTGCGGCGATCCTCGCTGCGCCGCGCCCGGCGCGCACCCGCTCGATCCGGACTGGCAGGCGGTGGCGTCCCGGGATGCCGAGCGGGTCTGCTGGTGGTGGAACGGCCCGCACCCGTACAACGTGCTGCTGCCCACCGGGCGCAGCTTCGACGTCTGGGACGCGCCCGCCTACCTGGGCGGCCCGGCCGCCGACTACCTCCTCGAGGCCGTCGGCCAGGCGGCCACCGTCGTCGCCGTGACACCCACCGGCCGCTGGCTGCTGTTCTCCGCGCCCAGCTTCGGCGACCACCCGGTGCCGCCGCTCGGCTGCGACGTGTCCTGCCACGGCGAGGGCGGCTACGTGCCCGCGCCGCCGTCCAGCCTCGGCCCGCTCGGCAGGGTGCGCTGGCACCTGCCGCCGGCCGGCGCCTGGCTCCCGGCCGGAGCCCTGGTCGCGAACGTCCTCATCGACGCCTACCAGCGCGCCACCCGCGACGCCAGCGCCGCGATCGCCGGAGCGCCGAGGGTCCCGTACGCCCGCCGCTCGCCGGCGGTCTTCTAGCGATCCAGCAACGCGGGCAGGTCGTCGAGCGGGGTCAGGCCGGACGCCCGCGGATCGTCCGGAACGGACTCCCAGGCCAGCTCGCCGAGCCGGGTCGCGGCCAGCACCTCGCCGAGCACGGTCTCGATGACCAGCCGGCCGAGCGCGCGCACGTGCAGCTCGTCCGGCCGGTGATCGGGCAGGTACACGGTCAGGTCCACCCGATCACCGGACGGCCGGGGGTCCACCCACACGTCGGTGCTGACCAGCTTCACCCCGCCGTACCGGGCCACGCCGGGGGAGCGCGGCTGCCGGAACGCCGTCACCGTCCAGCTCTCCTCGACCGGCGCGCACGCCACCAGCGCCCGTACCGCGTCGAAGCCCTCCACCGCGCCGTCCGCGCTCAACACCAGCTCACGCGTGCCGCCTACGTTGCCGGACACCTCGAACGCGAGCGCCGGGTGGACCTCCCGGAGTTTGCGCCCCAGCTCGCGGAACGACCGGTGATTGGGATCGCCCTGCTGGGCAAGGCGCTCGGCGTTGTCGTCGAACCAGGACCAGAACTCGGCGGGCTCGGCCCGCCGGCGACGCAGCAACGGCATAGCCAACGACCGTACCGGCTCCAGCCCCGGCCGACCCGGCTTCCCGCCACCGGCCTCGTCGGTCGGGGCCGGGAGTGTCAGGGCTTCCGGGCGCAGAGGAGGCGGTCGTCGCCGTACTGCCAGAGGATGCCGGCTTCGGTGAAGCCGGCGGCGCGCAGGGCTTCCAGGTGCAGGTCGAGGTCGAGTGACTCGCTGGCGTGGGTGTACCCGCGCCGGGCGCGTTCGGTGTACGCGGGGGCCAGTTCCGGGGCGCCGGCGACAGCCTCCCACCACTGCTCCCAGTCCTCGTGCCCGGCGGCCGCGAAGGCTTCGCGCTGCTCGCGCAGGGTGACCAGTTCGCGGGCGAGCGCCCGGAGGCCCGGTTGGCTGTCGCGCAGGTGGTCGCCGTTGAGCAGTACTCCGCCGGGCCGCAGCAGGCCGTGCACGCCGGCGTACAGGGCGCGCAGCTCGGGCGCGGCGAGCCAGTGCAGGGCGGTGGTGCTCACCACGGCGTCGGCGGCCCGGTCCAGCCCCAGCGTGGCCGGCCAGCCCGCCGCGCGCAGGTCGGTGTCCACGATCCGCAGGCCGGGCAGGTCGGCGTAGGCCGTGGTGGCCAGTTCAAGCAGCAGCGGGTCGGCGTCCACGCCCACCACGGTGGCGTTCGGGAAGCGTGCCAGCAGCCGTACCGCCAGCGAGCCCGGGCCGCAGCCGAGGTCGACGATCAGCGGGTCGGGGCGACCGGTGGCGGCTTCGACCGCGTCGGCGATTACCGTGAAACGTTCCTCCCGCTCGGGGACGTAGACCTCCTGCTGCCGGTCCCACCTGGTGATCCAGTCCCGGGCCAGCTCGGGGGTGAGATCAGGAGTGAGGTCAGAGATGCGCGCCATGCCGTCGCCTTCCGTGTAACTGCCGTTAGACTGTTCGTCAGTGACGCTAGCTTGAGAGGTCGTGACTGGTCAAGTGAACTTCAACAGTCACCTGGACGCGATTGTCAGCGCCTCGGTGGAGTTGGTGAACCGGCTGACCCCGGGCGAGGCGCGGGGCCGTACCTTCACCGCGCCCACCGAACCCGCGGCTCAGGCCACCGCCGTGGTCGCGGCCCTGACCGCCGCCGGCCGCCGCCCGCGTGTCCCGATCAGCGACAAGGACGGGGCGGAGTTCGCCGAGTTCGCCGCCCGGCTGCGCGAGGTGTTCGCCGCGGTCGCCCGCGACGACGTGAACGCCGCCGCCGTCCAGATCAACTGGATGCTCGCCGACACCGGCGCCCGCCCGCAGCTCGACCGGCACGACGGCGAGCCCTGGCACCTGCACTTCCACGGCCGCGACGAGTCGGCGGCGGTGGGCTGGGCGGCCGGCTGCGCGACCGGGCTCGCGGTCGTCCTCGGCTCGGAGGGGTACGGCCGGCTCGGCGTCTGCACCGCACCCCGCTGCGACCGCGTCTACGTCGACACCTCGCGCAACGGCACCCGCCGGTTCTGCTCCACGGCCTGCCAGAACCGGGTGAAGGCCGCCGCGTTCCGCGCCCGCGCGACGACGGGCTGACGCTCACATCCGGCGCAGCAGCTTGACCAGCACCTGGCCGGCGATCAGGTACACCAGCGCCGCCGACCCGTAGTTGGCCAGCACCGCCGTCTTGTGGTTCTTCGGCGTGAAGATGTTCTTGAAGCCCCACGCCAGCCGGTCGGAGGCGTGCGTCACCCACTGCACCACGCCGCTGTGCCCGTTCACCGAGACCGCGGTGAACAGGATGCGCAGGGCCAGCACGAGCACGACCCCGATGGTCACCAGGGACAGCACGGTCGCCGCCGCCCCGATGAGCTTCTCCCGCATGCGGATCATTCTGGCCCCAACTTCCGCCAGGACGGCAATCCGAGCATTCCGGCCGGTAACCCGCGCGACCCGGGGCGGCCCGGCCTCGTACGCTGGGACGGTGACCGGGGTGACTCTGGAGGCTGAACTCGCCGGCAAGCTCGCCGAGCTCGACGGCCGGCTGCGCGCGCTCGGCAGCGTGCTCGTCGCGTTCTCCGGCGGCGCGGACTCGGCGTTCCTGCTGGCCGCCGCCGCCCGCGCGCTCGGACCGGAGCGGGTCGCCGCCGCGACCGCCGTCTCGCCCAGCCTCGCCGCGAGCGAGCTGGACGCCGCCGCCGCGTTCGCCCGCGACCTGGGCGTGCCGCACCACGCCCCGCGCACCGACGAGATGAGCCGCGAGGGATACCGGGCCAACGCCGGCGACCGGTGCTACTTCTGCAAGTCCGAGCTGCTCGACGTGCTCGGGCCGCTCGCTGTCGAGCTGGGTATGGCCGCGGTCGCGACCGGCACCAACGCGGACGACGCCCGTACCGGGTTCCGCCCCGGCATCCGGGCGGCGGCCGAGCGCGGCGCGGTCACCCCGCTGCGCGACGCCGGTCTCAGCAAGGCGGAGGTCCGCACGGCCTCCCGCGCGTGGGGCCTGGTGACCTGGGACAAGCCGGCCGCCGCCTGCCTGTCCAGCCGGATCGCGTACGGCATCGGCATTACGCCGTCCCGGCTGGCCAGGGTGGACAGGGCCGAGGTGGCGTTGCGCGCGGCACTGACCTCGGCCGGGTACCAGGTCCGCGACCTGCGGGTCCGCGACCTGGGGCCGGACGGCGCCCGGGTCGAGGTGGACCGCGAGCTGGTTCCCGTGCTGGCCGACCGGCCCGACCTGCTGGCCAGCGTCGAGGGTTTCCCGGCGGTGCGGGTCGATCCGCGGGGGTTCCGGTCGGGTTCGATGAACGAGTTGCTCGCCGAACCCGGGCGTTATCGCTAGCGCGTAGCCTGGAGGGCCAGCAGGCCGGCAAGCAGCAGCAAGTCATCCACCGTAGCGAAGTGTGAGCGAGGGAGTCCGGTGCCCACTGGCAAGGTGAAGTGGTTCGACGCCGAGAAGGGATTCGGTTTCCTGACTCGCGACGACGGCGGTGACGTGTTCGTCCGCAAGGACGTGCTGCCGAGCGGTGTGACCACGCTCAAGCCCGGGACCAAGGTGGAGTTCGGGGTGGTCGAGGGTCGCAAGGGCCAGCAGGCGCTCACACTGACCGTGCTGGACGCGCCGCCGTCCCTGGCGGCCCGCCACCGCCGCTCGCCGGACGAGCTGCACGGCATGGTCGATGACATGATCAAGCTGCTGGAGGCGAAGGTGCAGCCGGACCTGCGGCGTGGCCGGTACCCGGACCGCCGCAGCGCGCACAAGATCGCGGAGTTGCTGCACGCGGTGGCCACCGAGTTCGAGGTCTGAACGCCGTCACCTCGCCTACGTGGGATTTGTCCTAACTAGGGGATATTTGTCCAACTACATGTAATACGTCCCTTGTCTCCCTTCCTGGGATGCGGGATCCAGTTCCCAGAAGGCCCCGTCGCCTTCCCCCAGCAGAACTGGAGACAAGGGAGACCCGCGTGACCGTATTCAAGAGGCGCGACGTGCTCCGCGCCGGTGTAGCCGGTGGCGCCCTCGCCGCGGCGTCCATCCCGTTGGCGAAGGTCGCCTTCGCCCCCTCGAGTACCAGCCGCCGCGTCCGGCTCACCGCCGGCCAGGCGGCGATACCGGGCGGAAGCCTCGACCCCACCACCATCCCCAAATACGTGACGTCGCTGTTCATCCCGCCGGCGATGCCACCGACCTCGACCGCGTCCGGGCTGGACCAGTACGCGATCGTGGCGCGGCAGTTCAGCCAGCAGATCCTGCCGCCCGGCATGCACGCCACGACCGTTTTCGGCTACGGCTCCGCCACCGACTCCTCGACCCTCCACACGCCGTGCCCGACGATCGAGGCCAGGGTGGGCCGGCCGGTACGGGTCCGATGGATCAACGGTTTGATGACCTCCGACGGGCATTTCGTGCCGCACCCGCTCACCGTCGACCCGACCCTGCACTGGGCGAACCCGCCCGGCGGCACCGCCGGCCGGGACAGCAGGCCGACCTTCTCCGACACGCCACCCCCGTACGCCGGGCCGGTGCCGACCGTCACCCACCTGCACGGCTCGCACAGCACGGAGGAGTCCGACGGGTACCCCGACGCCTGGTTCCTGCCGGCGGCCCGCGACATCCCGTCCGGGTACGCCCAGGTGGGCTCGTTCTACAACCAGTTCGCCGCCAAGTCGGCGAGCCTGACCGGCGTGTCCTGGCCGCGCGGCAGCGCGATCTTCAACTACACCAACGACCAGCGTGCCACCGGGCTGTGGTTCCACGACCACACGATCGGCATGACGCGGCTGGGTGTCCAGGCCGGGCTGCTGGGCGCGTACCTGCTCCGCGGCGGCTCCGCCGACCTGCCGTCCGGCGTGCTGCCGGGCCCGGCGCCCGGCCCGAACGACCCGCCCGGCACGAAGTACTACGAGATTCCACTCCTGTTCCAGGACCACTCGTTCAACAGCGACGGCTCGATGTTCTTCCCGACCTCGCGCGGGTTCTTCGGCGACACGCCGCCGGACGGCCCGTGGATCCCGTTCACCGATGTCTCTCCGATGTGGAACCCGGAGTACTTCGGCAACGTGATGACCGTCAACGGCCGGAGCTGGCCGTCACTCGCGGTCGAGCAACGCCGGTACCGGTTCCGCATGACGAACGCCAACAACGCGCGCACGATGATCCTCAAGATCGTCGCCAACCCGCAGGCCAGCCGGCCGGTGTCGCCGGCGCTGCCGTTCGCCCAGATCGGCACCGACGGCGGCTTCCTGCCGGCGCCGGTCCAGCTCGGACAGATCCTGCTGGGGCCGGGCGAGCGGGCCGACGTGATCGTGGACTTCACCAGGGTGCCGGTCGGCACCGCCCTGTACCTCATCAACGAGGGCCCGGACGAGCCGTTCGGCGGCGGCACGGTGGGCACCGACTTCGACCCGTCCGACCCGGCCACCACCGGACAGGTGCTCCGCTTCACCGTCATCCCGCGCACGTCCCCCGACAACAGCACGCCGCCGGGCCGGCTGCGGCTGCCGTCGATCACCCCGATCGGCACGCCGACCACCACGCGGAAGCTCTCGCTCAACGAGCTGGACTCGGGCACGTTCGCCGACGCCCCTGAGGTCGGCATGCTCGGCACGCTCGCCTCCGACGGCACCGGGAACCCGCTGCACTGGGGTGACGCGATCACCGAGACACCGAAGTCAGGCACCATCGAGATGTGGGAGCTGAGCAACTTCACCGACGACGCCCACCCGATCCACCTGCACCAGGTCCAGTTCCAGGTGGTCAACCGGCAGGCCTTCGGCGAGGCCAGCCGGCCGCCGGAACGCTGGGAGTCCGGCTTCAAGGACACCGTCATCTCGTACCCGAAGCAGTTCACCCGGGTGAAGGCGCGGTGGGACATCCCGGGCCGGTACGTGTGGCACTGCCACATCCTCGACCACGAGGACAACGAAATGATGCGCCCGCTCCAGGTCCTCTCCTGACCGGCGGCAACAGATGCGCCTGGCGACGAGGGTCCTGGCGGTGGTGCTGGTCGCGGCCGGCCTGACTGGGGGATGGCCGGCCGCGGCCTCCGCGCACGCGGTGCTGCGCGGCTCCAACCCGGCGGCGGGGGCGCGGATCGGGTCGGTCCCGGCGGTGGTCACCGTGCGGTTCAACGAGCCGGTGGAGGCCGGGCTCGGCGCGCTGCGGGTGTACGGGCCGGACGGGCGGCGGGCCGACACCGGCGGGACCGGGCGCGGGCAGGGCGGGCCGGCGACGATGGCCGTGCGGCTGCGGCGCGGGCTGCCGCGCGGCACGTACACAGTCGCCTGGCGGGTCACCTCGGCCGATTCGCACGCGGTGGCGGGGGCGTTCGCGTTCGGGGTGGGCGGGTCCGCCGGTGCCGGCGGCGCGCCGCAACCGGCGGCGGTGGCCGGCGCCGGTGGGTCGGGATCGGGTGAGCGGGCGGTCGGGCTGCTCGCGGGGGTGGCCAGGTGGGTCGCGTTCGCCGGGTTCGCGCTGCTGGTCGGTACCGGCGCGTTCGTCGCGCTGTGCTGGCCGGCGGGGGCGCGCCGGGTCGCGGTACGCCGGATCGCGCTGGCGGGTTGGAGCGCTCTGATCGTCGCCACCGTGGTCGCGCTGGCGTTGCAGGGACCGCACGCCACCGGGCGGGGACTGGGGTCGGTGGCCGATCCAGCCGTGTGGCGGGCCACCGCGGCGACCCGGCTGGGCCGGGCGCTGACCGTGCGCCTGCTGCTGCTCGCCGCCGCACGGTGGTACCTGAGCTGGCTGTTCTCCCGCGCCGTGGCGGCGGCGCGGGCCGAACGCCGGGCGCTGCGCGGCTCCGGCCTGGTGCTGGCGGCGGGCGTCGCGGCCACGGTGTCCGCCGCCGGCCACGCCGGGGTGGGCCGACAGGTGGCGCTGGCCTTCCCCGCCGACCTCGCCCACCTGCTCGCGATGGGAGCCTGGCTGGGCGGCCTGGTGGTGCTGGTCGCCGTCCTCCGCACGCCCGGCGCCGCCGACTCCTACACCGGCCGGGCGGAAGCGGTCCGGCCGGCTCTCCCGGACCGCCCTGACGGCTCCAACCGCCCCGCCCACCCCGACCACCCTGACCACGCGGTCCCGGCCCTGCCCGAAGGCCCTGGCCCGAGGGCAATGGAGCGCTCCAACGAGCCGGATCCGCCTGACGCGGCTGGAAAGCCCGGCCGTGCGGTCCCGGTCCTGCGCGAAGGTCCTGGCCCGGCCGCGATGGAGCGCGCCAACGAGCCCTACCCGCCTGATGAGTCCGATCGTGCGGTCCCGGTCCTGCGCGAAGGTCCTGGCCCGGCGGCGATGGAGTGCGCCAACGAGCCTTACCCGCCTGATGAGTCCGATCGTGCGGTCGCGGTTCCGTACGAGAGCCATCGCGTGGCGGCAATGGAGCGCTCCAACCGGCCCGACGCACCTGACGCGGCTGGAAAGCCCGGCCGTGCGATCCCGGTCCTGCGCGAAGGTCCTGGCCCGGCCGCAATGGAGCGCGCCAACGAGCCCGACGCGCCTGATGAGTCCGATCGTGCGGTCGCGGTTCCGTACGAGAGCCATCGCACGACGGCAATGGAGCGCTCCAACCGGCCCGACGGAAAGCCCGGCCGTGCGGTCGCGGTCCTGCGGGAAGGGGCTCGGCTGGCGGCGGTGGAGCGCTCCAACGAGCCTTACCCGCCTGATGAGTCCGATCGTGCGGTCGCGGTTCCGCGCCAGAGCCATCGCACGACGGCAATGGAGCGCTCCAACCGGCCCGACCGGGCGGCCGTCGACCGCTTCTCGCGGCTGGCGTTCTGGTGCGTGGCGGTGCTCGCCACCACCGGGCTGTACCAGACATGGCGGCAGGTCGGGTCGGTCGGCGCGCTCACCGGCACCGGTTACGGGAGGCTGGTGCTGGCCAAGGCGGCCGGCTTCAGCGTGCTCCTCGCGCTGGGGGCGCGGGCCCGCCGGGTGCTCGCCGGCCGGCGCGGCGACGTGCCGCCGCGGCTGCGCTCCGGGGTACTGGCCGAGGTGGCGGTGGGCGCCGCCGTGCTGGCGGCGACCGCGGTACTGGTCAACGTCGCGCCCGGCCGGGAACTCGCCACCCCCGCCACCGCCTCGGCGGCGGCCACCCACGTCGGTCACGGCGGCCACGTCCACGCCAGCCTGCTGACCCGGACGGTCGCGTTCGGGCCCGGTACGGTCACCGCCGTGGTCGACCCCGCGCGGCCCGGCTGGAACACGATCACCCTGACGGTCCGGGGCGCCGCCCCGCCGGTCGAGGTCACCGCCGCGTTCGCGCTGGCCAAGCCGGCGGTCGGGCCGATGGCGGTGGCGCTGGCCGGCGCCGGCCCGGGCCGCTACGTCGGCGCCGGCATCTTCCTGCCGCTGCCGGGCGACTGGCGGCTCACCGCCGTCATCCGCACCTCGCCCATCGACGAGACCACGATCACCGTGCCGGTTGCCCTGTCTCCGTGAGATCGACGGCGGGGAGTACGCCCTCGGCGGCGGCGCGGCCGAGCAGGGTGCGGATGGCGGCGTACCCCTCCTCGCCCAGGTCGCGGGTGAACTCGTTCACGTAGAGCGCGATGTGCTGGTCGGCGACGGCCGGGTCCATCTCCTGGGAGTGCGCGAGCACGTAGTCCCGACTGGCCTCGGGGTGCGCCCAGGCACGCTCCACCGAGGAGCGGATCGTGGCGGTGAGCGCGGCCGTGTCGAGCCCGCGCCTGGCCAGGATCGCGCCGAGCGGGATCGGCAGCCCGGTGTCGCCCTCCCACCAGTCGCCGAGGTCGACGAGGCTGGTCAGCCCGTACCCGGCGTAGGTGAAGCGGGCCTCGTGGATGACCAGGCCGGCGTCCACCTTGCCGTCCCGCACCGCCGGCATGATCTCGTGGAACGGCATCACCACCACCGAGCCGTACCCGCCGCTGGCCGCCGCCCACAGCCGGAACAGCAGGTACGCGGTGCTGCGCTCGCTCGGGATGGCGACCGTCCCGGTCCGCACCGGGTCGGGGTCGCCCGGCCGGGCCAGCACCAGCGGGCCGCAGCCCCGCCCGAGCGCGCCGCCGGTGGGCAGCAGGTTGTAGCGCTCCAACAGCCACGGCAGCGCGGCGTAGGACACCTTCACCACGTCGAACGCGCCGCGCTCGGCGGCGGTGTTGGTGACGTCGATGTCGGCGTACGTCACGTCCACCGGCGGGCCGTCCACCAGCCCGTGCACCCAGGCGTGGAAGACGAACGTGTCGTTGGGGCAGGGCGAGAACGCCAGCGAGAGTGGGCTCACAACGCCTCCGAGAGGGTGGCGAACGCGTCGCCGAGGGCGGCGAACGCGGCCGGGATGTCCCAGGTCGACCGGTCCCGGCGGCCGATCACGTTGCTGACCGTACGGACCTCGGCGAACGGCACCCCCGCCGCCGCCGCGGCGGTGGCCACGCCGAAGCCCTCCATCGCCTCCGCCACCGCGTCCGGGTGCGCGGCGGCCAGCTCGGCGGCGCGGACCTCGGTGCCGGTCATGCAGGTCAGCGACAGTATGGTGCCGCGCACCGCGCTCGTTGGAGCGCTCCACAGCGGCGGGCAGTCGTATGCCACCGGCGTGTCCAGGCCGAGCTCCGGCAGCGCGAGGAACCCGTCGTCCGTACGGCAGCCCAGGTCGGCGGCGACCACCCTGTCGGCGACGACCACGTCGCCGGCCGTGGCCCGACCCGCGAAGCCGCCGGCGATGCCGGCGCTCAGCACCCAGTCGTAGTTGGAGCGCTCCAACGCCACGGCGGTCGCGGCCGCGGCGGCGGCCACGCCGACGCCGCCGGCCACGCAGGTCAGGCCGGCTCCGGCGGGAACCTTGGCGAGGACGGCGTCCCGCTCGGCGGGCACTGCCGTCACCACGAGGACCCGCATCAGGCGACGGGGAAGATCAGGTCTGCACTCATTCCGCCGACCACGCTACCTGCGTGGTTCTGGTGTGCTTCGACCGGACCGTCCGCTGCCCCATCAGGTGCAGCACCAGCGCGATCCCGAGCACCACGGCGGCGGCGGCCAGGCCCAGCCGGATGTTCATCGGGATCAGCCCGGCCGCGCCCGCCACCACCCAGCTGAGCTGGAGAAGCGTCTCGATCCGGGAGAACGCCGAGGCCCGGGACGACTCGTCGATCTCGCGCTGGACCAGCGAGTCCAGCGACAGCTTGGTCAGTGAGGTGGCGTACGAGCCGATAAGCGACACCAGCAGGGTGGTCGGCAGCGTGTACACGACCGCGCCCGCCGCGCAGGCCAGCCCGGACACCGACAGCATCACGAACTGCACGAAGTGCGGGTGGCCGAGCTTCATCCTGGCGCCGGTCGCGGTGCCGGCGAAGCTGCCCAGCCCGGCCCCGACCACCAGGCCGCCCAGCGCGACCGCGCCGATCGCCCCGTTCTTGTACTCCTGCCGCAGCTGGAAGGCCAGGAACAGGGTGAGGAATCCGGACATCCCGCGCAGCACGGCCGCGCCGCGCACCGCCACCCGCACCGACGCCGGCATCTGCACGGACCCGTTCTTGCCGGTCTTGGTCGTCCGGCCGGGCAGCAGCCGGACGGTCGTCTCGCCGGCTGTCGCGTCGACGTGCGCCGGCAGCCGCAGCGCCACCACCATGCCGACCAGGAACAGCACCGCCCCGATCCGCAGCGGCCACTGCGGGCCGAGCTTGCCCAGGCCGGCCCCGATCGGCGTCATCACCGACGCGCAGATGATGCCGGCCAGCGACACCCGGGCGTTGGCCTTGACCAGCGACACGCCGTGCGGCAGCACCCTGGGCACGGCGGCCGACCTGGCCACCCCGTACGCCCGGGAGGCGACCAGCGACCCGAAGGCGAACGGGTACAGCGCCAGGCTGTGGAACTCGCCCGCCATCGCCCACGCCAGCATGGCCCTGACCAGCATGGTCAGCGCCAGCGCGTACCGGCGGCCGTGCCCGTACCGGTCCAGCACCGGGCCGATCACCGGTGCCAGCAGGACGAACGGCACCATCGTGATGCCGAGGTACAGAGCGACCTTGGGCCGGGCGGCGCTGGCCGAGACGTTGAAGAACAGCGTGTTGGCCAGCGCGACCGCCACCAGCATGTCGGTGGCCATGCTGATCGCGTGCAGGTCCATCAGCCGGGCGAGGCCGGACTCCTTGGCGCCCTGGGCATCGGTGACCTTGCGGATCCGACCCCACAGGCGGCCCAGTCCACCCAACACCCTGCCGGGGAAACCCTTCGCTGGCGCCACGGTTGAATCCTCGCGCATCTCGGTCAACCTCGCCTCCCCTCCGCGCGGCCGTACCGTCCCGGTGGGTGACAATGGGTGATGTGAAGACCGCCGTCCCTCCCAAACCGGATGCCGTGTGCAGCGCCGCCGTCGACGTCGCCAGGGCGGCGGCGGTCGAGGTAGCTGGGGACCGGGTTGGCGAACACCTGACCTCACAAGCAGACGGTGACCGTCTGGTCACGCATTTCTTCGATGCGCACGAGCCAGGTTACCGGGGTTGGCGGTGGGCGGTCACGGTCACCAGGGCTCCCCGCTCCCGCCAGGTCACGGTCGACGAGGTCGCCCTGCTCCCGGGGCCGGACGCGCTGCTGGCCCCCGAGTGGGTGCCGTGGAGCGAGCGGCTCCGCCCCGGCGACCTCGGCGTCGGCGACCTGCTGCCCACCGAACCCGACGACGACCGGCTGGCTCCCGCGTACCTGCACTCCGACGAGGAGGTCGACGAGGAGCTGGCGTACGAGTGGGGCGTCGGCAAGGCCAGGGTGATGTCCAGAACCGGCCGGGCCGAGACGGCCGAGCGCTGGTACCACGGCGACGCCGGGCCGGAGGCGCCGATCGCCAGGGCGGCCCCGGCGCACTGCGGGTCGTGCGGGTTCTGGCTGCCGCTGGCCGGAACGATGCGCCAGCTGTTCGGGGTGTGCGGCAACGAGTTCGCCCCCGACGACGGCAAGGTCGTCGCCGCCGACCACGGCTGCGGCGCGCACTCGGAGGCGCTGGTCGAGCCGGCCCAGATCGACCCTGGCCCGGTGATGTACGACGACACCCAGATCGAGTTGGTGCCCCGCGAGCACGCCCCCGGCTCGGTCAACGGCGGCGGCGAGGAGCCACTGGGCCACTCCTGACACGTTCCTGACAGGATCGGGGGGTGGACCCCGCCGACCCGTTCGACATCGCCGCCCTCCGCCGCCGGGTGCTCGACGCCTGGGCCGACTCGCCGACCAGGTTCCGGGAGGACGCCAACATCGAGGAGGACTTCGCCCTCGGCGGGTACCGCGACCGGCTGCTGGTCGAACTCGCCCAGAACGCCGCGGACGCCGCCGCCAGGGCCGGGGTGCCCGGCGTGCTGCGGCTCCGCCTCGACGGGGGCGTGCTGACCGCGGCCAACACCGGCGCGCCGCTGGACGCGGCCGGCGTCG
Source organism: Mycobacteriales bacterium (assembly GCA_045806985.1). Classification (GTDB taxonomy): domain Bacteria; phylum Actinomycetota; class Actinomycetes; order Mycobacteriales; family JBJMIH01; genus JBJMIH01. Next base: position 6,852 of record JBJMIH010000272.1, on the reverse strand, counting down.
AGTCGCTGGCCTCGATGCGGGCCTCGGCCAAGCGCGAGGGCGGGACGGTGGGGCGGTTCGGGGTCGGGTTCGCCGCCGTCCTGGCCGTCACCGACCGGCCGCGGGTGATCTCCACCAGCGGCGGCGTGGAGTTCTCGGCCGAGCGCACCCGGGAGGCTGTGGCGGGGCTGCCGTCGCTGGCGGCCGAGTACGCGCGCCGCGACGGCCACGTGCCGGTGCTGCGGCTGTGCTGGCCGGTGGCGGGCGAGGTGCCGGCGGGTTTCGCGACCGAGGTACGGCTGCCGCTGCGGGAGGGCGCAGAGCCGGCGGTACGCGCGGCGCTGGACGCGCTGCCGGCCGACCTGCTGCTGGCGCTGCCGGGCCTGACCCGCATCGAGGTCGGCGACCGGGTGTTGGAGCGCTCCAATACGGGCGACGAGAACACGGTGATCGTCGACGGTGTGCCGTGGCACCAGGTGACCCGGTCGGGGACGCTGCCGGCGGCGCTGCTCGCCGACCGGCCCACCGAGGAGCGGGAGCGGGCCGGCTGGGCGGTCACCTGGGCGGTACCGGCCGCGCTGGACCTCGACAGAAGGCAGGACGGGCGGCAGGTGGTGCACGCGCCCACACCCACCGACGAGCCGCTGTCGGTGCCGGCCCGGCTGATCGCGACGTTCCCGCTCGACCCGGACCGGCGGCACGTGCCGCCCGGCCCGCTCACCGACTGGCTGGTGGAGCGCGCTACCGAGGCGTACGCCGAGCTGGTCACCACCCTGGTCGACCGGCGCGGCGCCGGCCCCGAGGTGCTGGCGCTGGTACCCGCGGCCGGCCTGGCCGCCGCCCCGCTCGACGCCGCCCTGTCGGCCGGCATCCTCAACCACCTCCGCGCCGCCGCCTGGCTGCCGGCCGCCGCCGGCGGGCTGGTCGCGCCGGCCGCACCCGGCAGCCGGGCCGCCGTGCTCGACGTGGCTCCGGACGCCGCCGAGCTGCTCGCCGGCCGGGTGGACGGGCTGCTCGGCGCGGAATGGTCGGCGCGGCGGCACCAGCCGGCGCTCGACGCGCTCGGGGTGCGGCGTCTCGGCGCCGCCGACGTGGTGGAGCTGGTGACCGGGGCCGACCAGCCGCCGGACTGGTGGCGCCGGCTGTACGCGGCGCTAGCCGAGGTGCCCGACCGGGACGCGCTCGGCGCGCTGCCCGTCCCGCTCGCCGACGGCCGCCTGGTCACCGGGCCGCGCGGGCTGATGCTCGCCGACGAGGTCACCCCCGAACTGGCCCGCCAGGCCGCCCGGCTCGACCTCCGGCTGGTCCACCCCGAGGCGGCGCACCCGCTGCTGGAACGGCTCGGCGCCCAGCCGGCCACCGCCCGCACCATGCTGGAGGCGGTACGGCCGCTGGTGGAGGCGTCCCTGGACGACCCGGAGGCGGACGCCGAACCGGTGGCGGACGCGGTGCTCGCACTGGTGGCGGCGGCGCGGCCGGCACCAGGCGAGCTGCCGTGGCTGGCCGACCTGGCGCTGCCAGGCGCGGACGGCGACCTGTGGGCCGCCGGCGACCTGGCCCTGCCGCCGTTCGCCGACGTGATGGCGGCCGGCGAGTTCGGCCGGCCCGCGCCGGAGCTGGTGGCCCGCTGGGGCATGGACGTGCTGGCCGCCGCCGGGGTGCTGCGCGGGTTCGAACTGGCCACGCCGGACGGCGACCCGGACGAGCCCGCCGATCTCGACGAGATTGAAGCGCTCGACCTGCCCGACATCGACGGCTGGACCGGCCGGCTGGGGGTGCTGGCCGGCGGCTCCGGCAGCCCGGTGCTGGTGTACGGGTTTGCCGGCGTCCGCGACCTCGACCTGGTCGCCGACTGGCCGGCCGCGCTGGAGCTGCTGCCCCGGGCGGCGGTGACCCGGCCGGTGACGTACCGGACCGCCGACGGCGAGACCGGCGAGTTCCCGTCCTACACCTCCTGGTGGCTGGGCCGGAACCCGGTGCTGGACGGCCGCCGCCCCCGGGACCTGCGGCTCCCGTCCGCCACCGACCTCGCTGGCCTGTACGACCCGGCGCCGCCCGGCGATCCCGGCTGGCTGCGGGCGCTGGGCTGCCACGGCCGGCTCGCCGACGTGCTCGCCCACCCCGAGGAGGCCGCGCAGCTCCTGGAGCGCCTCGGCGACCCGGAGCGGCAGGTACCGGCGCGGCTGCTGACCGGCCTGTACGCCCGGCTCGCGGATGCTCTCGCCGGCACCTCGGTGCCTCCGCCCGACCTGGTCAGGACCGCGCCCGCGCGGGTCACCCCGGCCGACCGCGCCTACGTCCTGGACCTGCCGCACCTGCTGCCGCTGCTCGGCGAGCGCGCGCCGGTGCCCTGCCCGCCGGCCGCCGGCCCGGCCGTCGCCGACCTCCTCGACCTGCCGCTGGCCAGCGAGCTGGACGACGCCGCCGTGCTGTCCACCCCCGGGTACGTGCTGGACTGGGCCGACGTCCCCGGCATCGCCCTCGCGCTGGACCGCCTCGAGCTGGACGCCCCGCCCGCCTCCCGCCTGGCCGTACACGCCCCGCTGCTGGTCTCCGGCGACCTGGCGGTCCCCTGGTGGCACGAACCCGACACCGACCACGTCGACCACGCGGCCGGCACCGGCGCCCTCGCCCGCGCCCTGTCCTGGCGGGCCGGCCGGTGGTCCCGGCGCGCCGCCGTCGCCGAGGCCCTCACCCACCCCGATCAGGCAACCCGCCTCCGGGCCGAGGACGCCGCCGGCTGATCAGACGTCCGCCACGCACCCCGCTACGGGGTGTGGGTCCCGGGTGGCTCGTCCTCGCCGCGTTGGCGGCGCTGCCCGGAGCTGACCCACGGCGCGACGATCATCCCGAGCAGGCCGAGCCCGGCTCCCACCGCGCAGGTGGTCAGGTAGTAGCCCGACAGCCGGTGGTGGAAGGGCAGCAGCGCCAGGAAGGCCACCGCCCACAGCACGGTGCCGGTCCGCAGGACCCAGCGCAGGTCAGAGCCGGCGGGCGGGGGGACGTCTGGACGGGACACACCGACAATCTACTGCTGGCGCGGGAGAGCCTCTTACCGCACGCCCCGCATTTCTGGCAATCTTTGCCACGCATACCCCCTGGCACCTGTGGAGATACGCGTATGTCCCGAAAGGCCAAAGACCTACACCTGCGCCGCCCGCCCGGCTCGAAACGCAACCAACCACCGCCACCTCCGAGGAACGGGGTGGACGCCTTCTTCTCCATCACTGCCCGTGGTTCCACGCTCACGCGCGAGATCCGCGGTGGCTTCGTCACGTTCTTCACGATGGCCTACATCGTGGTGCTGAACCCCATCATCATCGGATTCGCCAAGGACAAGCACGGCCACACCCTCGGCGACACCAAGGTCGCCGCGGTGACCGCGCTGGTCGCGGGCGTGATGACGATCCTGATGGGCGTCATCGGCCGGTACCCGTTCGCGATCGCGGCCGGGCTCGGGCTGAACGCCCTGCTCGCCTTCTCCATCGCGCCGCACATGTCGTGGGCGGACGCGATGGGGTTGGTGGTGCTGGAGGGCCTGATCATCACGGTACTGGTGCTCACCGGGTTCCGGACGGCGATCTTCCGGGCGGTCCCGCAACAGCTCAAGTACGCGATCAGCGTCGGCATCGGGCTGTTCATCGCGATCATCGGCTTCGTGGACGCGGGCTTCGTGCGCGCCACCGGTGCCGGCTCGCCGCCGCTGCAACTCGGCATCTCCGGCCGGTACGGCAGCACCCTCCAGGGCTGGCCGACCGTGGTGTTCTGCTTCGGCGTGCTGCTGATCGTGGTGCTGATGGTCCGCAACATCCGCGGCGCGATCCTCATCGGCATGATCGCCGCCACCCTGCTCGGCATCATCATCGAGGCCATCGGCCACATCGGCGGGGTGAAGAACCACGGCGGCAAGATCAGCAACCCCGGCGGCTGGCAGCTCAACGTGCCGAAGTGGCCGCACAAGTGGTTCTCCAGCCCGGACCTGTCGCTGGTCGGCCACTTCTCGCCGTTCGGCGCGTTCAAGGCGGTCGGCACGGCCACCGCGCTGGTGCTGATCCTCACGCTGGTGCTGTCGGACTTCTTCGACGCGATGGGCACCACGGTCGGCCTGGCCGCCGAGGGCAACCTGCTGGACGAGCGCGGCGACCTGCCGAACGTCGGCCGGGTGCTGCTGGTGGACGGGGTCGCGGCGGCGGCCGGCGGCGCGGCGAGCGCGTCCTCGCAGACCACGTACGTCGAGTCGGCGGCCGGCATCGGCGACGGCGCCCGTACCGGGCTGGCCAGCGTCGTCACCGGCCTGCTGTTCCTGGTGGCGCTGCTGGTCACGCCGCTGGTGCGGATCGTGCCCGCCGAGGCGGCGGCGCCGGCCCTGGTGGTGGTCGGGTTCCTGCTGATCTCCCAGGTCCGGGGGATCGACTGGAGCGACATGACGATCGCGATCCCGGCGTTCCTCATGATCGTGGTGATGCCGTTCACGTACTCGATCACCAACGGTCTCGGCGCCGGCTTCATCTCGTACGTGGTGCTCCAGGCGGCGACCGGCCGGACCCGCCGCGTGCATCCGCTGATGTGGGGGGTGGCGGCGCTGTTCCTGGTCTACTTCGCGCTGCACCCGATCGAGGAGCTGTTCAACGTCAAGTGACGGTGTCGGGCCGGGGCGGTTGCCCCGGCCCGATCCGTCTGCGGAACATCCAGCCCCGAAATTCCGTTATCGTTAGCAAAGCTTATTAGTTATGCTAAGGAAATCATGCCTACAGTCACCGACACCGCGCTGGCCAGCGCCCTCCGGATCACGGTGGCGCGGCTCAACCGACGGTTGCGCAGCCAGCGCACCGGGCACGACCTGACCCTCACCCAGAGTTCCGCGCTCGGTGCCCTGCACCGGCACGGGCCGCTCACGCTGAGCGAGCTGGCCGCGCACGAGAAGGTGCAGCCGCCGTCGATGACCCGGGTGGTCAACGGCCTGGCGGAACGGTCGTTGGTGACCAGGACCCCGCACCCGACCGACGGGCGGCAGGCGCTGCTCTCGGTGAGCGAGGAGGGGGAGGCGCTGATCCGTGCCGACCGCAGGAAGAAGGAGGCCTGGCTCGCCCGCCGGCTCGCGGAGCTGACGCCGGCCGAGCGGCAGATCCTGAAACAGGCGGCACCGATACTGGAAAGGCTGGCCGGAGCTGAATGAGTGCTGCTCCTTCGATGTTCCGCTCCTTGAAAGTCCGCAACTACCGTCTCTACGCCACCGGCCAGGTCGTCTCGCTGACCGGCAGTTGGCTCCAGACCACCGCCCAGAGCTGGCTGGTGCTGGAGCTGTCGCACGGCTCCGGCGTGGCGCTCGGCATTGTTACCGCGCTCCAATTCCTGCCGATCCTGTTCTTCGGCCTGATCGGCGGGGTGATCGCGGACCGCCACAGCAAGCGCCGGCTGCTGATGATCACGCAGAGCACGCTCGCCGCCCTCGCGCTCGCCCAGGGCGTGCTGACCGTCACCGGCGTGGTACAGCTGTGGCACGTGTACCTGCTGGCCTTCGGGCTCGGCGTGGTCAACGCCGTGGACAACCCGACCCGGCAGGCCTTCGTCAGCGAGATGGTCGGCGCTGACAACCTTGTCAACGCGGTGGCGCTGAACTCCGCCACCTTCAACTCGGCCCGGCTGGTCGGCCCGGCCGTGGCCGGCGTGCTGATCGGCCAGATCGGCACCGGCTGGGTGTTCCTGCTCAACGCGGTCTCGTTCGTCGCCGTCATCGGCGGCATCGCGATGATGCGGGAGAGCGAGCTGACGCTCGGCAGGAGGGCCGCCCGCGGCCCCGGCGAGGCGCTGGCCGGCCTGCGGTACGTGGTCAGCCGCCAGGACCTGCTGATCCCGATGATCATGGTCGGTTTCGTCGGCGCGATCGGCCTGAACTTCCCGGTGACGATCCCGCTGATGGTGCGCGAGGTGTTCGGCCGGGGCGCGGTGGCGTACGGCTTCGTGTCCACCATGCTCGCCGTCGGCACGCTGTCCGGCGCGCTGATCGCGACCCGCCGCACCGCCCGGCCCCCGCTCCGGCTGCTGTTCGCCGCCGCCGCCACGTTCGGCGTGCTCGAGGTGGTGACCAGCGCGATGCCCCTGTACACGCTCTTCTGGCTGATGCTGGTGCCCACCGGCGCCGCGGTGATCACCTTCAACACGGCGGCCAACGCCTCGGTCCAGCTCGGCGCGGAGCCGCACGTGCGTGGCCGGGTGATGGCGCTGTACGTGCTGGTGTTCGTGGGCGGCGCTCCGCTCGGCTCGCTGCTGGTCGGCTGGATCGCCGAGGCCTTCAGCCCGCGCTGGAGCCTCGCCTTCTCCGGCTCGGTCACCGTCCTGGTCGCCGCCGTTCTCGCGCTCTACACGGCCCGCCGGGGTGGCCGCCACCTCATCCCGCCCACCCTGACGATGCGGCAGGCCCGGGCGATGCTGCCGGAACGGTTCCGCCGCGAGGAAACCAGCCGCGAACCCGCCCCGGTAGCCGAGGCAAGCTGACACCCTGGCCGCACGGCCGCACGGCCGCACGGCCGCACGGCCGCACGGCGGACGGCGGACGGCGGACGGCGGACGGCGGACGGTGGACGGGATGCGGGATGCGGCCGCACGTGTCCGGCTGTACGGGTCTGGCTCGTGCGGGTTTTGGGCCGTGCGGAGTCTGGGTCGTGCGGGGTCTGGGTCGTGCGGGGTGTGGCTCGTGCGGGTTTTGGGTCGTGCGGGGTCTGGGTCGTGCGGGGTGTGGCTCGTGCGGGTTTTGGGTCGTGTGGGGTCTGGGTCGTGTGGGGTCTGGGTCGTGTGGGGTCTGGGTCGTGTGGGGTCTGGGTCGTGTGGGGTCTGGGTCGTGTGGGGTCTGGGTCGTGTGGGGTCTGGGTCGTG
>JBJMIH010000271.1:0-12222 GCA_045806985.1 Mycobacteriales bacterium | reverse complement strand
GTCACCAGCCAGGAGGGCTGGTGCCTGCGGTTCCAGGCACAGGCCTGCGGCTGGACGGCCGCCGGCTTCACCACCGCCCAGAGCCTGGACTCCTGGCTGTTCTGCCACGGCTACTTCCACACCGGCACCCCGCCGCGCGGCGCGCTCGTCTGGTACCCGAACAGCGCCGGCACCGGACACGTCACGGTCGCCATCGGCGCCGGCAAGGTCATCGGCACCTCGGTACCCAACAAGGTCGGCGTCGCCAACTACAACTACCGCACCGTCTACGGCTGGTCGATCGCCTACTTCCCCAACGCCGGCTGAGAGCCCCTTTCCAACCGCCCCTCTCCGCCTGGCATCTGCCTGCCAGCGGAGAGGGGTTCAGCCGGTCCAGCTTCCCGCTGCCGGCGTTGTCACGGCGTTGCGTACACAAACGCACGCGGCGCCCCGCTCCGCCTTGGCAGGGAAAACCTGGATCCACTGGCCTACCTAGGTCACTCGCTCTCGGGCGGTTCGTCGCCCCTGCGGGGCGGGCGGTTCCTGCGGTCCCGGCGCTGCGGCCGCTTGCCCGGCGTCCACGACCGCCTCAGCAGCTCCGCCGGCAGCTCGCCGGGGCCGTCCAGCACCGAGCCGACGACCTCGGCCGCCAGCTCGTGCACCCGCTTCCCCTTGGAACGGGCGACCTTTCTGAGGAGCTCGAACGCGGGGCGCGGGGCGTAACCGAGGCGTTCGGCGAGCACGCCGATGGCCTGCTCGACCGTCACTCTGGCGGCGAGCGCGTGCTCGAGCTGTTTGATGACCAGGGCGAGCCGCTCGCTCTCGGACATCTCGCCGGCCGGCCGTTCCGGCCGCGGCCCCGGCTGGAGCTCGGCGGACAGCAGGTCGGCGAGGACCATCGCCGTGGACAGGTCGTCGACCACCTCGAGGTCGTCGACCTGCCATCCCGTGGACATCCTCCGGATGACCACCTCCGGTGTTCCCGGATTCATCTCCACCTCCGCGTCCCCCGTCAGCGCTGTGGCTCCCTCACGCAAAACAATCAGGGCGGAAGGGTGAGATTGCGCTACGTCGGGGGGTCGGCGCAAGTGACGTGGCCTGTCCTAAAGTGAGGTGTTTTCGGATGGCCTGGTCAGGGCCACTTTGTCCAGGACTTCGGCGAGTGTCGGGTTAGTTACAGCGGTACCGTCCGGGTACACGAGGGTGGGAACCGTCTGGTTCCCGCCGTTCACTGTCATCACGAACTCGGCGGCGGCGGGGTCCTGCTCGATATCCACTTCCCTGAACGGGATCCCCTCGCGCTGCAGGCCGCTCTTGAGCCGGCGGCAGTACCCGCACCACGGGGTCGTGTACATGATGAGCTGGGCGGACATCCAACCAACCTTTCTCGGGTCCCGACAGGCCAACGTACGAGTGGCGGAAAACCTTCCCTGTCAGGGGGTCCTGGCATGATGGCCACCCATGGACCCCGAAGAGGTGCTCACCGGACTCGACGACAACCAGCGGGCCGCCGCCACGGCGGTCAGCGGCCCGGTGTGCATCCTTGCCGGTGCGGGCACCGGTAAAACCCGCACGATCACGCACCGGATCGCGTACGGGGTCCTCGCCGGCGCGTTCCCGCCAGGTCAGGTGCTCGCGGTGACGTTCACCACCCGGGCGGCCGGCGAGATGCGGGCGCGGCTGCGCGGCCTGGGCGCCGCCGGCATCCAGGCCCGGACGTTCCACTCGGCCGCGCTGCGCCAGCTCCAGTACTTCTGGCCGCGGATCGGTGCCGGCAACCCGTTCCCGGCGCTGGTGGACCGCAAGGCCACCCTGATCGCGCAGGCCGCGAACCACTGCGGGATGCGGCCGGACCGCACGCTCGTCCGCGACCTGACCGCCGAGGTCGAGTGGGCCAAAGCCACCCTGGCCGGGCCGGACACCTACCCGGCCGCCGCCGAGAAGGGCAACCGGCAGCCGCCGGTCGAGGCAGACCGGGTGGCCGGCGTGTACGCCACCTACGAGCAGCTCAAGCAGAAGGCCGGGGTGCTCGACTTCGACGACCTGCTGCTGGTGATGGCCGGCGCTCTGGAGGAGCAGCAGGCGGTCGCCGCCGAGGTGCGCGGCCGGTACCGGCACTTCGTCGTGGACGAGTACCAGGACGTCAACCCGCTCCAGCAGCGGCTGCTCGCCGCCTGGCTGGGCGACCGGGACGACCTGTGCGTGGTCGGCGACGCCAGCCAGACGATCTACTCGTTCACCGGCGCCAGCCCGCACCACCTGGTCGAGTTCCGCCGCCGGTACCCGGACGCGACGCTGGTGCGGCTGGACCGCGACTACCGGTCCACCCCGCAGGTGGTGGGCCTGGCCAACAAGGTGATCGGCTCGGCGGAGGGCGCGCTGGCCAAGGTTCGGCTGCGGCTGGTGGGCGTGCGGGCGGACGGCCCGGAGCCGACGCTGACCGGGTACGACGACGAGCCGGCCGAGGCGGCCGCGGTGGCGGCCCGCTGCCAGGCCCTGATCGCCGCCGGGACCCCGGCCAGCGAGATCGCGGTGCTGTTCCGTACCAACGCGCAGTCGGAGGCGTACGAGGCGGCGCTGGCCGACGCCGACGTGCCCTACCAGGTGCGCGGCGGCGAGCGCTTCTTCGACCGGCCGGAGATCCGCCAGGCCATGACGCTGCTGCGCGGCGCGGCCCGGTCCTCCGACGACCAGCCGCTGGTGGAGGCGGTGACCGCCGCGCTGTCCGGGGCCGGGTACAGCGGTGCGGCCCCGCCCGGCGGCGGCGCCGCCAGGGAGCGGCACGAGGCGCTGGCCGCGCTGGTCCGGCTGGCCGAGGACTTCGAGGCCGCCGGCCGCACATTGCCGGACCTGGTGGCCGAGCTGACCGAGCGGGCCGCCGCCCAGCACGCCCCGACCGTGGAGGGTGTGACGCTCGCCTCACTCCACGCCGCCAAGGGCCTGGAGTGGGACGCGGTGTTCCTCGTCGGGCTGTCCGAGGGGATGCTGCCGATCACCCACGCCGACACCCCTGAGCAGGTCGAGGAGGAGCGGCGGCTGCTGTACGTCGGGATCACCAGGGCGCGGGTCCATCTGGCGCTCTCCTGGGCGCTGGCGCGCTCCCCGGGCGGGCGGCGGACCCGGCACCCCAGCCGGTTCCTGGCCAGCCTGCTGCCCGAGTCGGAGGCGGAGAAGGTGGCGCCGCGGCAGAAGCGGGAGCGGAAGCTCCCCACCTGCCGGGTCTGCGGCACAGTGCTGCGGGACGGGAAGGAGCGCAAGCTCGGCCGCTGCGCCACCTGTCCGTCCACGATGGACGAGGAGCTGTACGAGCGGCTGCGCGAGTGGCGGATCAACCGGGCCAGGGCGGCGAGCCTGCCGGCCTACACGGTCTTCACCGACGCGACCCTGATGGCACTCGCTGAGCAACGGCCCGGTAACACGGCGGAGTTGGTGAAGATCCCGGGAATCGGCCAGGTCAAGCTGGATCAGTACGGTGTGGAGGTTCTCGCGATCATCGCCGGCGAGGACCCGACAGAAACGTCGTGAAAAAGACGTTGCCCCGTCGTGGTAGTGCCACGTAGCCTACTGTCACACCCAAGGCGCGCAGCCGCGCGCCGCCGGATCTCAGAAGGAATGGAGGTGGACCTCGTGAAGCTCATGACGACCAGTGAGCCGATGTCGGCCGCCTCCGTCTGGCTTTCGAGGCCCGGCATTCGCGTGTCCTTCGCCGCTCGGCTCGGTACTGCGGTGCCGGCCGGCGTGGTCGGGGTGCTCCTGGCGGATGCCCACGGTTACGGCCTGGGGACAGGTGTGCGCGGCGTCACGGGTAACGACAACAAGTTCATGACGGTCCGGAAGCAGCAGCAGCGCGACGGGATCGTCCCGGGTATCCCACCTCGAGGTGATACGGCCTAGCAGGCCGACGACCGGCTCACCTCGAGGCCGCGGAACCCGACAAATGGGATCCGCGGCCTCAGTCTTTTTCGAGAGTCCGCAGATCCCGGGGGCACAGATGGACCGGAGTTCGGAAAGACCGAGCAGAAGAGGTGACACGGTGATCCAGGTGTCGGTGGCGCCCCTGCCACTCGACGTGGAGTTCGACGACGCGGCGCTGCCTTGCCGTCGGGAGGACCCGGAACTGTGGTTCGCGGAGACCCCTGCCGAGCTCGAGCTGGCCAAGACGTTCTGCCAGGACTGCCCCGTGCGGGCGTCGTGCCTGGCCGGGGCTATCTCCCGTGAGGAGCCCTGGGGCGTCTGGGGTGGCGAGATCTTCGAGCGCGGGGTTGTCATCGCGCGCAAGCGGCCGCGTGGCCGCCCGCGCAAGGAAGCGGCCGCGGCCTGAGGTCAGCCTCGGACAGGGCTGGCGAAGTGGCGCAACAAACCAAGGAAGACCGATGAATTCGACCAAGACCGACCCGGCCGGCGTGCAGCCGGTGGGCAACGATCTCGTACTGGCAAGGAGCCGGAAGATGCAACTGATCCATGAAGAGCTCGCGAGGGCTCGAATGCACGAGCAGCGCGAGCAGGTACAGCGCGAGGTGCTGGCCAGCCGCCTGCTTTCCGCGAAGCGCTGGCAGCGGCGCGCCGAGCACGCCGCCCGCCGGGCCCGGATGGCACGCGAAGCGCTGTAATCCCGCGCACGCACAACCACACACAGGCGCAGGCCCCGAGCCGGATCACCGGCTCGGGGTCGAGCGCTGCCCTCGGCGCGCCGCCGGAACGCTCCCCGAAGCACCCCTAAGCACCTACTGCCGTCGACCTCCGGTCCGTATCGTTGACGCGTGGAGACCGGCACGGATGATCCTCACGTCATCTGCGTGGGCTGCGGTCGCGTCGCGGCCATCGCCTACGGCTGGACGACCCAGCACGACAGCCGCGGCCGTACCTGGCTGTGCGCCGCGTGCACTCGTCGCGACCTCGACCGCATCGAAGCGATGCTGGACCACGACCTGTACCCGGTGAGCAGACCGGCCGGTTAGCGCCGGTCAAGATCGATCCGGGCCGGTCAGGCCGCGTCGCCGTCCTGGTCGGGGTCGGGGGCCCAGTCGCGGCCCTCGGCCGCCTTCCTGGCCGCCGACCGGTGCGCCTTCGCCGACCGCTTGCGCATGGCGGGCGGCGGCGGGTCGCCGGCGAAGCCGGGCTGCCACTCCCGGGCCAGCTCCAGGTACGGCGCGGTGGCCTCCAGCTGGCACAGCACCCCGATCGATCCGATCGTCACCCGGTGGATCAGCAGGTACTCGGGCGGCAGGTTCAGCTGGCGGCCCAGCTTGGCCACGTCCGAGCGGGGGTCCGCCATCCGCCGCGCCTGCCGGCGCAGCCAGTCCCGGCTGAACTTGAACTCCTCGGTCCGCAGCGGGTCCAGGATCGGGCCCAGGTACTCCAGCACCGCGGCCGCGTCCACCTCCATCTCGGGCTTGACGAACCCGGCCTTGCGCAGCCCCGTCAGCACCTGCTCGGCCCGGTCCTCCAGGGCGAGCCTGGCGAGCTGGCCGATCGGCAGCGGCGGGCCGTCCGGGAGCCGGGCGACCGCGCCGAAGTCCATGACGCCGAGCCGGCCGTCGGCCAGCAACCGGAAGTTGCCCGGGTGCGGGTCGGCGTGCAGCAGCCCGGCCAGGTTGGGCGCGGAGAAGTGCAGCAGCGCGATCAGCTGGCCGGCGCGGTCGCGCAGCTCGGGCGTGCCCTCGGCGATCACCGCCGACAGCGGCGTGCCGTCCATCCACTCGGTGACCAGCACCCGGGGGGCGGCCCTGATCACCTTCGGGACGCAGATGTCCGGGCTGCCGTCGTACGCGGCGGCGAAGGCGGCCTGCGCCTCCGCCTCCAGCTCGTAGTCCAGCTCCTCGGCCACCCGCGCCTTCAGCTCGGCGAGCAGCGGCTTCACGTCCAGCCCGGGCACGAACATGGCGAACAGCCTGGCCAGCCGGCTGAGCTGGCTGAGGTCGGACAGCAGGGCAGGGCCCGCGCCGGGGTACTGGACCTTGACCGCCACGGTCCGGCCGTCGTGCCAGGTCGCGCGGTGCACCTGGCCGATCGAGGCGGCGGCGGCCGGCTTGTCGTCGAACTCCGGCAGCAGCTCCCGCCAGTTCGGTCCCAGCTCGGCCACCAGCACCTGATGCACCGTGCGGGACGGCATCGGCGGCGCGGCCTCCTGCAGCCGGGTGAGCGCGGCCCGGTACGGGGCGGCCAGCTCCTCCGGCACGGCGGCCTCGAAGACCGACAGGGCCTGGCCGAACTTCATCGCCCCGCCCTTGAGCTGGCCCAACACCGAGAACAGCTGCTCGGCGGTGCGCTGCTGGAGCTCGGAGGCGACCACCTCGGCCGGCCGGCCGCCGAGCCGCTTGCCCAGACCAAGCGCGGACCGCCCGGCGAAGCCCAGCGGCAGGCTGGCGAGCTTGGCGGTCCGGGTGACGGCACGCCGGGGGATGTCGCTCACTCCGTCTCCCTCGCCGCGCTCGGAGACGTCGCTTCGCGACGCGCTGTCCTTCCGGTTCGCTCGGTGCGCTCCCTCACTAGGTCATTGTGACCGGCGCAACCAAGTTCGGCGTACTCCCGGTGACGTATGTCGCTTACGCGGTTCCGCGCAGCGAGAGCCGTGCCTCCCTGCCAATACTGGCCAAAAGGAACAAACCGTTCACCGCGGTCATGGCCACGACGAACCACTTCATCCCGGCCGGCCAGGCGGTGGCGAGCAGCCCGACCACCGCGATCAGCGCCCCGTAGTCCCGCACCAGCTTGACGATCTTGACCGGCAGCGAGGACGAGGTGATCAGGCTGTGCCCCTCGCCGCCCTCGGTCTTGTTCAGCGTGGACAGGAACAGGTTGACCAGCCACAGCGCCGCGAACGCGCCGACCACCGCCGGGTGGAGGTGACCCTGCCGGATCGCCAGCGTGGCGATCGCGCCCAGCACCCCGGCCTGAACGGCCAGGTCACACAGCACGTCCAGCCGGGCACCGTACGGCGAGGCCTTGCCGGTCGCCCTGGCCAGCTGCCCGTCCGCGCAGTCCAGCGCGTACGCGACCTGCCAGCCCAGCAGCCCGACCAGGCCGGCCCACCAGGCACCGCCCCCGAACGCCACCACCCCGCTGCTCGCCAGCCCCACCAGCAGGCTGGCCAGCGTGACCGTGGACGGATGCACGCCCCGGTTGGCCGCCGGCGCGGCGAAGTAGGCGCCCAGCGTGTTGCTCACCCTGTCGGTGTACAGCGGGCCACCGCGGCGCCGCGCGACCAGATCGGCCGGGCGGTAGGTGTCGACCACCCGAGCAGGGTACTGGGTCCCTAAGCTGGTCGCGTGGGCTCCTCCATCCTGACCTTCGCCATCGTCGCCGCCCTGATCACCCTCACGCCCGGTCTGGACACGCTGCTGGTGATCCGCACCTCGCTGCGCAGCGGCCGGCGGTCCGGCCTGTTCGCCACGCTCGGCGTCTGTTCCGGCATCTTCCTCTGGGCCGTCGCCAGCGCGGTCGGGGTGAGCGCGCTGCTGCTCGCCTCGTCGCTCGCCTTCGGGGTGCTGCGCCTCGCCGGCGCCGCGTACCTCCTCTACCTCGGCGTACGGATGTGGTGGTCGCGCCGGAGCCTGGCACTCGACCTCGAACCCGGCCCCGCGCTCGGCCCGCTGGCGGCGTGCCGCGCCGGCCTGCTCACCAACCTGCTCAACCCGAAGGCCGGCGCGATGTACGTGTCGCTGCTGCCGCAGTTCCTGCCGCACGGCGCGGCCGCCCTCCCCACCGCCCTGCTCCTCGCCGCCGTCCACAACGCCGAGACGGCCCTGTGGCTCAGCACCCTGGTCTTCGGCGTCGAGCACCTGCGCCGCTGGCTACGCCGGGGCGCCGTACGCCGCGCCATCGACCGCGTCACCGGCCTGATCTTCGTCGCCTTCGCGCTCCGCCTCACCCTCGAGACCGCCCGCTAGCAGCGAACTCAGGTCCGGCAGCAGCAGGCCGGGTGCGGCGGCGCGGGCAGCCGGGTCACGCCGGCCGTGATGAAGTCGAGCTCCAGCACCGCGTCCAGCACGCTGACGCCACGGCCGTCCAGGTAGGCGAGGGCCTGCAGGCCGGCCAGGCCGACGGTGGTGGCGGCGAGGGCGGTCTCGCAGGGATCGACCGAGGACAGGCTGGCGGCCTGGACCGCGATCACCGGCCAGCGCGGGTCGCGGTCGATGCGGTGCCGGTCGGCACAGGCCAGGCAGGCGGTACGGCCGGGCAGCACCAGCGGGCCGACCACCGCGATCGTCTCCCGCACGGTCACCGCGAGGTGCGGCACCCCGCTCAGCCGCAGCTGGCGGGCCGCCTCGGTGAGCAGCGGCCGGCTGCTGGCGTGGACGAGCAGGTCGGCCCGCTGGCCCCGGCGCGGCCGCCGGCCCTCCGGGGCCGCGCGCTTCTGGGCGTAGTGGGCGGCGGTGGCGCGTGCCTTGCCCCGGTCGGCGGGGACGAAGCCGCCCAGCGCCGGCTCGGTGGGACCGACCCGGCCGAGGAGCCGGGGCGTGACCGCGCCGACGCCGGCCTGCTGGAGCAGCGCGGCGAGCGGCACCGCGAGCCGGCCGGTGCCGGTGACCTCGACGTACGCCTGCTGCCGGCGGCGGAACATCGCGCCGGCCGACACGCCGCGCAGCAGCGCGAGGGTGGCCGCGTCCGGCGCCAGCCGCTGGCGTACCGGCACGTCGAGGTCGCGCAGGGCCCCCGGGGAGCTGTCGACGTCGACCACCACGCCGGCCCTGGACAGCTCGGTGAGCACCTGGGCGGCGTCGCCGGGCGGGATGCCCAGTTCGGCGGCCGCGGCCAGCGCGCCGGCCAGGTCGTGACCGCCGTCGAGCCGGGTCAGCAGTTGGCGGTAGGCGGGCGTCAGCCGGCCGAGCAGCACGGCGTGGCGCGGGTGCAGTCCGAACTGGAGGGTGTGGAAGTCGCGCCAGAACCGGCGCAGCGCGGGGTTGAGGACAGGCCGCATGGATCACCTTCCCGTGGGTGGCCTGGGTGCAGGACACCAGCGTGCCGGGATCCGCTCAGTGCGCCCCGAGAGTTATCCACAGGGTGCGGCGGTCGACGAGGTGATACGGCACTGTTGATCTCAGAGTGACGGAAGTTTTTCGATCATGCTGCCTGTCTGTGGACAGCGGGCGGGGCGGCAGCCGGGCCGGCCACCGCCCCACGCAGGGGTCCGCCGGTCTCAGGCCTTGCCCAGGATCCTGTTCATGGTCGTCCCACAGACCGGGCACTTGCCCTTGGCCATGCGACGACCGGAATCGGTCGTGACGACCTGCCCCTCGAAATCCCGCTTGTCCTTGCACTTGACGCAGTAGCCGTTGTACGTCTCGGCCTTGGCGGCCACGGTGCCTCCTAGACGCTTACTCGCCGTGATCTTGGTCGCCGCTGGCCGCGGCGCAGCCCGGACCATACATGCCGGGCTGACCTGCGACAGTACCGCCACGCACAGATTCCGCACGTCGAGCTTCACACCGAGGTCAATAACAGTACGTAGCGGACATGGGGTGTAGCCTGCACGCGTGACCTTGATCGTGGACCGCGGCGACGACGGTGTCGCCGTTCTCACCCTCAACGTGCCCGAGCGGCGCAACGCGATGACCGCCGAGCTGACCGCGGCCTGGCGGGACGCTCTCCGGACGCTGGCGGCCGACACCGGCGTACGGGCCGTGGTGGTCACCGGCGCCGGCCCGGCGTTCTGCGCCGGCGGCGACCTGAGCTGGATCGGTGCCGGCAACACGCTGTCGGTGGCCGAGATCCGGGACCGGATGCTGCCCTTCTACCGGACCTGGCTGGCCGTCCGCGAGCTGGAGGTGCCGGTGCTGGCCGCGGTCAACGGGCCGGCCGTCGGCGCCGGGCTGGCCCTCGCGCTGGCCTGCGACCTGCGGTACGCGGCCGAGAACGCCGTGTTCAGCGCCCCGTTCACCCAGCTCGGGATGAACCCGGGCATGGCCACCACGTACCTGCTCCAGGAGGCGGTTGGCCTGCCGGTGGCCAGGGAGCTGCTGCTGACCGGGCGGCGGGTGGAGGCGGCGGAGGCGCTGCGCCTCGGCCTGGTCAACGGGGTGTACCCGGCCATGGACCTGCTCGCCGAGGTGCGGGCGGTGGCGGCCAGGATCGCCGCCGGCGCGCCGCTGCCGGTACGGCTGACCACCACGGCGCTGCGGGCGGGGTTCGGGACGCTGGAGGAGGCGCTGGCCTGGGAGGCGCTCGCCCAGCCGGTCACGATGGCGTCCGACGACCTGCGGGAGGGCCTGGCGGCGCAGCGGGAGAAGAGGGCGCCCCGCTTCACCGGCCGTTGAACCGTCCCCGGCCTGGCCGGTGGGCGGCCAGCCGGTGGAGCGGGGGTGCGACGCGCCGTCGGGGGTCCGACGATGCGATGGAGCCCCCAGGCCTGCGGGGTTCCCTCCGCCTTCCCCTTGCGAAGGGCGCCTCCGGTCCGGGGGCTCCAACTCGACGCTAGGTGGTGTCACCGGCATCGTCAATCTCTGTCACCCACAGCCTGTGGATAACTCTGTGGAGAAATTGGGGACGAGGCGGTGTGTCGCTGTGGACGCGCTGGCGACAAGCATGTGGACGGCGGCCGAACAGCGCTCGGTGCGAGGGGCGTGACCAGCGGAAACGTCGTCCACCGGCTGTGGAACCAAATCTCCGCCGGGACGAAACCGACGAGTCGGACCACGGCACGCACCGTGGGCTTACGTTCTCGATTCGTAGTTGATCGGGCCCACGGAGGGTGTGCACAACATCACTCCGGCGCGAAGCCGGCCGGCAGGGTAGCGTCCCGCTCGTGGCCCAGATCGAGCCTCGCGTCGAGGTCCGCCGCAGCACCCGCCGGCGCCGGACCGTCACGGCGTACCGCGAAGGTGACATGATCGTCGTCCTGGTGCCCGCGCGCCTGTCCCGCGCCGAGGAACAGCGCTGGGTGGACGAGATGGTGCAGCGGCTGGAGCGCCAGCAGGCCAGAGCCAGGCGGCGGGGCTCCGACACCGCGCTGGTGAACCGGGCCCGGGTGCTCTCGGCCAGGTACCTGGACGGGCGCGCCGAGCCGTCGAGCGTCCGCTGGGTCGCCAACCAGCGCAGCAGGTGGGGCTCGTGCACGCCCGCCGACGGCAGCATCCGGATCTCCGAGGCGCTACGGGACATGCCGGCCTGGGTCGTCGACTACGTGCTCCTGCACGAACTGGCCCACCTGCTCGAGCCCGGGCACGGCCCGCGCTTCTGGTCGCTGCTCGGCGAGTTCCCGCACACCGAGCGCGCCCGCGGCTACCTGGAGGGCTTCGCGGCCGCCGCCGGCAAGCAACCGGAGATCTGAGGCGTACCCGAGCTCCGTGGGCGGTACCGCTAGTCGGTCAGGTGGAAGAGGACGGCTCGGTAGCGGTCCGGCGCGGCCTCCAGCACGGCACGTTTCGGGTCGGGCACGTCCAGGAAGCGGTCCACCGCGAGGGCGAACAGCGGGGCGAGCCGGCGGTCGTCGCGCAGCCCGTCCACGGCGCGCCGGTCCCCGCCCAATACCACCGCGTCGAGGTCGGCGGCGCGCGGCAGCAGCACCCGGACCGCGGTGTCGGCCGCCGCCCGGAGGGCGACCGCCGCCTGGCCGTCCCGGCGGCGCTGGAACCGCTGCTGCGACCAGCCGCCGGCGGCGCTCCGCCCGTGCACCGGCCGCGAGTCCACCTTGGACGCCACCAGCTTGCCGCCGTCGAACACCCCGGCCGCGAACCCGCCCAGCCGCACCAGCAGCACGCCGACGGTACGGTCGCGCGACGCGTGCGCCCGCAGGTCGGCGACCGGGTCCGTACCCTCACCCGCCAGCGGCGGGAACGGCGGTTCCGCGCGGGCCACCGCGCCGTCCGCGGCGGTCAGCACGACACCGCCCGCCTCCGCCGCCGCCGCGTACGCACCGCCGTGCCGGGCCGCGAACCCCTCCAGCCACCGGTCCAGCCGCTCCGGCGCGACCTCCACCCACCGGCCGCCACCCTCGGCCGGCCGGCTCCGGCTCACGCCGTCACCCTCGCTCCGCTCGGGGACGTCGCTTCGCGACGCACTGTGCTTCCTGGTTCGCTCGCTTGCGCTCGCTCACGCCGTCACCCTCGCTCCGCTCGGGGACGTCGCGTCGCGACGCACCGCACTTCCCGGTCCGCTCGCTTGCGCTCGCTCACGCCGCCACCCTCGCTCCACTCGGGGACGTCGCTTCGCGACGCACCGCACTTCCCGGTCCGCTCGCTTGCGCTCGCTCACGCCGTCACCCTCGCTCCGCTCGGGGACGTCGCGTCGCGACGCACCGCACTT
>JBJMIH010000270.1:0-27323 GCA_045806985.1 Mycobacteriales bacterium | reverse complement strand
GCGGTCGCAACGGCATGGAGCTGCTGTCGGTGCTGGTCTACGACAACATCGTCGGCGAGGCCAGCCGGATCGGGTACGGGTCCGCGCTCGGCGTGATCCTGCTGGTGGTGTCGCTCGGCGTGATCGTGCCGTACCTGGTGCAGGCGTTCCGGAGGGAGGAACGGTGACGACGACCGCCGAGGCGGTGACGGGGAGCACCGCCGGCCGTGGCACCGCCGCCGCGCCGCGCCGCCGGGTGCGGCCGGCCCGGGTGGCGCTGCACGGGTTCCTCATCCTCACCGCGGTGGTGTGGCTGATCCCGGTGCTGTGGGCGGTGCTCGCCTCGCTCCGGCCGTACTCCGACACCCAGGCGCACGGGTACTTCTCGATCCCGCACTCGCTCAGCTTCAACAACTTCACCACCGCGTGGAAGAACGCCGACCTGCCCAGGTACTACTGGAACACGCTCATCGTGACCGTGCCGGCGCTGCTGCTCACGCTGATGCTGGCCTCGTTCGTGGCGTTCGGCGCGAGCCGGCTGCGGCGGTCGGTGAACGTGCTGCTGCTGGTCGTGTTCACCGCCGGCAACCTGCTGCCGCAGCAGGTCATCATCACCCCGCTCTACCGGATGTACCTGAAGATCCCGCTGCCGCTGTGGATGAGCGACTCCGAGTCGCTGTACGACTCGTACTGGGGCATCATCGCGATCCACGTCGGCTTCCAGGTCGGGTTCTGCGTGTTCGTGCTGAGCAACTACCTGCGCACGGTGCCCAACGAGCTGTTCGAGGCGGCACGGGTGGACGGCGCCTCGGTCTGGCGGCAGTACTGGCAGCTGGTGGTGCCGCTGTGCCGGCCGGCGTTCGCCGCGCTCGCCACGCTCGAGTTCATCTGGATCTACAACGACTTCTTCTGGGCCCTGGTGCTCATGCAGACCAGCGAGAAGCGGCCGATCACCGCGGCCCTGGCCAACCTGCAAGGCCAGTTCTTCACCAACAACAACCTGGTCGCGGCCGGCTCGCTGCTCGTGGCGATCCCCACGCTGACCGTGTACTTCGTGTTGCAACGCCAGTTCATCGGGGGACTCACGCTGGGCGCGACGAAGGGGTGAGCAGATGGCGGGGTTTGTCGAGATCGCGTCGGTGGACGTCGATCCGGCCCGGGCCAGGGTGTACGAGCACGGCTGGCAGTCGTGGAGCCCGACGGCCAGCTACGCGCTGACCGACCGGCCGCGGCGGCCGTCCTCCGACAAGTACCGGTTGCTGTGCTACCGGGCGGACCGGCAGGCGCCGGCGGACGCCTTCCAGGGTGAGGGGCTGCTCGGGCTCGACCCGGGTGACGGCGGCCGGGTGCGGCTGTGGTCGGCGGCGGACCCGCGCCGGGCGGTGGCCTCGATCCGGGCGACCGTGCGGGACCGGACGGTGGTGGTGGAGGCGGACGGGCCGGTGACGGAGGCGGCGTACCCGCTGACGCTGGAGGAAGCGCTTGCCCGCTGGGCCGGCGCGTACGCCGGCGAGCTTAACCCGCGGCCCGCGCCGACCGTGTGGTGCTCCTGGTACCACTACTTCACCAAGGTCACCGAGGCCGACATGGACGAGAACCTGGCCGCCATGGACACCCTCGGGCTGCCGATCGACGTCGTCCAGCTCGACGACGGGTACCAGGCCGAGCTGGGCGACTGGCTGACCCTGTCCGGCCGGTTCGCCTCGGTGCGGGGGCTGGTCGACCGGATCAGGGCGCGCGGGCGGCGGGCCGGCATCTGGGTGGCGCCGTTCCTGGTCGGCGAGCGGAGCCGGCTGGCCGCCGAGCACCCGGACTGGCTGCTGCGCCGGGCGGACGGCGACGGGCCCGTGCACGCCGGGCACAACTGGGACCAGGACCTGTACGCGCTGGACGCGACGCATCCGGACGCGGCGGCGTACCTGACCGAGGTGTTCGGCACGTTCCGGCGCTGGGGCATCGACTACTTCAAGATCGACTTCATCTTCGCGGGCGCGCTGGACGGCGCCCGGCACGCCGACGTGCCGCCACTGGTGGCGTACGCCGACGCGGTGAAGCTGATCCGGTCGGCGATCGGCGCCGAGTCGTACCTGCTCGGCTGCGGCGCGCCGATCCTGCCGTCGGTCGGGCTGGTGGACGCGATGCGGATCAGCCCGGACACCGCGCCAGCGCACGACCTGATGGACGGCGACTGGGCGCTGCCGTCGTCGCGGGCGGCGATGCTGACGGGCGCGAACCGGCAGTGGCAGCACGGGCGGTTCTGGGTCAACGACCCGGACTGCCTGATCGTGCGGCCCGAGGTGGAACGGCGGGAGGAGTGGGCGGCGCACGTCGAGCGGGTCGGCGGGCTGGTGGGCAGCAGCGACCGGCTGAACGACCTGGACTCCTGGGGTCTGGAGACGACCCGGCGGCTGCTCGAGGCGGCCCGCTGATGCTCGCCCAGCAGCGGCAGTCGCTGATCCTGGACCGCATCCGGCGCGCCGGCAGCGTCCGGGTCAGCGACCTGACCGAGGAGCTGAGCGTCTCGGACATGACCGTCCGGCGCGACCTGGACGCCCTCGCCCGCCGCGGCCTGGTGGAGAAGGTGCACGGCGGGGCGGTGCTGGCCGGGACGCTGTCCAGCCACGAACCCGGGTTCGAGGCCAAGGCCAGCCGGGAGCTGCCGTCCAAGGAGGCCATCGCCCGCACCGCCGCCGGGCTGGTCATGCCGGGCAGCGCGATCGCCCTGTCGGCGGGTACGACGACGTGGCTGCTGGCCCAGCACCTGCTCGAAGTGCCGTCGCTGACCGTGGTGACCAACTCGCTGCGGGTCGCGGAGACGTTCGCGGCGGTGCACCGGCACGACACCACGCTCATCCTCACCGGCGGCGTCCGCACCCCGTCCGACGCGCTGGTCGGCCCGGTCGCCGACCTGGCCATCCGGTCGCTGCACTTCGACGTGCTGTTCCTCGGCTGCCACGGCATCGATCCCGACGCCGGGCTGACCACCCCCAACCTGGCCGAGTCCGAGACCAACCGGGCCTTCGTCCGCTCGGCCCGGCGCGTCGTGGTCACCGCCGACCACACCAAGTGGGGCACGGTGGGCCTCAGCTCGTTCGCCGACCTCGACGAGGTCGACACCCTGGTCATCGACCCCGGCCTCCCGCCGGACGCCCGCGCCGTCGCCACCGAGCGCATCCGCCAGGTCGTCCTGGTGGACGACACCGCCGCCGCCGTCGGGCTCAGCTCGGACTGACCGCGGTCAGGTCCGCCGGTAGCAGGGCCTCGGCGAGCTGGTTCCAGTACGGCATCGCGGTCCGGCCGCGCTCGACGCCGATGACCTGGATGGCGACGTGGTCGGCGCCGGCGTCGAGGTGGGCGCGGAGCTTGCCGGTGACGGTGTCCAGGTCGCCCCAGAAGACGAGGTCGTCGACGAGGCGGTCGCTGCCGCCGTGCGCGATGTCGTCGTCGGTGTACCCGAGGCGGCGGAACTTCGCGACGTTGTACCTGCTGTCCAGGTACATGCGCAGGTGTTCGCGGGCGGTGGCGCGGGCCCGGTCCGGGTCGGTCTCGAACAGCACCGCGTGCTCGACGCCGAGGAACGCGTCCGGGCCGAGGATCTCGCGCGCCTGGGCGGTGTGCGCGACGTTGACCTTGTACGTGTGCGCGCCGGCCGCGCGGTCGCGGGCCAGCGCGAGCATCTTCGGCCCGTACGCGGCCAGGATGCGGCGCACCGGCGAGGCCGGCGCGGGGTTGGGTGTGTCGGCGGCGTCGAGCTCGTCCAGGTACGCGGTCATGGCCGCCAGCGGCTTCGTCCCGGGCCGGCCGTTGCTGACGCCCAGGCCGAGCAGGTGCCGGTCCGGGTACGCGTCGGCCAGCAGGAGGCTGCCGCCATGAGTCGCCGCCGCGTCCCGCGACAGGATGCTGGCGATGCCGTTGACGACGCGCAGCCGCCGGGTGACCGACAGCAGGTAGCCGGCGTGGCTGAGCGCCTCGCGCCCGTACAGCTCCGGCATCCAGAACGCCTGCCAGCCCCGTTCCTCCAGCTCCTGGACCGAGTCGCGGATCAGCGCCGCCGGCTGGTACTCGAAGTCGAACGTCCACACCCCGAACGCGCCGAGCTCCATCCCGTCAATGCCGCTCATCGAAGTCCTCCTCTCCTCGGGTACGCATCGAAGTATCGCAGAATCACGATATGAGGGCCAGCTCGGGGACGCCGGGGTCTCTGGAGGGTCTAGAGGGTCTGGCCGAGGGCGGCGACCAGTTCGGCGATGCGCCGCTCATCGCGCTTGTAGTGGGTCCACTTGCCGACCCGGGTGGAGCGGACCAGGCCGGCCCGTTCCAGTTCGGCCAGGTACGCCGACACCGTGGACTGGGCGAGCCCCACCTTGGCCTGGATGTGGCTCACGCACACGCCCACCTCGACCGGATCGGCGATCGCCCCGTCCAGCACGAAGTGCCGCTCCGGCTCGCGCAGCCACCGCAGCAGCTGGAGGCGCATCGGATTGGCCAGCGCCCGCAGCGCGCGGACCACCTCGGGGTCCGGTACGGGCGCCGCGGCTGAGCTCATGCCGCCAGCGTACGTCCGCCACGTCGACGTTTCGAGGGATCTCGATATGTACGCTGGGCGGTAGCGTTCGGCGGTGAGTGAGTCCCAGTACGCGGTGCCGCTGGGTGATCCCGCGGTGCTGCTCGAGGCGATCAACCGGGTGTCCGCCGTGGAGGGCGTGGCCGTCGAGGTGCTCGGCGGGGTGGTCGACCGGGAGCGGGACCGGGTCGCCTGGATCGAGCGGCACGCGGCCGACCCGGACTGGATCGGCGTCCGGCTGAACCTGGCCGGCGACGGGACGGGGACACTTCCCCGGATCGGGAGGCGGAAGCCGCGCGTGTCGGTGGACCTGGTGCCGGATCGCGACGACAAGGTGACAGGGGTCGAGTACCTGCGGTTCTTCGACGACCCGCGCGACTGCCTCATCGTCGTCTACGAGTGGGCGGGCGGCGGCAGGCGGCTGTGCCGGCTGACCCTGCGGGCACCGGGCCTGCACGGCGTGCAGTCACACTGGGTGGACCTCGACGGCGACGCGGCGGTGGTGATCGCGGGGGAAGACTGGTGGGACCCGCCCACGGTGTGGTGCCTGCGCGAGACCTACCCCCGCCAGGACGGGCTGGTTCACGGGCTCCGGCTGCCGGATCTGACGCCGCGGGTGCCGATACCGGCGCCGCGCCCCGGCGGGGGCGCCGCGTACGGGTGGCAGGTGCTCGCCGCCGGAGGCGCCGGCACGATCCGGTGGACCGAGCGGCTGGCCGACGAGGGCGTCCTGCCCGAGTGGCGGGACGGGGACACCGTTGAGCTGCGGCTGCCCGGCGACGAGCAGGACGGCTTCGTGGACGATCCGCGCCTCGTGTGGGAGCCGCTGCGGGTCGCGATCGGCGGCGGCGCGCCGCCGGACGGGCCGGACATCCTCATCGGCGCGCTGGCCGTGCCGTTCTGGGACCCGACCGGTCCGGTGTCGCCAGGTGACGAGGCCGACGAGATCTGGGAGGTGCGGCAAGGGCCGTGGTGGTTTCCAGCCGCCTGGCAGCGGTACCTGCGTGCGCCGGTCGCCGAGGGTGGCGCCGGGCGGGAGGCGGAGGCCGCGGCGTGGCTGGCATGGCTGGACCGGCTCGACGGCGAGGCGGCCGGCGAGGCGGCCGGCAGCGGCTGGGACCCGGACTGGAGCCGGGAGGAGGGCGCCGTCCGGTTCGCCCTGACGCACCTGCGGCGGCAGGCCGGCGTCCTGGCCGCGGCGTGCCGCGCCGGGGAGGTACCGGAGCTCGGCGACTGGGGTACCTGGCGCCGCCCGCCGGCACTGGCTGCGGCCCCGGCGGGCTTCGCCAGGGCGTGGCGGGCGTTGCCGGAGCGATTTCTGACGAACGGGACGGCGGGCTGAGGACGGAACTCGTCGGGTGATGTCCGCATAATTGGACGCGATCCGGGAAGGTTCTCTACGCTCGTGACCCCTTGCGGGAGGACGGCGATGGAGTTCCGGATCCTCGGTCCGGTCGAGGTGTGTGCGGAGTCGGGCGCGGGGCTGGCGCTGGGTCCGCCGAAGCAGCGGGCGCTGCTGGCCCTGATGCTCACCAGGGCGGGCCGGACGGTGACGGTGAGTGAGATCGTTGACGCGCTCTGGGAGGACTGCCCGCCGGCCGCCGTCCGCAACCAGGTGCAGGTGTACGTGTCCGCGCTGCGGCGCATCTTCGGCCGCGCCGGCGCCAGCGACGTCATCGTCACCCGGCCCACCGGGTACCAGCTGCGCACCGGTACCGCCGAATTCGACCTGCACGACTTCGAGGCCGACTGCCGGGAGGCGTGCGCGCTGCGGTCCACCGGCCGGGTCGCCGACGCCGTGGCCACCTGGCGGGGGGCGCTGGCCCGCTGGCGGGGGCCTGCCCTGGACGGCGTGGAGGGCCGGTTCGCCGAGGTCGAGTCGCGGCGGCTGGAGGAGCGGCGGGTGGCCGCGCTGGAACTGTGCCTGGACGGCGAGCTGGCGCTGGGCCGGCACGCGGAGCTGGTCGCCGAGCTGACCGCGCTGGTCGGCGAGCGGCCGCTGCACGAGGGGCTGCGGCGCCGGCTGATGCTGGCGCTGGCCGCGACCGGGCGGCAGGCCGAGGCGCTCGCGGTGTTCCGGGAGGGCCGCCGGGCGCTCGTGGACGAGCTCGGCATCGAACCAGGGCCGGACCTGCGCGCCCTGCACGAGGCGATCCTGGCCGGCGACGCGGTCGTCACCGGCGAGACCGTGGTCGCGACCAGCGCGGTCGCCGGCGGCCTGGTGACGGCGGCCGGCGACGCGGCGGCGGCCGGCGACGCGGCGGCCGGGACCGCGGCGGAGGCGGCGGCCGCGGCGCCGTACGCGCTGCCGTGCGAGCTGCCCCGCGACGTGAGCGGGTTCGTCGGCCGCTCCGGCGACGTCGGGGAGATCCGCCGGCTGCTGCTCACCCCGCGCCCTGTCGTCGTCACCGGCAAGCCCGGTGTCGGCAAGACCTCGCTCGCCGTCCACGTCACCCACCTCACCGCCGCCGACTTCCCGGACGGGCAGCTGTACGCCGATCTGCGCGGCGCCCGTCCGGACCAGGCCGAGCCGGCCGAGGTGCTGGCACACTTCCTGCGCGCGTTCGGGGTGCACGGCGCGCGCATCCCGGACACGCTGGA
Organism: Mycobacteriales bacterium; assembly: GCA_045806985.1. GTDB lineage: Bacteria > Actinomycetota > Actinomycetes > Mycobacteriales > JBJMIH01 > JBJMIH01. The sequence continues at coordinate 20,179 of JBJMIH010000270.1, read as the reverse complement.
CGAGCGGGTCGCGCTGTACCGGTCGCTGCTGGCCACCCGGCGGGTACTGGTGGTACTGGACGACGCCGCCGACGAGCGCCAGGTCCGGCCGCTGCTCCCGGGCGCGGGGGCGTGCGCGGCGCTCGTCACCAGCCGGAGCAGCCTGCCCGGCCTGGCCGACACCCACCGGCTCGTCCTCGACGTGCTCGACCCGGCGCAGGCCAGGGAGCTGTTCAGCCGGATCGTCGGCGCGGCTCGGGTGGCGGCAGAGCCGGAGACCGCCGACCGGATCGTCCGCCGGTGCGGGCAGCTGCCACTGGCCGTGCACGTGGCGGCGGCGCGGCTGGCGGCCCGGCCGCACTGGCGGCTCGCCCAGCTCGCCGCCCGGCTGGACGACGAGCACCGCCGGCTGGACGAGCTGGCAGCCGGCGACCTGGAGGTACGGGCCAGCGTGGCGCTGAGCGTGCGCGGGCTGGACGCCACCGGCCGGCGCGCGTTCCGCCGGCTCGGCCTGCTCGCCGCCCGCACCTTCCCGGCCTGGGTGGTGGCGGCGCTGCTGGAGGTGCCGGTCGCCGAGGCCGAGCGGGCCGTGGACGACCTGGTCGACATGCACCTGCTGGAGGCGGCCGGCACCGATGCGACCGGCGAGCCGCGGTACCGGTTCCACGACCTGGTCCGGTTGTACGCCTCGGAGTGCGCGCACGCCGAGGAGACCGCCAGCGACCGGCGGGCCGCGGTCAGCCGGGTCCTGGACGGCTACGTCGACCTGGCCACCCGCGCCGACGAGCGGTGCCGCAGCGGCATCGTGCAGGCCGCGCCGCACCGCCGGCCGCGGTGGGCGCCGCCGGCGCATGTGTCGGAGGCGCTGCTCGACGAGCCGCTGGACTGGTTCGAGGCCGAGCGGGCGGCGCTGGTCGCCGGGGTCGGCCAGGCGGTCGCGCTGGACATGGCCGACGTGGCCAGCGGGCTGGCCGCCGCGCTCGCCACGTTCTTCGAGGTCCGCAACTACTTCGACGACTGGCTGGTCACCCACGAGCAGGCGCTGACGCTGGCCAGGGCGGCCGGCGACCGGCGCGGCGCGACCGTGCTGCTGCGCAACCTCGGCGAGCTCAACACCATCCAGGACCGCTACACCGAGGCGCTGGCCTGCTTCGAGGCCACCCTCACCGGCGCCCGCCAGCTCGGCGACCGGCACTACGAGGCCGCCGCCCTGTCCGGCCTGGCATTCGTGCAGCGGCTGCTGGGCCGGTACGACGCGGCGCTCACCTCGTTCGCGGCCGCCGCCACCCTGTGCGAGCGGATCGGCAACACCATCGGGCGGGTGTACGCGGTGCAGGGCATCGGCGTCGTGCACCGGGAGCGCGGCGAGATCGAGGAGGCCCGCCGGTGCGCGGTCCGCTCGCTCGCGACCAGCGTGGACGCCGGGTACCGGCCGGGCGAGGCGGCGGCGCTGCGGACGTTCGGCCTGCTCGCCACCGACACCGGCGACCTGGACGCGGCGGCGGCGTACTTCACCAGGGCGGCCACCGTGGCCCAGGAGCTGGGGGACCGGCTGGCGGTGGCGTACGCCCACCAGTGGCTCGCCGACGTGTACCTGCGACAGGAGGGCGCGGAGGAGTTCGGGATCGGGCTGCTGCACGCCTGCCTGGCCGTGTTCGCCGACTTCGGGGACGGGTTCTGCAAGGCCGCCGCGCTGCACACGCTGGCCCGCGGGCTGCTGGCCACCGGGCGGACCGGCGAGGCGCGCGGCCACCTGGACAGGGCGCTGCGGATCTGGCGCCGGCTGCGCTCGCCGTACTGGCTGGCCGAGGCCCTGGACGTGGACGCGGCGCTGCGGGCCGCCGAGGGCGACCTGGACGGCGCGGCCGCGGCCACCCGGGAGGCGGCCGCCGCCCGCCGTTCCGCCGGCCTGCCGGCCCACGCCACCCGGCCGGTCCCCGCCGGGATGGCGCAGTCCAGCTGATCGGCCGGCCGGCGCGTTACCGGGTGCGGCGCCCGCGCTGCTGCCAGCGCAGCCTGATCGGCATGGCGGCGGACTCCAGCTGCACCCGCAGGCTCATCTTGGACGCGCCGCGCTGCCGCTCCTCGAACGTGATCGGCACCTCGACCAGCCGCTTCCCGCGCCGCAGCGCCCGGTAGTGCATCTCCACCTGGAAGCTGTAGCCGTTGCTGCGGATGCTCGGCAGGTCCAGGTCGAGCAGGGTCTGCCGGGTCCACATCTTGAAGCCGGCGGTGACGTCGCGGACCCGCATCCCGGTGATGGTGCGGACGTACACGTTCGCCCAGCCGGACAGCAGGCGGCGGTGCGGGCCCCAGTCGGCGGCGAGCTGACCGCCGGTCACGTACCTGCTGCCGATGACCGCGTCGGCGCCGGTGGACAGCAGCACGCCGAGCAGCGACGGCAGCGCGTCCGGCGGGTGGGACAGGTCGGCGTCCATCTGCACGACGTAGTCGGCCCCGGCGTCCAGCGCGCGGGTGAGGCCGTCCACGTAGGCGCGGCCGAGGCCTTCCTTGCCGCGACGGTGGATGACACCGATCCGGTCGGCGCCGTAGGACTCGACCAGCTCCTCGGCGACGGTGCCGGTGCCGTCCGGGCTGTTGTCGTCGACGACGAGCACGCGCAGGGCCGGCAGCGGGAGCGCCATCAGCGCCTTGGCCAGCAGTGGAAGGTTGTCGGCCTCGTTGTACGTCGGGACGACGACGGTGACAGCGCTGCCGCGCCAGGGTTCCGGAAGCTCGACAGCCTGATCCGCACCACCGGTAGCCATGACACCGGAGGATACCGTGTTGCGACAGCTGACTCACGGTGAGTGTTCGCGTGATACCGGCAGCCCGCTTACGGTGAGATGTACCGGGGGCGAAGGAGGCTACTCGACATGGGCATCATCGCGTTTCTCATTCTCGGTCTGCTGGCCGGGGTGATCGCCAAGGCCGTCATGCCGGGCTACGACCCGGGCGGCTTGTTCGTCACCATGGCGATCGGCGTCGTCGGCGCCATCCTCGGTGGCTTCCTCGCCAAGATCGTCTTCCACGTCAACGCGATCCAGGGATTCTTCAACCTCTCCAGCTGGATCGCCGCGATCGTCGGATCGATCATCCTGCTGGTCCTCTACCGGATGGTCTCCGGACGCCGCGTCTGACGCTGTCCCGAACCACGACGGTCGGCCTACCTCCTCCGCGCACCAGGCCGGCCGTCGTTCCTGTTCACGCCAGCGCCCACCGGCCCGCGTACCCGCCGGTCGCACGGCGGGGGTGACGGGTGTGGCGGGGTAGTTGGTCCTGGCTCCGCGCACGCCGTAACCTTCGGTGTCCGGGGCAGAAGGAGTGCGCGCATGGGGCTCACCGACGAGGCGATCGTCAAGATCCGCGACCTGATCGTCAGCGGCCAGCTGCAGCCGGGGGCCAAGCTGCCGCCGGAGAAGGAACTGTGTGCCCAGCTGGGGATGTCGCGCAGCTCGATGCGTGAGGCCGTGAAGGCCCTCGAGGTCGCCAGGGTGCTGGACGTGCGGCACGGCGACGGGACGTACGTGACCAGCCTGGAGCCGCGGCTGCTGCTGGAGGGCATCGGGTTCGCGGTCGACCTGCTGCGCGACGACACGGTGCTGGAGGTGCTGGAGGTACGGCGGATGCTGGAGCCGGAGGCGACCGCGCTCGCCGCGCTCCGCATCGACGACGCGACGCTGGTCACGCTGCGCGAGCACCTCGACCACATGCGCGAGGCCGGCGACGACGCGGAGGCGCTGGTCGCCGCCGACGCCGCCTTCCACCAGTGCGTGATCTCGGCCTGTGGCAACCAGACGCTGGTGTCGGTGCTGAACGGGCTGTCCCGGCGGACGCTGCGGGCCCGGGTGTGGCGGGGGATCGTGCAGGACGAGGCGATCCGGGTCACCGTCGAGCAGCACGCGGCGATCTACGAGGCGCTCGTCGCCCGCGACCCGCAGCTGGCCCGCGCCGCCGCGCTGCTGCACGTCGCCACCTCGGAACGGGGCCTGCGGGTGGCGCTCAGCTCGACCGCCGACGACGAATCGTAGTCGCCAAGACATCGGACCACTCTGTTCCTCGTACCGCCTCCGGTGGGTACGATCTGCGAGTAATGCCGCTTTAGGCACTCGTGAGATCCGACCACCTGCGGCGAGGTGAACCCGTGGAACTGTCCCGGCGCACACTCCTGGGCGGCGCGCTGGCCGGCGCGGCCGCCAGCCCCCTGCTCGGCCAACTGCCCGCGCTCGCCGACGACCCGTGGTGCGGAGGAGACGGGTTGCTCGACGACCGGATGGCCGGCGACCGGGCCTGGGAGCGCTTCCTGGCCACCCTCGACCCGCGCTGGTCCCGGCTGCCGGCGGCGTGGACCGAAGGGCCGTTCCTCGGCAACGGCCTGCTCGGCTCCGGCGTGTACGCCGAACCCGGCGCGAACGCCGTGCACTTCGGCGTCCAGCACAGCCAGGTGCAGGACCACCGGCCCGAGTTCGGGTCGCTGTTCGGGCTGGCCAGGCTGCCGATCGGGCACCTGACGCTGAACCCGGTCGGCGCGATCACCGGCGTGGACTGGCGGCTGGACCTGTGGAACGCCGAACTGCGCGGCACCGTCACCACCGCCGCCGGCAGCCTGGCGCTGCGCGCGTTCGTCCACGACATCCGGGCGGTGCTGGTGGTGGAGGTGACGCCGACCGACGGCGAGGCCGGGTACGGCTGGACGTTCCACCCCGAGCCGGCGATCAGCCCGCGCGTCGCCAGCAAGCCGCCGCCGGCCGGGTACACCGGCAACGCCGACCCCACCGTCAGCCAGCACGGCGACACCCACCTGGTCGACCAGCCACTGCTGGCCGGCGGCGGGCACGCCACCGCGTACCGCGAGGTGCGCCGCGGCCGGACCCGCACGCTGTACCTCCACGTGGCCTGGTCGTTCCCGGGCAGCGGCTACGCCGAGGCCGCCGTCCGCGCCGTCGCCGCGGCCGCCGTGCTGCCGGCCCCGGCGCTGGCCGCCACCCACCAGCCCTGGTGGCACGGGTACTACCGGAAGAGCTTCACCTCGCTGCCGGACGCGCGGTTGCAGGGCTTCTACTGGATCCAGCTGTACAAGGTGGCCGCCGCGACCCGCCGGGAGGCGCCGGTGATGACGACCTGCGGGCCGTGGCTGGAGCCGACGCCGTGGCCGGCCGTGTGGTGGAACCTGAACGTCCAGCTGGAGTACTGGCTGATCCACGGCTCGAACCACCTGGAGCTGGACGCGCTGACCCGCACCCTGGACCAGTACCGGGACAACCTGGTGGCGGCGGTGCCGGCGCAGTACCAGTCCGACTCGGCCGGGATGCCGCGCACCACCGACATGACGGCGCTGAACAGCAACGGCACCGGCACCAGCGGCTACCCGGTCGGCGTGCCCGGTCAGGACACGCCGACCCCGGAGGTCGGCAACCTCACCTGGGCGCTGCACAACGTGTGGCTGTCCTACCGGCACACCATGGACGTCCGCATCCTGCGCGACGTGGTGTACCCGCTGCTGCGCCGCTCGGTGAACTACTACCTGCACTTCCTCTCCCCGGGCGCGGACGGCCGCCTGCACCTGCCGTTGACGTTCAGCCCGGAGTACGGCACCGCGCCGGACTGCAACTACGACCTCGCGCTGCTGCGCTGGGGCTGCCGGACGCTGCTGGACGCGACGGCCCAGCTCGGGATCGCCGACCCGCTGCGGGCACGCTGGCAGGACGTGCTGGCGAACCTGGTGGACTACCCGGTGGGGCCGGACGGGTTCCTGATCGGGGCCGGGGTGCCGCTCGACCACTCGCACCGGCACTACTCGCACATGCTGTCGGTGTATCCGCTGTACGACGTCACCTACGAGCAGCCGGACAAGGTCGACCTGATCGACCGCTCGCTCAACCACTGGATCAGCTTCGAGGGCGCGCTGCAGGGCTACAGCTTCACCGGCGCCGCGTCGATCTCCGCGCAGGCGCGGCGGGGCGACGCCGCCGCGTTCTACCTCAACCAGCTCCTCGACCGGTTCATCCAGCCGAACACGATGTACCACGAGTCCGGGCCGGTCATCGAGACGCCGCTGTCGGCGGCCCAGTCCGTGCACGACATGCTGTACCAGAGCTGGGGCGGCGTGATCCGGGTGTTCCCGGCCGTGCCGGCGGCGTGGCCCGACGTGACCGTCCACAACGTACGGACGCAGGGCGCGTTCCTGCTGTCGGCCGCGCGGTCCGGCGGCGCCACCCGGTGGGTCGGCGTGCGCAGCCTGGCCGGCGCGCCGTGCCGGGTCCGGCCGGGGTTCGCCGGTCCGTACACCGTCCGCGGCGGATCCGGGCGGCGGGTGCCGTGGCGGGTGCTGCCAGGCGGCGACCTGGCCCTCGACCTGCGACGCGGCGAGGAGGCGGTGGTGTATCCGGCCGGCAGCCGGCCCGACCTCACCGTCGCGCCGGTGCCGATCGCCCTCCCGTCGCCGCCGTGGGGCCTGCCGTAGGCGGCGCCGCCTCAGTCGTGGCGGAGCAGCATCTCGGTGTCGCCCGCCGTCCTCGTGTCGTCGGGACTGTCGTCGTAGCCGGGTTCACCGCCCCACTTGGCGGCCCACACCGTGTGGCTCTGCTTGAACCACACGGCGGAGGTTCCGGGGACCGCGCCGAGCAGGGTGGTCCGGACGTCGTCGCCCCACGGCTGGCCGACCCGGTCGCCGTTGTGCTTCGGGGGCTCAAGGGCGCCCGCCGACGGCGCCGGCGCCGGGATGGCCTGGACGGTTCCGTCGGCGAGGACGTGCATCAGCCCACCGGCCGCGCCGCCCGCACGGCCGTGGTCGATGCGCAGGCCGGTGTGGTCGATGCCGAGCCACACGCCGCCGGCGCCGTCGGGTGTGAGGTCGCCGGCGAAGGTACCCAGGTCGGTGGGAACCGGAACGGCCTTCCACGCGGTTCCGTCCCAGTGCCACAGCGCACACGGCCGCGGGGCGGGGCACGTGGCGCTGAACCAGGCGTCGCCGTCGCCGTACGCCGCGAAGCCTCCGACGCCGTCGCGCGCCGGCGCCGGCAGGGCCAGCGAGTGCCAGTTCAGCCCGTCGCCGTGCAACAGGGTGTCGTCGACCCCCACCCACACGTCGCCAGGTCGGGGCACCGCGAGTGCCCAGATGTGGGAGCCGGCGGCGTCAAGCCCCGGTGCCGAGGCGGCCAGCCACTGCTGCCCGTCCCACCGCTGGAGGGTCGCGTGCGGGTGGTTCAGCGGTTGGCCGAACGGGTTGCCGGCCGCCCAGACCGAACTGCCCGAGCCGGTGAGGTACCTCATGACGTACCCGGCGTTTCCCGGCGACGGGCCCTCGTACCGCTGCCACCGCGAGCCGTTCCAGTGCAGGTAGTACGCCGGGCCGGGAGTGGTGCGGTCACTCCCGGCGAGCCAGACGTCGCCGGGCGCCACCGCCGCCGCGGCCCACCACTCACACCGGCAGCTCGCCGGGAGCTTCGTGCCGGTCCAGCGCGTGCCGTCCCACCGGGCGGCCCGACCGCCGGTGGTGAGGAGATCGAAGGCCCACACGTCCCCGCCGCCGGTCGCCGCCAGGTCGGTGACCGTGTCCAGACCCGGCACGTGGGCGCGGCTGACGCCCGGGCTGTCCCTGCCCTCGGCCGTCGGCGGCGTGGTGCCCGCGCCTCCCTGGCAGGCGGCCGCGGCCAGCGGCGGTACCGCCGCGAGCAGCGCGAGCAGCCGTGTGCGTCGCTTCACCGTACCGATGGTAGGTGCCGCTCGCCTCGACTTGATCTCCGGCCGTAGCCTGGGCTTTCGTGACGATCGCGGGGCGGTTGCGGCGCGGGGCCGTGTACGGGGGAGGGCTGCTCGGCCCGCTCGGCGGCGGCATGGTCGCGGCGATGCTGCCCGAGGTGGCGACGTCGCTGCACACCACGCGGGACGCGGTGGCCGGCTCGGTGACGACGTACTTCGTGCCGTTCGCCGCGCTGCAACTGGTGTCCGGGACGCTGGGGGAGCGGTGGGGCCCGCGCCGCACGGTGCGGGTGGCCTACGTCGCGTACTGCCTCGCCTCGCTGGCCTGCTGCCTCGCCCCGACACTGCCGGTGTTCCTGGTGGCACGGGCGTTGCAGGGCGGGGCGAACGCGTTCACCTCGCCGCTGCTGCTGGCCGGGCTGGCCGGGCTGGTGCCGGCGGAGGGATTCGGGCGGGCGGTGGGGGTGTACTCCAGCTGCCAGGCCGCAGGGCAGTCGCTCGCGCTGCTGCTCGGCGGGACGGCAGCTGAGGTGGACTGGCGGTGGGCCTTCGTGGCCGCGGCGCTGTGGGCCGGGCTGCTCGCCTTCGCGCCGCCGCCCGGCGGGCCCCGCCCCGGCGCGTCGGCCCCACCCTGGCGCCCGCTGCTCACCGTGCCGATGACCCTGCTCGGGGTCGCCGCCTTCGTGTCCTACTTCGGCGCGGCCGGCCTGCCGTTCCTGGTGTCGCTGCGGGCACGCGACGCGCTCGGGCTGACCGCCGGCACCGCGGGGCTCGTACTCACCGGATTCGGCCTGGCCGGCCTGGTGCTCGGACCGTGGTGGGGGCGGGTCGTGGACCGGCACGGCGGCCGGCGTACCGGCGCGGTCGGGGCCCTCGCCGTGGCCGCCTTCATCGCCCTGCTCGCCACCGCCCGCACCCCGGTGGCGTTCGCCGCCTGCTGGGTGGCCGCCGGCGCCGCCATGTCCCTGCTCACCGTCGCCCTGCAGGCCCTGACCGCCGCCGCCGTACCCGCCAACCGGGGCGGCGCCTTCTCGGTCGTCTCGGCCTGGCGCTTCACCGGCAGTGCCGTCGCCCCCGCCGCCTGGCTCCCCGTTTACCGGTCCTCCCCGGGGCGGCGTCTTCGCCCTCGCCTGCGGCACCGTCCTCGCCGCCATCCCCTGCCTCACCGTCCGTGCCGGCCGGAGGCCGAAAGTCGAATGAATCCTCATGAGGTACGCGCTACCGTCTCAGGGTGGATTGGCTGGACGGCGACTGGCGGCGGGCGGCGCACGGGTGGATCGGCCGTCAGGTCGAGGTGACCGGTCCGATCACCCAGCCGCACGTGCGGCCGTGGTCCACGACCATGCGGGTACCGACCAGTGCCGGCGTGCTGTGGTTCAAGGCCAACGGGCCGGGCACGGTGTACGAGGCCGGGCTGCTGGCGGTGCTGGGCCGGCTGGTGCCGGACAGCGTGCCGGTCCCGGTCGCGGTGGACGCCGCGCGCGGCTGGTCGCTGAGCCCGGACGGCGGCAGCCCGCTCACCCCGCCTCCCGACCCGGCGCACTGGGAGGCGCTGCTGCCCCGGTACGCCGAGCTCCAGCGGACCGTCGCCGGCCACGTCGGGGAGCTGCTCGACCTCGGCGTCCCCGACCTGCGCCCCGAGCGGATGCCCGGCCACCTCGCCGAGCTCATCCAGGATGACGAGCGGGTCGGGCGGTACGCGGGCTGGTGCGCCGAGCTGGCGGCGGCCGGCATCCCGCCCTCGATCCAGCACGACGACCTGCACGACGCCAACGTGTTCCGGCACGGCGGCGGCTACCGGATCGTGGACTGGGGCGACTCCGGCGTCGCGCACCCGTTCGGCACGCTGCTGATCACCCTGCGGGTGCTCGCCAAGCGGCTGGACCTGCCGGCCGGCGACCCGCTGCTGGACCGCCTCCGGGACGCCTACCTGGAACCCTGGACCGGCGAGCACGACCGGTCCGCCCTGCGGCACGCCGCCGACCTGGCCGTCCGGGTGGCGCTGGTGGGCCGGGTGCTGGCCTGGCAACGCGCGCTGCTCGACGCCGACGACGCCGCCCGGGCCGAGTACGGTCCCGCGACCGACGGCTGGCTGGACGCCCTGTTCGACGTGAACACCCCTTGAGCGACGCTGCCCGGCCGGGCGTTCGAGGTACGCGGCTGCGTCTGCACCGCCGTCCGGCTGCTGCCCACCGGCTGACCGCCCGCTCACCCCTCCGTCCAGGAGGCGGTGGCCGCGACCCGGCGTTGCCACAGCTCGACGCCCGCGCCGACCGGGTCCCACCGCCGCACGAACTCCAGCAACTCCCGACACCGCCGCACCATCGCGGCCCGCCGGTCCGGCCATAGTGGACGGTAGCCGTACGCGGCGAAGAACGTGTCGAGGTCGGGCCGGTGGCCGGCGTGATGGGTGCGCACGATCCACTCGCACCAGGCCAGGTCCGGCACCGGGTCGGCGAGCGGATGGGCGGCGAACTCCCAGTCCAGCACCGCCGTGACGGCGAACGACCGGGGATCGAGCAGCACGTTGTTCGGCCCGAAGTCGCCGTGCGCCCAGCCCGCGAGATGGATGTCGCGCAGGATCCGCCCGCAGGCCGCCAGCACCGGTCGCGGGTGTCCGGCCGCGATCAGGTCCTGGCCGTGCGCGCCGTCGACGGCCGCCAGCGTGAGGCGGCCGGCGGCGCGGGCCAGCACCGGCGGCACCGGCACCCGCCCGGCCAGCGCGGTCAGCGCCGCGTGCTCCCGGTCGGCGCGTACGTCCGCGTCCGGGCCCGCGTAGGTCTTCACCACGGCGGCCCCGTCGCCGACGGTGTGGTTGGTGTAGCCGTGCGGGAGTGGCTTCATGAGCGGCAGCTGATCTCCATGCCGTCCTCGACGGGGAACTCGACGGTGACGTAGCCGTTGGCGGGGTCGCGCACGTGGTCCAGGTAGCCGGCCATGCTGTCCATGGTGACGTCGTCGGCGACGACCAGCGCGCCCGGGACGAGCCGGGGTTCGAGCGAGCGGAGCACCGGCAGGCACAGGTCCTTCCAGCCGTCCAGCAGCACGAAGCCGATCGGGCCGGGGAGGCTGGCGAGGGTCTCGCGGGCGTCGCCGGCCAGGATCGTCACGTGGTCGCCGAGCCCGGCCTCGGCCAGGTTGGCCCGCGCGGCGGCCACCTTGGTGGCGCTCAGCTCGGTGCCGTACACGTGACCCGTGCCGTTGTCGGCGACGGCGGCGGCGAGGTACAAGGTGGAGATCCCGTACGAGGTGCCGAACTCCACGACGGTCTCCGGGCGGCAGGCCCGCACCAGTGCGTACAGCAGGTCGCCGCCCCGGGCGGAGATCGGCAGGTACAGGTCCGCCATGGCGTCGGCCCGCTCGCGCGCGGTGGCCGACGCGATGCCGCCGTGGACGGCACGCGGTGGTGCGTCGTCGTCGCGGGCGGCCGCGGCGAACAGCCGGTCGAGGAGGGTGCGGACGGCCGGGCTGTGCAGCGTGGATGTCGTCATGGCCGCTAGAGTAGACGCAACGTCGCGTCCAGTCTATGGGCGGTAGGCTCGGGCGGCGCGACGAGGAGGGGTGATGGGAGTCGGCACCGGTCAGCGCTCCGCCCACCGCGGCAACCGGCATGGGCGCAGCGAGGAGGCCCGGCGGGCGGTCCTGGAGGCGGCCGACGACCTGCTGGTGGAGCGCGGGTTCGCCGGCGTGACGATCGAGGGCGTCGCGGCCCGGGCCGGCGTGGCCAAGCAGACCATCTACCGCTGGTGGTCGTCCAAAGTGGACGTACTGATGGACGCCTTCATCGAGGACATGGCCGAGGACCTCACCCCGCCCGACACCGGTGACCTGGCCGGCGACCTGCGCGCCCACCTGAGCCGGGTGGCGTACTTCCTGACCAGGTCCGACGCTGGCGCGGTCTTCCGCGCCCTCGCCGCCGAGGCCCAGCACGCCCCGGACCTCGCCGCCCGCCTGCGCACCGACTACCTCAGCCAGCAGCGGGCCCGTGACCGCCTCCCGCTGACCCGCGCCGTCGGCCGCGGCGACCTACCGGCCGACCTCGACATCGACCTCGCCCTCGACCAGCTCCTCGGCCCCATCTACTACCGGGCCCTGGTCACCGGAGACCCCGTCCCACCCACCTTCACCGACCACCTGGTCAGCCAGTTCCTCAGTGCGGTGGGTTGCACGGGCGGCACTGTCCCCGGCTATCCGGACGAACGGCACGCACCCTGAGCACAACTGCTCAGGCGGGGCGAAGCTACTGGTCGGTAGACGGGTCGGGTACGAGGTCACTACGCTCGGTGCATGGCGGCTGCTGGCAGCGACTATGACGTGGTCGTGGTGGGGTCGGGGTTCGGCGGGTCGGTGGCGGCGCTCCGGCTGACCGAGAAGGGGTACCGGGTCGGGGTCCTGGAGGCCGGGCGGCGGTTCGACGAGGGCAGCTACCCGGAGACGTCGTGGCGGGTGCGGCGGTTCCTGTGGGCGCCCAAGCTGGGCTGTTTCGGGCTCCAGCGCATCCACCTGCTGCGCAACGTGATGATCCTGGCCGGCGCCGGCGTGGGTGGCGGTTCGCTGGTGTACGCCAACACGCTGTACGAGCCGCTGCCGGACTTCTTCGCCGACCCGCAGTGGCGCGACATCACCGACTGGCGGGCCGAGCTGGCCCCGTTCTACGACCAGGCCAAGCGGATGCTCGGCGCGGTCACCTACCCCCGGGTGTCGCCGGTGGACGAGCTGTACCGCGAGGTCGCCGAGGACATGGGCGTCGGCGACACGTACAAGCAGGCCGAGGTCGGCGTGTTCTTCGGCGAGCCGGGCGAGGAGGTCGAGGACCCGTACTTCGGCGGCGCCGGCCCGCGCCGCACCGGCTGCACGCACTGCGGCGAGTGCATGACCGGCTGCCGGCACGGCGCCAAGAACACGCTGCTCAAGAACTACCTCCACCTGGCCGAGCGGGCCGGCGCGGCGATCCACGAGCGCGTCACCGTGACCCGCCTCCGCCCGCTGCCGGACGGCCGCTGGGCCGTGGACACCGTCCGCACCGGCGCCTGGTTCGCCGGCCGTACCGCCCGTACCTTCACCGCCGACCAGGTCGTGCTGGCCGCCGGCGCCCTCGGCACCCAGCGCGTCCTGCACCGCAGCCGCGACGAGGGCCTGCTCCCGAGCCTGTCGCCGCGCCTCGGCGAGCTGACCCGCACCAACTCCGAGGCCCTGGTCGGCGCGCTCTCGCTGCGCCGGCCCGATCGCGATCTCAGCCACGGCGTCGCGATCACCTCGTCCTTCTACCCGGAGCCGCGCACCCACGTCGAGCCGGTGCGGTACGGCAAGGGCTCCAACGCGATGGGCCTGCTCGCCACCCTCCAGGTCCCGGCGACCGCCAAGCACCCCACCCTCGGCTGGCTCGGCCGGGTCGCCCGCCGCCCGTGGCTGCTGATCGCCGCGTTCTGGGTCCGCGGCTGGTCGCAGCGCACCTCGATCGCGCTGGTCATGCAGTCGCTGGACAACTCGCTGACCGTGTACACCCGGCGCGGCCTGTTCGGCCGCCGCCGGCTCACCTCCCGGCAGGGCCACGGCGCGCCGAACCCGACGCACATCCCGGCCGCCGCCGAGGTCGCCAGCCGGCTGGCCGGCAAGGTCGGCGGGTTCGCCGGCAGCAGCTGGGGGGAGGTGTTCGGGGTGCCGATGACCGCGCACATCCTCGGCGGCTGCCCCATCGGCGACGGCCCCGAGCGCGGCGTCATCGACCCGTACCACCGGGTGTACGGCCACCCCGGCCTGCATGTCGTCGACGGCGCGGCGGTGTCGGCCAACCTGGGCGTCAACCCGTCCCTCACGATCACCGCGCAGGCCGAGCGGGCGATGGCGTTCTGGCCGAACCGGGGCGCCGCCGACCCGCGGCCGGCGCCGGGGGAGCCGTACCGCCGGGCGGAGCCGGTGGCGCCCGCCGAGCCGGTGGTGCCGGAAAACGCTCCAGGAGCGTTACGGCTACCGATAGTGGACGTAACATAACGGATCTAGTCTGCGCGGCGTGACATTGCCGGTCGGCCCGCTGACCGGCGTGCTCCACGAAGCCGCCACGCACGCGGGCCTGGACACGACCGGGGCGCGACCGCTCCGGATCCACAGCAACGCGGTGTTCGCGCTGCCCCGCTCGGGCGCCGTGCTGCGGATCGCCGACGGCGCCCTGCAACGGGAACGCGCCGAGCGGGCCGTCCTGGTGACCCGGTGGCTGGCCGGCCAGGGCTTCCCGGCGGTACGACCGCTGGACCTGGCGCAGCCGGTGGAGGTGCCGCTGCCGGCCGGCGGATCGGTGGCGGTGACGTACTGGCACCTGGTGCCGGCCGCCGCCCCGGACATCCGGCCGTCGGCCGTCGCGCTGGCCCGGCTGCTCCGCGACCTGCACCGGCTGGTGCCGCCGGTGCCGCTGCCCGGGTTCCGGCCGCTGGCCAGGGTGGTGCCGGCGGTGGAGGAGTGCCCGCTGCTCGACCGCGACGAGCGGGGCTGGCTGCGGGCCCGGATCGCCGACCTGACCGCGCGGCTGGCGGCGCTGGAGTTCCCGCTGCCGGGGCCGGTGCTGGTGCACGGCGACGCGCACCGCAACAACCTCATCGTCGCGGCAACCGGCGGCTGCGTGCTGGCCGACTGGGACAACGTCGCGCTGGACCGGCCCGAGTGGGACCTGGTGCCGACCACCAACAGCGCCCGGTACGGCGTCCCGCCCGGCGACCGGGCCGAGTTCGCCGCCCGGTACGGCTGGGACCTCGCCAGCTGGCCGGACTGGACGGTCCTGCGCGACCTGCACGAACTCCGCTCCCTGGGCGCCTACCTCCGCCGCGCCCCGATCTCCCCACCGCACGCCACCGAACTCCGCCGCCGTCTCACCTCCCTCCGCACCAACGACCGCACCACCCGCTGGTACCCCGTCGGCTGACCCCTCCCACCGGGAGGTGCCGTCAGGGGGCGGGGATGCTGCCCTGGACCGCGTCCAGCGCGGCGGACAGGCGGGCCGCGCTGTCGACGGACAGGCCGTGCTCGCGGAGGCGGTCGGAGATCTTGTGCCGCAGGTTGGCGAGCTGCTGGTCGACGCCGGTGTACTGGCCGCCGGCGAGCTGCGCCTGGAGGTCGTCCACCAGGTGGTTCATGTCGTTGGCCACGTCGGGGCGGACCTGGCCGGCAGTGACCCCGCCGTCCAGCACGGCCCGGAACTGGCCCAACGCGGCGAGCGGGCCGGCCGACGACGACGGGGTGGGGCTGGCGGAGGGGGTGGAGGTCGGTACCGGCACGGCGTGCCGGGTTGCCGGCGGGGGTGGCGGGCTCGCGGACCGGGTGGTGTCCAGCAGCCCGGAGTTCCAGGCCAGTACGGCCGCCAGGACCAGTACGAACGCCGCGGCCGCCACCGGCAGTGCCCGGGTGAGGGCCTTCGAGCGGCCAGGCGGGTCACGGTCGGCGTCGTCGAGCGTGGGGGTGGGCGGGCCCTCGTCGGGCAGGTCTCCGGTGTCCGGTCCGGACAGTTCCTCGCGCAGCACCTCGGCGGCGCGGGCGCAGTCCGGCCGCTCGTCCGGGTCGCCGGACAGCAGCGCCCGGCACAGGTCGGCCACGGCCAGCGGGCTGCCGGGCAGCGGCGGTCCGCCCGGCGGCGGGTCCGCCGGGTACCCGTCCGGGTACGGCGGCACGCCGGTCAGCACCTCGTACAGCACCACGCCGAGCGCGTACGCGTCCGCCGCCGGGCTGGGCGCCGCGCCGGCCAGCCGTTCCGGGGCCGCGTACCGCAGCGTCGCCAGCGTCGGGCCGCCGGGCGGCGCGTCCCACAGCACGGCCAGGCCGAAGTCGAGCACCTTCGCGCCGGTCGCGGTGAGCATCACGTTGGCCGGCTTCACGTCGCCGTGCGCCACCCCGCGCCGGTGCGCCGCGGCCAGCCCCTCGGCCACCTCGGCGACCGTCCGCACCGCCTCGGCCCACCGCAGCGGCCCCGCCGACATCCTGCTGACCAGCGACTCGCCCTCCAGCAGCTCCATCACCAGGTACGCCACCCGGCCGCCGGGCACGTCGGCCTCGCCGTAGTCGAACACGCTGGTGATGTGCGGGTGCGCGAGCCGGGCGGCGGCGGTGGCCTCCCGCCGGAACAGGCCCTGCACCGCCGGGTCCTGCGAGACGGCCGGGATCTTCACCGCCACCGGCCGTTCCAGCACCAGGTCGTCGGCGCGCCAGACGGTCCCCATGCCGCCGGCCCCGACCTCGGCGACCAGCCGGTACCGGCCGGCCAGCGCAAGCCCGGGAGTCAGCGTCACCACGCGACCCAGTGTCCCAGCCTCCCGCCGGTTCAGCCGCCGAGGAGGCGGGCGAGCGCCTCCCGGGCCGCCGCGTCGCGTTCGGCCAGCGCGGCAAGCTCCTCGGCCAGCAGGGTCAGCCACTCGTCGACACCGACCGGCCGGCGGCTGATGACCACGCCGCGGACGACCGAACGCACCTCCGCGGTCACGCCACGGCCGCCCTGACGCAGCTCCAGCTCACGGTCGTCGCACCGCACCCGCACCGCGACCGGCTGGCCAGGCCGTCCGGACATCCGGTCGGCCAGGGTGCGCCGCCGGTCGACCTCGACCATGCCGGCCGGCAGCGCCGCGCCGAGCGTGTCGGTCAGGACGCGCGTGTACGACTCGACGTCGGACCGGTCGGCGCGCAGCGCCGCGATCAGCACGTGCAGGTCCCAGCCGGGGCCTGGCTCACCGGTCACCCGTCCACCCGTCCGCCAGCGGGACCACGAGCTGCGGCCTGCCGATGTGGTGGTCGTCGCGGAGCGGCTTGACGGCCGTGCCGATGGCGAAGAACTCGGTCGCGTGGCCGCCCCACTCGTGCGGGTGCGACAGCAGTCGCACGCCGACGATCCCCTCCGCCCGCAGCGCCCCGGCCTCCGCCTGCATACGCGACATCGCCAGCTCACGCGCGTCGTAGTAGGCCTCGGTGAACTGCGGGATCTCGATGTTCTGCCCGATGTTCCCCAGCATCTGCCGGAGGCGCTGGTGCGCGATGTGGTAGACGCACGTGCCCATCACCAGGCCGAGCGGCGCGTACCCGGCCTGCACCAGGGTCCAGAAGTCCTGGCCGCTGAGGTCGGACGTGAACGGCTTGCCGGTGTTGGTACGCCAGTCGCCCGGCTCGTCGGCCTTCACCGCCGTGCCGACGGCGGTGAACTCGGCCAGGTCGGTATCGAACTCCTTGAACTCGATCTCCAGCCGGACGCCGACGATCCCGTCGGCGCCGAGCACATCCGCCTCCGCCTCCATGCGCGCCATGGCCAGCTCGCGAGCCTGGTACATGGCCTGTGACAGGGTTCCCAGCTCCTGGTTCCGGTTCCATTTGCCCACCTGAAAGCCGACGTGGTAGACGCTGGCGCCGAGCACCATCCCCAGCGGCCGGAAGCCCGCCTCGCGGACCAGCAGGAACTCGTTCACCGACAGGTCCGAGGTGAACAGCGTGGTGGCCTGGCCAGGTCTCATCTGGGCCAGCCGGCGCATCGCGTCCTCGGGGATGCCACTCATAGTGTCGAACTCCTTCACCGCTGTTCAAGGGGCATGATCGCCAAAGTATCCACCACCATGGCCCGCCGCTCCGCGTGCAGCCGGGCGATCGCCGTCCGCCCGCACGGGGGCGGGGCCGCCGGCCTGGTGCCTGTTCAGAGCAGGGTGGAGGGGATGTCGGCGTGCTTGGCGCGGAGGTATTCGGCGAGGCCCTTGGCCTGGACGTCGAGGTGGAGGTTGCCGGCGACGCCGCGGCCGAGGTAGCCGACGAGCGTGTAGCCGACCGCGCGCAGGTGGGGGAGTTCCCAGCGGCGCAGGTCGCAGCCGGCGGCCTCGGGGAGCAGCGCGCGCAGGCGGTCGTCGGTGAGCCAGTCGCGGAGCCAGGCGTAGGCGGCGTCGGTACGGGCCCACAGGCCGAGGGTGGCGTTGCCGGCCTTGTCGCCGGACCGCGCCCCGACGACGGTGCCGAGCGGTACGCGGGCGGTGTCCGCCGGTGCCGGCGGTGCGGGGGTGGCGGGCGGCGGGATCGTGACCGGCGCGGCGGCCGGCGGGGTGGGCGGGACCGGCCAGCGGCGGCCGTCGAGCTCGACCTCCTGCCGTACCTCGGCGGCGGGCAGCAGCGTGGGCCAGAACTCGGTGACCGCGGTGCCGGCTCCGGGCGGTTCGGTGAAGTACAGGCCCGGGTAGCCGGCGAGCGCGGTCTGCACGGCGGCGGCGGAGAACGCGCGGGACAGCTTCTGGTCCGCGGCCCGCACCGCGACCGTGAGGTACGCGACCGCGTCGGCGTACCGCGCCGGGTCGGGCCGGTCGGCGCGCACCAGCCGCGTCTCCACCTCGGGGTACGCCGAGCGCGGCAGCAGCGCCCACAGCGCCTGCTCGGCGAGCGCCGCCTTGGCCTCGATGTCCAGCCCGGTCAGCACGAACGTCATGCTGTTGCGCCAGCCGGCCGGCACCAGCAGGCCCACCTTGAGCGTGTCCGGGGCCGGCTCGCCGCGGGTCCCGCTGATCCGCACCCGGTCCGGGCCCTCCCGCGAGAGCCGGAGGGTGTCGAAGCGGGCGACCACGTCGGGGTTGGCGTACCGCGGCCCCTCCGACTCGTACAGCAGCTGCGCGGTCACCGTCTCCACGGTCACCGCGCCGCCGGTGCCGGGGTGCTTGGTGATGACCGCCGACCCGTCGGCCTCGACCTCCGCGATCGGGAACCCGGGCCGGTTCAGGCCGCTCAGCTCGGTGAAGAACGCGTAGTTGCCGCCGGTGGCCTGCGCCCCGCACTCGATGACGTGCCCGGCCGCGACCGCGCCGGCGAGCGCGTCCCAGTCGTCACGCGCCCAGCCGTGCCGCCACGCGGCCGGCCCCAGCACCAGGGCCGCGTCGGTGACCCGCCCGGTCACCACCACATCGGCCCCGGCCGCCAGGGCCGCCGCGATGCCCCAGCCGCCCAGGTAGGCGTGCGCCAGCATCGGATCCCCGGTGAGGGGCTCGCCGGTGTCCAGGTGCGGCGCCGGCCAGCCGCCGTCCCGGCGCGCCGCCACCAGCGCGGTCACGTCGTCGCCAAGCACCCGCGCCACCCGGCACGGCCGGCCCAGCTCGGCCGCGAGCGCCTCGACGGCGCGGGCGCAGCCGTCCACGTTCACCCCGCCCGCGTTGGCGACGATCTTGATGCCCCGGTCCAGGCAGCCGCCGAGCACCTCGCGCAGCTGCGTCAGGAACGTGGCCGGGTACCCGCCGTCCGGGTCGCGCTGCCGCTGCCGGGCCAGCAGTCCCATCGTCAGCTCGGCCAGCCAGTCGCCGGTGAGCACGTCGATCGGGCCGCCCTCCACCATCTCCTTCGCGGCGGCGAGCCGGTCGCCGTAGAACCCGGAGCAGTTGGCGATCCTCACCCGTCCCCCTCGAACGTGACCAGCACCTGGTGGGCGTCGACGTACTGGCCGGCCTCGACCCGCACCTCGGCGACCGTGCCGTCGGCCGGGGCCAGCACCCGGTGCTCCATCTTCATCGCTTCCAGCAGCACCAGCGGCTGGCCGGCGGACACCGCGTCGCCGGGCGCGACCAGCACGGCCGTCACCGTGCCGGGCACCTCGGACACCGGGTCGCGGGCGACCGCCTCGGCGCCCGCCTCGGCGAAGCGCGGCGCCTCCCGCCACGCGGTCTGCGCGCCGGTGTCGTTCACCCAGGTGACGCCGTCGGGGGTACGGGTGACCGCGCACCACCGCTCGACCCCGCCGGCCGCGATCCGGACCCCCTCCGGGGTGAGGTCGCGGAGCGTGTACACCGTGCCGTCCAGCTCGACCGTGCCGGTGCCGAGGCGGTACCGGACCTCGCCGGCCGGTTCCCAGCTGGCGGTCGCGGCGGCCGGTCCGGTCAGCCGCCAGCCGGCCAGCTCGCCGGCCCGGCGGTGTCCGGTGACGGCCACGGCGGCGGCCAGGTGCAGCCGGCGGGTCGCGGGGTCGGGGCCGGCGGTGAGCACGTCCGGGTGCCGGTCCAGGTAGTCGGTGCGGGTGCGGCCGGCCAGGAAGTCCGGCTCGCGCAGGATCGCGACCAGCGCGTCCCGGTTGGTGCGCGGCCCGTGCAGGCGCATGCCGGCCAGCGCGGCGGCCAGCCGGCCGGCGGCCTCCGCCCGCGACGCGCCGTGCGCGATGACCTTGGCCAGCATCGGGTCGTAGTGCGTGGACACCTCGGGGCCGGCGCCGTCCTCGTACCGCAGGCCAGGCAGGTCCCGGTGCGCGTACGTCCACAACGGACCGAACGTCGGCGCCCAGTCGCGGGCCGGGTCCTCCGCGTACAGCCGCACCTCGATCGCGTGCCCGCGCGCCGCCACGTCGGCCTGCCCGAACCCCAGCGGCTCGCCGGCCGCCACCCGCAGTTGCAGCGCGACCAGGTCCAGGCCGGTGACCTCCTCGGTGACCGGGTGCTCGACCTGGAGCCGGGTGTTCATCTCCAGGAACCAGAAGGAGCCGTCGGCCTCGAGCAGGAACTCGACCGTGCCGGCGCCGGTGTAGCCG
>JBJMIH010000269.1:0-22420 GCA_045806985.1 Mycobacteriales bacterium | reverse complement strand
GTGGCTGGTCACGGAGGTGGCTGGGGAGTATGGCGATGCCTGCCGGGCCGTACATGAGGGGCCGCCGGAGCGGCAGCGGCGGTTGTATCGGGTGCGGGCGCGGTTGGCGGGGCTGCTGGCGATGGTGTTCGGGGAGGCGGAGCGGCCCAGGCAGGTGGATGGGTGGCTGTCGGCGGCCGATGATGCGGCGCAGGCGGCGGGGGATCCGGTGTTGGGGTGCTGGGTGGGGGCGCTGACAGTGTGGGCGGCGTGCGAGCGGGGCGAGTACGTCGAGGCGTTGGAGATCGCCGAGGAGGTGATCGAAATGGCGCCGGCCGGTGCGGTGTTGGCGGAGGCGGCACGGACCCTCGCTTGGGCGGAGCGGGGACAGTCCAGTGAGGCACTGGCGTCGCTCGGCCGGGCGGATCAGGCGTACGCCCACCTGGGTGAGGACCAGACCGGGCATGGTGTGCTCGGGTATGCCGAAGTGTTGCGGCATCAGCATCGCGGGCGGGTGTTCGCGGTACTCGGGATGCCGGTGCTGGGCCGCTACGCCCTGGCCTCGGCCTGGGGTTGCTGTCCGGTGGAGGCGGTACGGATGCGGGCGCAGATCGAGGTCGACCTGGCCCGCTGCGCGATCCAGGAGGACGGCTGGCCGGCGGTCGCTCCACGCGCGGAGGCGATCATCGACAGGCTGCCGGTGGAGCAGCGCACGGCCCGGCTCGCGCGGCAGGTACGCGAGCTGATGGGGCAGGCGGAGCGATCGTGACCGGCGGCTGGGAGAACTTCCTCGGCCTGGCGCGGTTCCTGCAGGACCCGACCACGCAGCGGTACCTGGGAGTCGTGAGCAGGGAGGCCGACTGCCGGCTCGTCATCACCCTGGACAGCGAACCGGTACGCCACCTCCTGGCCCGGCTGGACGTCGACGCCGACGAACCGGTGCTGATAGCGATACCCCGGTACGGGCCGCAGGGATGGCGGTTCGTGTTCCTCAGCCTCGACCAGATCACGGCGGTCGAGTACGGCGAGGACGCCAGCGTCGGGGCGGTCTACGAGGCGATCGTGGGCGCGGGTGGCTAGCGGATGTTGCGTGTCATCTCGTCGAGGCGGTTGGCGAACTCGTGGTCGGTGCGGGGGGCGCCGTGGGCGTCGGGGCGGGTTTGCCAGGGGTGCGGGCCGGTGTCGGGGCGGTACTCGACGCCGAGGGCGTCCAGTCTGGACAGGTGGGTGTCGAGGCGGGTGCGGAAGTCGGCGAAGTCGCGAGTGGCCGCGGGTGACGGTGAAGGTGACCAGGCGACCTCGGCGAAGGCGGCGAGGCGGGGGAAGGCGAGATAGTCGAGGACGCGCGGGGAGTCGGCGTGTTCGGTCCACAGGTTGGCCTGGGTGCCGATCACGCGGGCGGCCTCGGCGGCGGTGAGTTCGGCCGGTACCGGCTCGTACGCGTAGACGTCGGCGAGGGTGCGCACGATGCCGACGGGGATCGGCTCGTCCGGATGGTCGGACTGGCGGAAGTCCAGGTACACCTGGTCGGTGGGGCACACCACCACGTCGTGGCCGGCCCTGGCGGCGGCGACCGCGCCGTACGTGCCGCGCCAGGAGGCGACGGTCGCGCCGGGCGCGAGCCCGCCCTCGAGGATCTCGTCCCACCCGTACAGCCGCCGGCCCCGCGCGGTCAGGTACGCGTCGAACTGCCGGATGAACCAGCCCTGCAACCCGTCCTCGTCGCCGAGCCCGAGCGTGCGGATGCGCTCCTGGGCGAGCGGATCGTCCCGCCACCGCGCCTTCGGGCACTCGTCGCCGCCGACGCAGATGTACGGGCTCGGGAACAGCTCGATGACCTCGTCGAACACGTTGCGGTAGAAGTCGAGGGTGGCGTCGGAGACGTTGAGCACGTTCTCGGAGATGCCCCAGTCGGTGCCGACCTCGCCGGGGCCGTCGTGGCCGAGTTCGGGGTAGGCGGCGATGGCGGCGCCGGAGTGGCCCGGGATGTCGATCTCGGGCACGACGGTGATGTGCCGTTCGGCGGCGTAGGCGACGATCTCGCGGATGTCGTCCTGGGTGTAGTACCCGCCGTGCGGCCGCCCGTCGCGCCGGCCGTGGCGCCACGACCCGACCATCGACTCGCGCCGCCAGCCGCCGACCTCCGTCAGCCGCGGGTACCTGCGGATCTCCAGCCGCCAGCCCTGGTCGTCGGTGAGGTGCAGGTGCAGCACGTTGAGCTTGTGGACGGCGAGCAGGTCCAGGTACCGGAGCACCTCGCGGGTGGGCACGAAGTGGCGGGCCACGTCGAGCAGGAAGCCTCGCCAGCGGAACCGGGGCCGGTCCGCGACCGTCACCGCCGGGGCCGCCCACCGGATGTCGCCCACCGGTGCGGCGCGGTACGCGGCGGCCGGCAGCAACTGCCGGAAGGTCTGCGCGCCGTAGAACGCGCCGGCCTCGTCCCCGCCGGCGATGATCACGCCGTCCGGCCGGACCTCGAGCCGGTACTCCTCGGGCGCGAGGGCGGGGTCACGGCGCAGCGCGATCGCACCGACGGTGGCCGGATCGCCGGGCGGCAGGGCCAGGCCGGTGGCCGGGCCGAGCGCGGTACGGAACCACCGCTCCACCCGGGCCAGATCGGGTGGAGCGGCGAGCACCGTGGCGTGGTCGAGCAGGAACTCACCGCCGCTGTCCGAGACCTCCATCGGGGCCGGGACGAGGGCTTTTGTCACGGTCCGGACGGTACCAAGACCGATCGGCGCCGCCGAACGGCCAGCCGCCGGACTCGCGGCTGTCCGCGCCGAACCACGGGCCGAGGATGGCCAGCAGGACCATCACAGCGAGCAGTGTCCAGAACAATTCAGTCCACCTCCCAGACCACTTTTCTTGGGGTTTCGGCGCAGTACGCCTATCGTGGCAAGAAGGTCGTTCCAATGGCATGTCCAATGGAGGGGTAAGTGGACCGTTTCGCATCGCCGGAGGAGCTGGTCCCGTTGATCGGCGACTGGTCCTCGAGCTCCGGTCCGCTCTACCGCAAGCTGGCCAGGGCGCTCCGGCGCGCCGTCGAGTCCGGCGACCTGCCCGCCGCCCAGCGGCTGCCGTCCGAGCGGCAGCTGGCGGACGCGCTCGCGGTCAGCCGGGCCACCGTCGTCGCCGCGTACGACGAGCTGCGGGCCGGCGGGTTGCTGGACAGCAGGCAGGGCAGCGGCACCCGGGTCGCGGCCGGCGCCAGCACCGCGGCCGCGCACGCCTCGGACGGCCGGGTGCCCGGCGGCAAGGCGGCCGCGGTCTTCCAGCGCCTCATCGACGGGCCCGGCGAGCTGATCACGCTCGCCTGCGCGGCCGAGCCGGGGCTGCCCGAGGTCGCCGAGGTGCTGGCCGACGTGCTCCGCGAGGACCTGCCGGCGCTGCTCGCCGACCACGGGTACCGGCCGCGCGGCCTGCCGGTGCTGCGGGACGCGCTGGCCGCCCACTACACCCGCGCCGGCCTGCCGACCACTGCCGACCAGGTGCTCGCCACCACCGGCGCGCAGCAGGCGCTGGGACTGGTGGCGCAGCTGTACATCCGTCCCGGCGCGACCGTGGTGGTGGAGTCGCCCAGCTCGCCGAGCTGCCTGGACGTGTTCCGGGCGGCCGGCGCGCGGCTGGTGACGGTGCCGGTGGACGGCGAGGGCATCCGCGCCGACCGGCTCGCCGGGGTGCTCGCCGCCTCCCGGCCGGCGCTGCTGTACGTGATGCCGTCGTTCAACAATCCGACCGGCGTGATGATGTCGGCCACCCGCCGCCGCCAGGTCGCCGCGCTGGCCGCCCGGCACGGCGTGCCGGTGCTGGAGGACAACACCTACGCGGCGTACCGCGGTCCCGCCGATCCCCCGCCGCCGCTGGCCGCCTACGCCCCGGCCGGCGCGGAGGTCCTGACCGCCGAGTCGCTGGGCAAGTCGGTGTGGGGCGGCCTGCGGGTGGGCTGGGTACGGGGCACGTGCGAGATCATCGAGCGGCTGGCCCGCCGCAAGGCACTGGCCGACCTGGGCGGGCCGGTCATCGAGCAGGCGGTGGCGGCCCGGCTGATGCCGCGGATGCCGGAGCTGGTCGCGGTCCGTACCGCGGAGCTGCGGGAGCGGCTGGACCTGATGGAGAAGCTGCTCCGCGAGCAGCTCCCGGACTGGCGGTGGCGGCGCCCGGACGGCGGGGCGTCGCTGTGGGTGGAGCTGCCCGGCGGCGTCGACGCCGGGGTGTACGCCCAGGTCGCGCTGCGGCACGGCGTGGAGGTGGTGCCGGGAGCGGCGATGGACGCCACCGGGGAGTACGACGACTGCCTGCGGCTGCCGTTCACCTTCGAACTGCCCACGATCGTGGAGATGATCTCCCGGCTGGCCCGCGCCTGGGCCGAACTCGAACGCCACGGTCCCACCGAAGCCACCCCACTCCGCCCGGTGATCTAGCGCTGGTAGCGGGCGCGGAGGAGTTCGGCGGTGGCGTGGTCGGCGGGCAGGAACGCCTCCAGGTGCAGCTCGGCGAGCGTGACGTCGGTCGCGGTGGTGAACGAGGTGAGCGCGGTGATCAGGCGCAGCTCGCCGTCCCGCGAGCTGAGCCGCAGGGGTACCGAGAAGCCCAGGTGGTCCGGGCCGATCGGGGTGTCGGGGAGGTAGCCGGCGAGCTCGGCGACGTAGTCGTCGAGGCGCGGGTCGGGATTCCGCCGGGACCGGGCCCGGAGGTTCTCGACCACGTGCCGGCCCCATTCGTCCAGGTTCCGTACCCGGCCGGCCATGCCGTCCGGGTGCAGCATCAGCCGGAACATGTTCACCGGCGGGGCGAGCAGCTCGGGCGCCGCGTCCTCGGTGAACAGCTCGACCGCCGCGTTCGTCGCCACCACCCGCCCGTACGGCGCGACGACCAGCGCCGGGTACGGCAGGTGCCCGCGCAGGATCTCCTCGAGCGCGGTCCGGACCGGCCGCAGCGCCGCGTCGTCCAGGCCCGACTCGGCGAACACCGGGGCGTACCCGGCCGCGAGGAGCAGGTCGTTGCGGTGCCGCAGCGGCAGGCCGAGCGCCTCGCCCAGCCGGACCACCACCGCCCGGCCCGGCCGGGAGCGGCCGCTCTCGATGAAGCTCAGGTGGCGCTGGGTGGTGCCGGCCCGCGTGGCGAGCTCGAGCTGGCTGAGCCGGCGGGCGCGGCGCCAGCGCTTCAGTTCGACGCCGACAGTCACCATGCCGTTGTACCCGGCGACACGGGCGTCCGCGATTCCCCGCACGGAATTGCCGGCCCGTCGCGGCCGCCAGGACGATCCCGGCATGAAGAGTTACCACCTCGTGCCGGGCCGCGGCCTGGCCGGGCTCACGGTCCGGGACCACGGCCAGCCGGAGCCGGGACGCGGGCAGGTCGTCGTCCGGATGCGGGCGAGCGGCCTGGGCGCCCGCGACCTGCTGGTGCTGGCCGACAACTACCCGCTGCCGGTCACCCCGGGCGTGGTGCCCGGTTGCGAGGGCGCGGGTGACGTGGTGGCCGTCGGCGACGGCGTCACCAGGGTCAGACCGGGGGACCGGGTGGCCGCCACCGTCTTCCCGCGCTGGCTCGACGGGCCGTTCCGGCGGGCCGACGCCGTGCAGCTCGGCACGATGACCGACGGCGTGCTGACCGAGTACGCGCTGCTGACCGAGGACGGCGTGGTACCGGTCCCGGAGCACCTGTCGTACGAGGAGGCCGCCGCGCTGCCCCTGGCCGCCGTGACAGCGTGGAACGCGCTGACCACCGGCGGTGCGCTGCTGCCGGGGGCGACCGTGCTGACGCTCGGTTCCGGCGGCGTGTCGCTGTGGGTGCTGCGGCTCGCCGCGCTGGCCGGCGCCCGGGTCATCGTGACCACGTCCAGTGGCGCCAAGGCGGACCGCCTGCGGGCGCTCGGGGCGGCCGAGGTCATCGACTACCGGGAGCATCCGGCCTGGTCGGACCGGGTGCGGGCGCTGACCGGCGGGGAGGGCGCCGACCTGGTGGTGGACGCGACCGGGCCGCTGGTGGAGTCGCTGCGGTCCGTCGCGGCCACCGGCGAGGTGGCGTTCGTCGGGTACTGGCTGTCCGGCGCGGACGGTGCCAGGCCCATCGATCCGGCGACCCTGTTCGGGGCGGGCGCCGTCCTGCGCCGCGTCGCCACCGGCAGCCGGGCCCACTTCCTGGCGCTCAACCGCGCGGTCGCGGCGCACCGCCTGCGTCCCGTGATCGACCGGGTGTTCCCGTTCGCGGAGGTCCCCGACGCCTTCCGGTACTGCGCCTCAGGCGGAGGCTTCGGCAAGGTCGTCATCGCTCATCAGCCGGGCAGGTAGATCGTGTGGCCGGCGGCGCGGGCGCGCACCGCGGCCTCGACCCGGTCGACCAGGAAGGCCGGGATCAGCGAGCGCACCGCGTCGGCCGG
Source organism: Mycobacteriales bacterium (assembly GCA_045806985.1). Taxonomy (GTDB): domain Bacteria; phylum Actinomycetota; class Actinomycetes; order Mycobacteriales; family JBJMIH01; genus JBJMIH01. The sequence continues at coordinate 16,059 of JBJMIH010000269.1, read as the reverse complement.
GACGAACGCGTAGTCGTCCAGCTCCTCGGCCTGAAGCGTGATCGGGGTGTCGGCGGGGAGGACGCCGCCCTCGAACAACATCGAGCAGATCGCCCGGGGGCGCGCGCCGTACGGCGGTGACCAGTCCACCACCAGCAGCGGGCCGGGCTCGATGTCGAGGCCCAGCTCCTCCAGCACCTCCCGCCGGCAGCCGGCGTGCGGGAACTCGTCGGCCTCCACGATGCCGCCCGGCAGTCCCCAGTGGTCCCGGTAGTTGGGCTTGACCAGCAGTACCCGGTCGTCGTGGTCGGTGAACAGCGCCGCCGCCGAGCAGTAGAAGGTGGGCAGCTGGGCGAACCATGCCTCGGGGGACAGCAACGTCATCCCCAGAAAGTACCCTCAGCCCGGCTTGACGAGCGGGAAGGCGATCGTTTCCCGGATGGAGCGGCCGGTGAAGGCGATCAGCAGCCGGTCGACGCCCATGCCCATCCCGCCGGACGGCGGCATCCCGTACTCCAGCGCCCGCAGGAAGTCCTCGTCCAGCTGCATCGCCTCGGGATCGCCGCCGGCCGCCCGCAGCGACTGCTCGGTCAGCCGCCGCCGCTGCTCCACCGGGTCCACCAGCTCGGAGTAGGCGGTCGCCAGCTCCATCCCGAACACGATCAGGTCCCACTTCTCGGCCAGCCGGGGGTCGTCCCGGTGCGGCCGGGTGAGCGGGCTGGTCTCGGTCGGCCAGTCCCGGACGAACGTCGGCGTCACCAGCGTGTGCTCGACCAGGCCCTCGTACAGCTCCTGCGCCACCGCGCCCGGCCCCATCCCGTCGGCGACGCGCACGCCGTGCCCGTCCGCGCACCGGCGCAACGCGTCGAGCGGGGTGTCCGGGGTGATCTCCTCCCCCAGCGCCTCGGACACCGCGCCGTACAGCGTCACCGTCCGCCACGGCGCGGCCAGGTCGTACTCGGCGCCGTCCCGGGTGACCACGGTGCCGCCGAGCGCGGCCCGCGCAGCCGTCAGCACCAGTTCCCTGGTCAGCGCGGCCATCGTGTCGTAGTCGCCGTAGGGCTCGTACGCCTCCAGCATGGTGAACTCGGGGTTGTGGGTGGCGTCGACGCCCTCGTTGCGGAAGTTGCGGTTCAGCTCGAACACCCGGCCCATACCGCCGACGAGCAGCCGCTTCAGGTACAGCTCCGGCGCGATGCGCAGGTACAGCGGCATGTCGTAGGCGTTGACGCGGGTGACGAACGGCCGGGCCGTGGCCCCGCCGTGCACCGGGTGCAGCATCGGCGTCTCGACCTCGAGGAATCCCCGCCCGGACAGCTCGTCGCGCAGCGCGCCGACCATCGCGCCGCGCGCCCGCAGCAGCTGCCGCGACTCGGGGTTGACCAGCAGGTCCACGTACCGCTGCCGGACCCTGGCCTCCGGGTCGTGCAGGCCGGCGTGCTTGTCCGGCAGCGGGCGCAGGCACTTGGCGGTGAGCGCCCACTCGTCGGCCAGCACCGACAGCTCGCCGCGCCGCGAGGTGATGACCTCGCCGGTCACCCCGACCTGGTCACCAAGGTCTACAGTGGACTTCCAGAGCGCGAGCGCGGCCTCGCCGGTGGTGTCCCGGGACAGCATCACCTGAATTTCGCCGGTCTCGTCGCGCACGGTGGCGAAGCACAGCCGGCCGGAGTCGCGGGCCAGCATCACCCGGCCGGCGATCCCGACCCGCTCGCCGGTGTGGCTGTCCGGCGGCAGGTCGCCGTGCCTGGTGCGCAGCTCGGCGGCGGTAGTCGTGCGCGGGTACCCGACCGGGTACGGCTCGAGGCCGGCGGCGACCAGCTTGTCGCGCTTGTCCCGGCGTACCCGCTCCTGCTCGGTCAGCCGGTCCGCGCCGCCCTCGCCGGCGGCCACCTCCGCCGCCACCGGCACCTCCGGCAGCACCTCGCCGGCCGGCGGGTACGAGGCGTCGGCGAGCTTCGGCGTGCGCAGGGTCGGCAGGAAGCCCTCCGCCCGCCCCGCCGCGATGGCGATCCTGGCCAGGTCGCGCGGGCGGCGGAAGCCGACGAACCGGGGCCGCCACTCCGGGTGGTACTTGGCGTTGGCCAGGTACAGCGACTCCAGCTGCCACCACCTGGAAAGGATCACCAGCACCCGGCGGAGCAGCCGCAGCACCGGGCCGGCGCCGATCCGAGCCCCGCGGTCGAAGACGTCGCGCAGCACCGCGAAGTTCAGCGACACCTGCGTCACGCCGATGGCGCCGCCGTGCTCGGCGAGCTTGGCCACCATGTACTCGTTCAGGCCGTTCTCGGCGTCCCGGTCCCGGCGCATCAGGTCCAGCGACAGCCCGTGCGCGCCCCACGGCACGAAGCTCAGCAGCCCGCGCTGCCGGCCGTCGGCGTCGAACGCCTGCACGGCCACGCAGTCGGCGTCGGCGGGGTCGCCGAGCCGGCCGAGCGCCATCGAGAAGCCGCGCTCGGTCTCGCCGTCCCGCCACCGGTCGGCCAGCGCGACGATCTCGGCCATCTCCTCGGGCGGGATGTCGCCGTGCCGGCGTACCCGCACGGTGTACCCGGCCCGCTCCACCCGGTTCGCGGCCTGCCGCACCGGCCGCATCGCCCGGCCCTCCAGCGTGAAGCAGCCCAGGTCGAGCACTGCCTCGTCGCCGAGCTCCAGCGCGTCCAGGCCGGCCCGGGTGTACGCGGCCGCGCCCTCCTCGCTGGCCCCGAGCACGCCGGCCACCCAGGCGTGCCCGCGCGCCTCGGCCAGCCAGGCGCTGATCGCGCCCGGCCACGCCTCCGGGTCGCCGATCGGGTCGCCGCTGGCCAGGCTGACCGCGCCGACCACCCGGTAGGCGATGGCGGCCTTGCCGCTGGCGGAGAAGATGACGTTCTTGTCCCGTCGGACCGCGAAGTACCCGAGCGAGTCCTGGTCGCCGTGCTCCAGCAGCAGCGCGCGCAGCCGGCGCTCGTCGGCGGGCGGCAGGTGCGGGGCGCGCCGCTGCGGGCGGGTCAGCACCCACACCGTCAGCAGCAGCATCGCGGTGCCGACCAGGCCGAGGATGGTGTCCACCCACTCCGGCACGCTGACGCTGGCGTTCTCGCCGGTGATGCCGGCACCGGCCAGCGACTGGAGCAGCGAGTACCCGATCTCGCCGGCGAACGTGCCCTTCGGGTCGCGGTCGGTCCAGTGCACCAGCGTCGCCCCGAGCGCGGCGAGCAGGGCGACCGCGCTGCCGATGACGGCGAGGGCGTGCCGGCGGTTGGCCGGGTCCGGCAGCGCGAAGAACCGCCGCCGCGCCGCCACCAGCGGGACGAACAGGACCGCGACGATGCCGGCGCTGAGCAGGATGTCGCCGCCGAGGTCGGCGACCAGCGCGACGGCGGCGATGACCACCGACGGCAGCCACAGGAAGACCGCGATCCGCCAGGCCATCCGCTTGCGCCGGCGCAGGCCGCTGGCCAGCATCAGCAGCAGTACGCCCCAGGTGAGGCTGGGCGACCAGCCGAGGATGTACAGGACGGTGAAGGGCGAGGTGTCGAACCAGCCGCGGATCGTGCCGGACAGCCAGGTGACGATCGAGATCAGGCCGGCCAGCCGGTAGTACCAGAACGCCCAGGCGGGCACCGCGTCGAGCACGCGACGCCATATCCCCCGTGCCTGCCGTTCCATCCGGCCTCCTCCCGTCTCCTTTCTTTCTACAGTGAAGTGATCGGTGATGCCGAGGGAGGCCGTGATCAACACGACCTGGGTGGACGGTGCCGAGGGTGAGCGCCTGCACGTGGTGATCAGCGGGGCCGGCCCGCCGGTGCTGCTGCTGTCCGGGCTGGGCGGGGCGTGGTTCGACTGGGACCGGGTGGTGCCGCTGCTGGCCGGCTACACGGTGGTCGCCATGGACCGGCCCGGCCTGGGCCGCAGCGCGCCGGCCCGCCGGCTGCCCACGCTCGCCGGCGAGGTGGCCAGGATCGCGGCGGTGGCGGCCCGGCTGCCGGCGCCGGTGCTGCTGGTGGCGCACTCGCTCGCCGGCTGGCACGCGGAGGCGTACGCCCGCACCCACCCTGAGCAGGTCGCCGGCGTGGTGCTGGTGGACCCGAGCGTGGTGGACCGGCCGCCGTGGCTGTGGCCGCTGCGGGCCGCGCCGTGGCTGGCGTTGCGGCCACTGGCCCGGCCGGCCGCCGCCGGCGGGCTCGGGCCGCGGGTCAGGGCCGGCATCGCGGACCGGCAGAGCCTGTGCGGCGATCCGGCCGACCCGGCGCTGATCGCGGAGGTGTACGGCCGGCCGGACACGCTCCGGGCGGTGGTCGGCGAGCTGGCCACGTTCGCGCGGCTCGGCGCGGCGCTGGTACGGCTGCGCGGCGCGACCGCGTGGCCGCCGCCGGTCCCGCTGCGGGTGCTGACCGCGCTGGCCGGCGCCGCCCGGCGTACCGCCGCCGAACAATGGCTGGTGGACCAGCGCAGGCTGGCCGCGTCCGCACCGGACGGCACCTGCGTGCCGCTGGCCGACTCGGCCCACCAGGTGATGTGGGACCGGCCGGACGCGGTGGCCGACGCCGTCCGCGCCGTCTCCGGCCGGAGGTACCCGTGACCACCCGGGAGTCCGTCGGCACCCTGCCGGCCGGGCTGACCGCGGCCGAGGTCGCCGAGCGGGTCGCGGCCGGCCAGGTCAACCGGACCGGCGACCGGGCCAGCCGGAGCACCGCCGACATCGTCAGGGCCAACGTCCTCACCCGGTTCAACGCGATCATCGGCGTGCTGTTCGCCGTCATCGCGGTGATCGGGCCGTGGCAGGACGGCCTGTTCGGCCTGGTCGTGCTGGCGAACACCGCCATCGGCATCGTCCAGGAGCTGCGCGCCAAGCGCACGCTGGACCGGCTCAGCGTGGTCGGCGAGGCGCGGCCCCGGGTACGCCGGGACGGCACGACGGTGGCGGTGCCGACCGCCGAGGTGGTGGCCGGCGATCTGGTGGTGGTCGGCGCCGGCGACCAGCTGGTGGTGGACGGGCCGGTCGTCGCCGGCGACGCTGGCGGCAGCCTCGAGGTCGACGAGTCGCTGCTCACCGGCGAGTCCGACCCGGTGCTCAAGCGGCCGGGCGACCGGCTGCTGTCCGGCAGCTTCGTGGTGGCCGGCGGCGGGGCGTACCGCGCCGAGCAGGTCGGCCGGGAGGCGTACGCGGCCCGGCTCGCCGCCGAGGCCAGGGACTTCTCGCTGGCCCGCTCCGAGCTGCGGGCCGGGGTGAACCTGATCCTGCGGTACGTGTCGTGGGCGATGGTGCCGGTCGGCGCGCTGCTGATCGTCAGCCAGCTGCGCAGCAACGACAGCCTGGCCGAGGCGCTGCGGTCGATGGTCGCCGGCCTGGTGACGATGGTGCCGGAGGGGCTGGTGCTGCTCACCAGCATGGCCTTCGCGGTCGGCGTGATCCGGCTGGGCCGGCGCCGCTGCCTGGTCCAGGAGCTGCCCGCGATCGAGGGCCTGGCCAGGGTCGACGTGGTGTGCGCCGACAAGACCGGGACGCTGACCGCGAAGGGGATGCGGCTGCGCGAGGTGGTCACGCTGGACGGGGCCCTGCCGGCGCGGGACGCCCTCGGCGCGCTCGCGCACGCGGACCCCTCGCCCAACGCGAGCGCGGCGGCGATCGCGGCCGCGCTGCCCGCGCCGGACGGCTGGCCGGTGGACCGGTACCACCCGTTCTCCTCGGCCCGGAAGTGGAGCGGGGCGGAGTTCGCCGACCGCGGGGTGTGGCTGCTCGGCGCGCCGGACGTGCTGCTGCCGGCGGGCGTTCCGGCCCGCGAGCGGGCCGAGGCGGCCGGCGCCGGGGGGCTCCGGGTGCTGCTGCTGGCCACCGCCGACGCGGTGCCGGGCGGCGGCGGCGAGCGCGCGGCGGGGGTACGGCCGGCCGCGCTGGTCGTGCTGGAGCAACGGATCCGGCCGGACGCCGCCGGCACGCTGCGGTACTTCGCCGAGCAGGGCGTGGCGGTCAAGGTGATCTCCGGGGACAACGCCGCGTCGGTGGGCGCGGTCGCCGCCGCGCTCGACCTGCCCGGCGCTGACCACCCGGTCGACGCCCGGACGCTGCCCGAGGACCCGGAGGAGCTGGCCGCGACCGTCGAGCGGGCCAGCGTGTACGGGCGGGTGACGCCGGCCCAGAAGCGGGCGATGGTGCGGGCGCTGCACCGGCGCGGCCACACGGTGGCGATGACCGGCGACGGCGTGAACGACGTGCTCGCGCTCAAGGACGCCGACGTGGGCGTGGCGATGGGCTCGGGCTCGGGGGCGACCCGCGCGGTGGCGCAGATCGTGCTGCTGGACGACAGTTTCGCCACGCTGCCGGCGGTGGTGGCCGAGGGCCGGCGGGTGGTGGGCAACATCGAGCGGGTGGCGCGGCTGTTCGTCACCAAGACGATGTACTCGCTGCTGCTGTCGGTGCTGGTCGGCGTGGCGCACCTGCCGTTCCCGTTCCTGCCCCGGCACCTGTCGCTGGTGGGCGGGCTGAGCATCGGCATCCCCGGCTTCTTCCTGGCGCTGGCGCCCAGCCGGGACCGGGCCCGGCCCGGGTTCGTGCGCCGGGTGCTGCGCGGCGCGGTGCCGGCCGGGGTGCTGGCGGCGGCCGCCACCTTCGCCGCGTACGCCCTGGCCAGGGCCAACCACGGCTCGCCACTGCGGGAGGACAGGACCACGGCCGTGATCGCGCTGAGCGTGGTGGTGTTCTGGCTGCTGGCGATCGTGGCCCGGCCGTGGGTGTGGTGGCGGGTCTGCCTGGTGGTCGCGATGGCGGCGCTGCTGGTGGGCGCCCTGTTCGTCCCGTTCGCGGCGCACTTCTTCGCCCTCTACCCGCAGAACCTGGACAACAACCTGATCGGGCTGGGGATCGGCGCGGCGGCGGCGGTACTGCTTACAATCAGTTACGGAAAGTAACCTTGCCTGCTGCGTACAAGCTGCTGGTCTGTCCAGCTTTGGCGCCGGATTGTGAGGCAGGTCATCGTTCGTGAGCGGAGCACGCACGGCGACGGTTGTTACGGTCGGTAGCCGCAAGCCCCCGGATTACCCCCTGAGCCAAAGGGAGACCCCTTCCAATGAAACGCACCGTCGCCGCGGGAATCATCGTGGCCGCGTTGACCGGCACCGGCCTCGCCGTCGGCCTCACGGCCCACGACAGCGGCAAGCAGAAGCCCGTCGCGGTCGCGGCCAACTCCTCGGCGAAGGCAGCGGCCAGCGCGGGCGCGCACACGGCCAACCCCAAGGCCGACCGGAGCAGCAGGCAGAGCATCGGCGGGTTCGGCGCGGACCACGCCGTGCGGTACCCCGACGGCCTGCAGATCGCCGTCCTCGCCGTGGACAAGTTCCAACCCAGCTCCACCGCGTTCGGCGTGAAGCCGAACACCCAGGCCGTGGCCTTCACCGTCCAGATCACCAACGGCACCAGCCAGACCCTGGATGCCGGCGTCGCCACCGTGACCCTCGCCACCGGCGCGTCCGGGATGCAGGCCGACAACATCTACGACGACCCGTCCGGTGTCGGCGGCTTCGCCGGCGACATCCCGCCGGGCCGCACCCTGACCAGCAAGATCGGCTTCAACGTGCCCCCGGCCGACCTGCTCAAGCTGCGTCTCGGCGTCACCCCGCCGGACAAGTCGGAGCACGCCGACGCCAGCTTCGAGGGCGGCCTGGTCTAGCGCGGAGTGGGAGCGGACTGGCCAGCCCCCAGCCCGCTCCCCCACCGCTCGCCAGCTCGCCAGCTCGCTAGCTCGCTAGCTCGCGCCCAGCTTGGTGAGGATGAGGGTGCGTACGGTCTGGGCGTCGGCCTGGCCCCTGGTGGCCTTCATGACCGCGCCGACCAGCGCGCCGGCGGCGGCGACCTTGCCGTTGCGGACCTTGTCCGCGATGTCGGGGTTGGCGGCGATGGCCTCGTCCACGGCGGCGCTGAGGGCGCCCTCGTCGCTCACCCGGCGCAGGCCCCGCTCCTCGACCACCGCGTCCGGGTCGTGCCCGGTCTCCAGCACGCCGTCCAGCACCTGCCGGGCCAGCGTGGCCGACAGCGTGCCGTCGGCCACCAGCGCCACCACCCGCGCCACCTGGGCCGCGGTGATGTTCAGGTCGGCGGGGTCGACACCGGTCTCGTTGGCCTTGCGGGCGAGGTGGCCGAGCCACCAGTTGCGGGCCTCGGCGGCGGGCGCGCCGGCCGCCGCGGTCTCGGCGACCAGGTCGACCACGCCGGCGTTCGCCATCGCGGCCATGTCCGCGTCGGAGGCGCCCAGTTCGGCGGCCAGCCGGGCCCGCCGGGCCGCCGGCAGCTCGGGCAGGGCCGCCTTCAGCTTGCCGACCCACTCCGGATCCGGCGCGACCGGTACCAGGTCGGGCTCGGGGAAGTACCGGTAGTCGGTCGCCTCCTCCTTGCTCCGGCCCGAGGTCGTCTGCCCGTTGTCCTCGTGGAAGTGCCTGGTCTCCTGGATGATCCGGCCGCCCGCGTCCAGCACCTCGGCCTGGCGGATCATCTCGGACCGCACCGCGCGCTCCACCGAGCGCAGCGAGTTGACGTTCTTGGTCTCGGTCCGGGTGCCCCACGGGTCGCCGGGCCGGTTCAGCGACACGTTCACGTCGCAGCGCAGCGAGCCCTGCTCCATCCGCACGTCGGAAACGCCCAGCGTGCGGATGATCTCGCGCAGCTCGGTGACGTAGGCCTTGGCGACCGCCGGGGCGAGCGCGCCGGTGCCGGGCACCGGCTTGGTGACGACCTCGACCAGCGGGATGCCGGCACGGTTGTAGTCCACCAGCGAGTGGGTGGCCCCGTGGATGCGGCCGGTGGCGCCGCCGACGTGCAGCGTCTTGCCGGTGTCCTCCTCCAGGTGCACCCGCTCGATGCCGACCCTGACCGTCCGGCCGTCCACCTCGACGTCCAGCCAGCCGTCCGTGCACAGCGGCTCGTCGTACTGGCTGATCTGGTAGTTCTTCGGCATGTCCGGGTAGAAGTAGTTCTTCCGGGCGAACCGGCACCAGCTCGCGATCGAGCAGCTCAGCGCCAGGCCGATCATGATCGTGTACTCGATGGCGGCGGCGTTCGCCACCGGCAGCGAGCCCGGCAGGCCCAGGCAGACCGGGCAGGTCTGGGTGTTCGGCGGCGCGCCGAACGTGGTCGAGCAGCCGCAGAACATCTTCGAACGGGTACCCAGCTCGACGTGCGTCTCCAGGCCGAGCACCGGCTCGTACCGGTCCAGCACGCCGTCGAGTTCGGAGACTGAGGTGGTCACAGCGCGGCCTCCAGCTCGGGGAGTGCGGCCAGTACCGGCGTTTCGAACGACGCCTCGAGAGCGGCGGCGACCCGGTAGCAGCGGTCGTCGGCGAGGGCGGGCGCCATCACCTGCAGGCCCACCGGCAGTCCCTCGGACAGGCCGCACGGCACCGAGATCGCCGGGGTGCCGGCCAGCGAGGCGGGCAGCGTGCACAGGTCGGCCTTGTACATCGCGAGCGGGTCGCCGGTGCGCGCGCCGAGCGGGAACGCCACGGTCGGCGTGGTCGGCGACACCAGCACGTCGCAGGTGCCGAACGCCGCCTCGAAGTCCCGGCTGATCAGCGTCCGGACCTTCTGGGCCTGGCCGTAGTACGCGTCGTAGTACCCGCTGGACAGCGCGTACGTGCCGATCATGATCCGCCGCTTGACCTCGGGCCCGAAGCCGGCCTCCCGGGTCAGCGACATGACCTCCTCCAGGCTCCGCTCGCCGTCGTCGCCGACCCGCAGGCCGTACCGGACCGCGTCGAACCTGGCCAGGTTGGACGAGCACTCGCTGGGCGCGATCAGGTAGTAGGCGGCGAGCGCGTGGTCGAAGGACGGGCAGGACACCTCGACGACCTTGGCGCCCATCGCCTCCAGCCGGCGGATCGCGTCCGCGCAGGCCGCCTCCACCCCCGGCTCGTACCCCTCGCCGCCCAGCTCGCGGACCACGCCGACGCGCAGCCCGCCCAGGTCGCCGGCCGCGCCCTCGCGGGCCGCCGCCGCCACCGGCGGGACCGGCGCGTCGATGCTGGTCGAGTCGCACGGGTCGTACCCGCCGATCGCCTCGTGCAGCAGGGCCGCGTCGAGCACGGTACGGCCGAACGGTCCGGCCTGGTCGAGGCTGGAGGAGAACGCGACGAGGCCGTACCGGGACACCCCGCCGTACGTGGGCTTGTGCCCCACCAGCCCGCACACGGCCGCCGGCTGCCGGATCGAGCCGCCGGTGTCGGTGCCGATGCCGAGCGGGGCCTGGTACGCGGTGACCGCCGCCGACGAGCCGCCGGACGAGCCGCCGGGGATGCGGTCGGTGTCCCACGGGTTGCGGGACGGCCCGAACGCGGAGTTCTCGGTGGAGGAGCCCATCGCGAACTCGTCCATGTTGGTCTTGCCGAGGATGACGACGCCGGCCTCGCGCAGCTTGCGGGTGACCGTGGCGTCGTACGGCGGGATCCAGCCCTCGAGGATCTTCGAGGCGCAGGTGGTCGGGATGCCCTCGGTGACGATGACGTCCTTGAGCGCCAACGGCACGCCGGCCAGCGGGCCGAGTGGCTGCCCGGCCGCCCGCCGCTCGTCCACCGCCCTGGCCGCCGCCCGCGCCCCGTCGTGGTCGACGTGCAGGAACGCGTGCACGCTCCGGTCGGTGGCGGCGATCCGGTCCAGGTGCGCCTCGGTGACCTCCACGGCCGACACCTCGCCGGCGGCGATCCTGTCGTGCGTCTCGGCGGCGCTCAGCCGCGTCAGGTCATCGCTCATGCTTCCTCATCCAGGATCCGCGGTACCCGGAACCGGTCGTCCTCGGCGGCGGGGGCGGCGGCCAGCACCTTCTCCCTCGGCAGCGACGGGCGTACCTCGTCGGGCCGGAACACGTTCGTGAGCGGCACGGCGTGGCTGGTCGGCGGGATGTCGTCGGCGGCGACCTGGCCGACGCTGGCCACCGCATCCAGGATGACGCCGAGCTGGCCGGCGAAGAGGTCCAGCTCGTCCTCGGTGACCGCCAGCCGTGCGAGCTTCGCGAGGTGCGCGACCTCCTCGCGGGTGATGGACATGATCGTGACCCCTGACGCCGAATACGGATACCTCGCCGATCCTAGAGGTGAGCACCGGGTGACTCCCACGCGATATCGGCTCCGGCGGCCCGCTACCCTGCACGCAGGGAGGAAGTACGACGGGATGAGACTCACCTGGCGCAAGCGGCTCAGTCGCGGGCAGATCAGCCGGATCATGCCCGTGTTCGACGACGCGATCGAGGCCGCCCGCCAGCTCGGTGAGCTGGCCCCCGACAACGGCGCGAAGACGGCCGCCCAGCGGGCCCACCACCGCCTCTCCGACATCAGGGTGACGGCCGCCGCCGGGATGCTGCCGGCCCCCCGCACCGACCGCGGCCTCGGTCTCGACGGCCACGTCTCGATGCTGCACTGGGCCCCGTATCCCCAGCTCCGCCCCCAGGTCGAGCGCATCCTCGCCGTCGAACAGCGCTGGCGCCGCGACCTGGCCAACCCGCTGCTACGCACGCTGGCGACCCTCTTCCGCAAGCTCTGACCCAACCCACCGCTCCCCAGACACCCCCAAGCCCGCAGCACCCCCCACGCCGCCGCGCCCCCACCTCCCGCCGTACGCCCCGCCGCCGTACGCCCCGCCGCCGTACGCCGCACCACCACCCGGCGCATCGCCCCCTGCCACGGCACCGCCGGTCACCCGTACCGCCTGCCGCCGTATCGCTCATGCCGCGCTGCCGTACTCCGCAACGTCGCCCGCCATACCGCCGCCCGCCGCACTGCTCGGTGCCGTGCCGCCGCATCGCCGTACCGCCGCCCACCGCCGCCGTACCGCCTGCCGCCGCTGGCTCTTCCCGCCCTCGCGGCCGCCACGGGGCCCTTGTCGCTGGCGCCGCGCCTCGTCGGCCGGGCCTGGCGGCCCGCCACGCCGCAGCCGGGGCACGGTCCCATCAGCGCCCTCTCGCCTTCTGTCTCGTGTGCTCTCCGCGCGCTCGCCTGCCGCTGGCGAGCGCATCCTTCGGGCCTGTTATGTGCCTCCGGCGGAAGGGTGGGCATTGACAAGATGGGGGTTGTCGGGGAAAAGTCCGGGTTTGACCCCGCGTTGACAACGTTGTCTAAGGACGAGATGCCATGCCCCGCATCCCTGCCCTGCTCGCTGCCGCGACCGTTGCCGGACTGCTGGTCGGGTTGCCGCCCGCCGCGAGCGCCGCCGACCTCGTCGACGATCCCGCCGCGCTGGTCAACCCGCTGATCGGTACCACCGGCGCGGTCAACTCGTTCCCCGGCCCGGATGTGCCGTTCGGCATGGTCCAGTGGAGCCCGGACACCTCGCCGGACCGGGCGTACGGCGGCGGCTACGACTACAAGGACCACCTGATCAGCGGGTACAGCCTCACCCACCTGAGCGGGCCGGGCTGCCACGCGTACGGCGACGTGCCGTTCCTGCCGACCACCGCACCGCTCGCCGGCAACCCGTCCAGCCTCACCGCCGCGTTCGCGCACACCGACGAGCACGCCGAGGCCGGGTACTACGACCTCACCGCCGGCGGTGTCCGCACCCGGCTCACGGCGACCGCCCGCTCCGGCATGGCCGAGTTCGCCTTCCCGGCCGACCAGCCGGCGAACCTGCTGCTCAAGCTGTCCGGGAGCGCGACAGGCACGTCCGCGACCAGCGTCAGCATCGGCGGCGACACGGTGACCGGCGCGGTCAGCTCCGGCCACTTCTGCGGCGCGGCCGCCACCTACACGGTGTACTTCTCGGTCACCTTCGACCAGCCGTTCACCGCGCACGGCACGTGGTCCGGCACCACCATCCGGCCCGGGGACGACGGCTCGGCCGCCGCCAACCCGAACGGCGCGTACCTCAGCTTCGCGCCCGGCCAGGTCGTCCACGCCAAGGCCGGCATCTCGTTCGTGAGCACCGCCAACGCCACCGCCAACCGGGCCGCCGACAATCCCGGCTGGGACTTCGACACGGTCCACACCGCCGCCCACGCGGCCTGGAACCGGGTGCTGTCCCGGGTCCGGATCGGCGGCGGCGACCCGACCAGCCAGCAGATCTTCTACACCGCGCTCTACCACGTCTTCCTGCACCCGAACCTGTTCTCCGACGCGGACGGCGAGTACGCCGGCTTCGACGGGGCCACCCACCGCACCGCACCGGGCCATCCGCAGTACGCCAACTACTCCGGCTGGGACATCTACCGCACCCAGATTCCGCTGCTGGCCTGGCTGGCCCCGCACGAGACCTCCGACATCGTCCGCTCGATGCTGAACGAGTACGACCAGAGCGGCGCGCTGCCGAAGTGGACCCTCGCCAACGGCGAGACCTACGTGATGACCGGCGACCCGGCCGCACCGATCATCGCCGGGGCGTACGCGTTCGGCGCCCGCGCCTTCGACACCCGCAAGGCGCTGGACGCGCTGGTCACCCAGGCCACCACCGACACGGTGATGCGGCCGGGCCGGGCCGTCGAGGACGCCTACGGCTACCTGCCGGTGGACGAGACCTACGGCTGCTGCCACTTCTACGGCCCGGTGTCCACGCAGCTCGAGTACGACGTCGCCGACTTCGCGGTGAGCCGGCTCGCCGGCGCGCTCGGCGACCACCGGCACGCCAGCCAGCTCGAGGCCCGGTCGCAGAACTGGACCGCGATCTTCAACCCGGGCAGCGGTTTCATGCAGCCGAAGACGAGGACCGGGGCCTGGCTGCCCGGCTTCAACCCGGTCGCCACCACCAACTTCGTGGAGGGCAACTCCTACCAGTACACGCCGATGGTGCCGCACAACCTGCGCGGCCTGATCGACGCGTCCGGCGGCAACGCGTCCTGGGTGTCCTACCTGGACGGTGTGCTCACGCAGTTGCACGGGGCGCGGGCGGTGCCGTACGTGGACATGGGCAACGAGCCCAGCTTCGAGGTGCCGTGGGAGTACGACTACGCGGGCGCGCCGTGGAAGGCGCAGCAGGCGGTGCGCCGGGTGCAGCAGGAGTTGTACACCGCCACCCCGGCCGGCGAGGCCGGCAACGACGACCTCGGCACCACCTCGGCCTGGTACGTCTGGTCGGCGCTGGGCTTCTACCCGGAAACGCCGGGCACCGCCGACCTGGCTCTGGGCAGCCCGGTGTTCCCGACCGCCGTGGTGCGGGCCGGCAACGGCGCCACCCTCACGCTGTCCGCGCCGGCGGCCGCCACCGACGCGCCGTACGTCCACCGGATGACCGTGGACGGCCACGACTGGCAGGGCAACTTCCTGCCGCCGCACCTGCTCCGGCACGGCGGCACCGTCCGCTACGACCTGGCTACCACCCCGGACACGCGCCGCGGCACCGCGCCGCCGGCCGCCCCGCCGTCGTACCAGGGCGGCGGCCCGGCGGCGATCGGGTACGCGTCCGCCACCGAGACCAGCACCACCCCGGGCGGCACGATCACCCAGCGGGTGTCGGCCCGCAACCTCACCGACCACCCGCAGCTCGTGCGCTGGTCGGCGAGCGCGCCCGCCGGCGTCACCCTCGACCGCGCCAGCGGCCTGCTGCTGGTGCCGCCGCGCGGCACCGCCTCCACACCGGTGCGGATCACCGGCGGCGCGGACGCGGGCCGGTACCCGGTCACGCTGTCCTTCCGGGCGGAGGGCGGCCGCGCGCTGCCGGCGGCGGTGCTCACCGTGGTGGTGGCCGTGCCCGGCGACCTCACACCGTTCTTCAACGAGTACGGGGTGTCGACCGACGGCCAGCCCAACACCGCGCAGATCGACTCGTCCGGGCACTCGTACTCGGCGCAGGCGCTGGCCGCCGCCGGCCTGGCCCCGGGCGCGACGGTCACAGTGGACGGACTGGCGTACCGGTGGCCGTCGGTGCCGGCCGGCCAGCCGATCGGCGTGCTCGCGGCCGGCCAGACCGTGCCGGTGCCGGCGACACCCGGCGCGGCCCGGATCGGGCTGCTCGGCGCGACCAACAGCGTCACGCCGGGCGCGCAGGTCACCCTCACCGTCACCTACACCGACGGCACGACCGGCCAGGTCACCCTCGGGTTCAGCGACTGGACGCTGGGCGCCGGCAAGTACCCGCCCGCGTTCGGCGACACGGTCGCGGCCACGATGCCGTACCGCAACACCGCCAGCGGCGCGCCGGAGATGGTGAAGACGTACCTGTTCACGACCAGTGCGGGGATCGATCCGAGCCGCGTGGTGGCCAGCCTGACGCTGCCACCGGCGCTGGTCACCGGCAAGTTCCACGTCTTCGCGATCGGTATCGGAACGTAGCGTGATACTCGGTTGACATCTGGTACAGGTGGGCATAGACCGGCCAACATGAGACACACACGCTCATGGATCGGCGTACTCACCCTGAGCGCCACCGCGCTCACGCTGACCGGTTCGACGACGTCGCACGCGGCGGCGGATCCGCTCGCCGCGTGGCGGACTCAGCGTCCCGTCATCGACACCGGCTACCTTTACGGACAGCTCTACTCGCTGTCCACCAACGACATCTACCGCGCGTCCGGGCTCGACGGCCCCCCGCAGAACCCGGCCGACCCCGCCAACCAGCCGCCCACGCTGAACGGCTGGCAGGAGTTCTACGCGCAGTGGAAGCACCAGATGACCAGCCGCGACTCGATGGGGCCGCTGGCGCGGTACGTCCACGTCGCCGACCACTACTTCCGGGTCCAGGGCTTCCCCTACGACTCGGACGTCGCCGAGGTGACCATCCCCGGCGCGACCTGCCCCGGCCAGCGCGTGCTGCTCGCCGGGCACCCCGACTCGACCCCGGTGCGCGGCTCGCGCATCGCCGACCTGATCGACCAGGGCAACTTCACCCGCGCCACGCAGGTGCTGAACAGCTCCAACCTGGGCAACGGCTCCCCGTACGACGACACCTCCGGGGTGACGATGGGGATGGCCGAGTTCCAGGCGCTGGCCCGCTGGTGGGCCGCGACCGGCGACTGGCCGGCGCGGACGGTCAAGATCGGCCTGTTCGACGCCGAGGAGACCGGACTGAACGGCTCCTTCTACTACGCGGCCAACCTGATCCCGGCCGGGCCGCAGGGCCAGTACGTGCTGGTCGCGAACATGGACCAGAACGGCATGGAGTACCCGGCCTACCACTGGGGCACCGACCACTAC
>JBJMIH010000268.1:0-21130 GCA_045806985.1 Mycobacteriales bacterium | reverse complement strand
CGGCGGCCGGCCGGCGGGGTGGCCGGGCGGGCTGGCCTTGGGCGGCCGTGCCGGCGGGTTGGCCGGCGGCGGCTGCGCCTTCGCGTGGCCGGGGCGCTCGGGCGCCGGCTGGATCGGATGGTGGTTGGCGGTGAGCGCCATCGCCACCGCGGCGGCCACCACGGCGGCGCAGGTGCCGCCGGCGGCCGCGTACCGGGCCCGCTGCGAGTGGCGCAGCCGGATCAGCCAGCGTGCCAGCCGGGAGCCGCCGGCAGCGGCGGCGAGTGCGGCGGCCTTGAGGTAGGCGGCGGCGCACACGCCCACCACCAGCGGCGCGACCGCGGCGCCCAGGTCGGCGTTGACCTCGCGGAGCGCGGCCAGCAGCGCCGGGCAGCTGTCGCAGCCGGCGAGGTGGGCCTCGACCTTGCCGGTGTCGCGCGGGGACAGGCCGTCGCGGACGTACGCGCCGAGCCGCTCCACCGTCCACTCGCACCCAGCGCCGGCCGCCGTGGCGAGGTGGACCTGGAGGTACGCCTGCCGCAGCCGCTCCCTGGCCCGGTACGCGAGCGCGGCGACGCCGTTCGGGGTGAGCCCGAGCAGCGGCGCGACCTGGGCCGGCGTCTCGCCCTCCACCTCGGTGTGCCAGAGCACCAGCTGCCAGCGTTCCGGCAGGCTGGTGAACGCGCGGGCGGCGAGCGAGCGCTCCAGCCCGGCCACGGCCGGATCCACGAACGGCACGCCGGGGTCGTGCTCGGACAGGTCGGCGTACAGCTCCAGCTTCCGGTCCCGGCGCGCCTTGTCGTAGCGCAGGTTGCGGACGCTGGCCAGCAGGTACGCCCGGAACGCCTGGTCGGGGCCGCGGCCGGCCTCCAGGGCGGTGAGCACCTTGGTGAACGCCTCGGAGACCAGGTCGTCGGTGTCGGCCGGGTTGCCGGTGAGCTGGCGGCCCAGCCGGCGGGCGGCCTCGACGTGGCGGTCCCAGAGCTGGCCGAACGCCGCCGTGTCACCGCCGCGGGTGGCGGCGATCAGGTCGGCGTCGGTGGGTTCGCCGGGGGCGTCCTCGGGGGTGGATTCACTCATCGCGCATGCCATCTCGCGGTCGGTAATTTGTCCACCTTGCGGTAACGATCAAAGAAGTGGGGAGAAACGGCGTCATGGGTCGCGCGTTGAACCGTCAGGTCCATGACGGCACGTTTGGGGGGTGATCGATGGCGGTTACCGCAGGGCACTCGCTTGCGGCTGGACACTCCGTCACGACTCTGCGCGCGCGGTGGCGCGGGTCGAGCCTCGGAGGCGGCTGGTCGCGCCCGCGAGACTGGTGGGTGCCCGAGGTTGACGAGGTCGCGCAGGCCGTCCTCGTGGGGGAGGACCTCATCGCCGCGTGCGGTCGGCTCGGTCGGGCGCGCGCCGAGGCGGGGGTCGGGCTGGCGGAGTCCCTGGACGATCTGGTGGCACTGGCCGCGGTGCTGCCCGAGGGACTGATGCCGGTCGGCGCCATCGCCAGCCTCGTGCGCGCGCTCGCCGAGTCATGGGTGGAGGTCGGTGTCGCGCCGGTCCTCCAGGTCACCTGCGAGGACCCGCTCACCGGCCTCGCCACACCCGCCCACCTGCGTACCCGGCTCGCCGAGCTGTACCGGGAGGCGGAACGCTCGGGCAGCGCGCCCGCCGCGGACGCGACGCTGGTCGTGATCCGGCCGCGCTGGCAGGTGGCACGGCCGGAACTGCTGTTCCGGCGGGTCCTGCTCGGCGAGGTCGTCCGCACCGCCTTCTCCGGCGGCGAGACGCTGGCCGCTCTCGGCCCGCGCGGCGTCGCCGTACTCGCCCGCCCCCACGACCGCCTCCCCGCCCAGATCAGGGCCACCGTCCGGCTGCTCGCCGACCGCCTCGGCGACACCGTCACGGTCGACGTCACCACCCGCCCCCTCCCACCCACCCTGCCGGAGGCGTACGAGCTACTCGACCGCCTCGCCCACGATCGGTGACCCGGCCTGCTCGCGTGCCAGAGCGCAGCACGCGGCGCGGCCCGCTCCGCCTTGGCAGCCGAAACCTGGATCCGGCTGGCCCGGCGCGGGTCGCTACGCTACGTGGTATGGACCGACGCACCGGCCTGCCGGTGGTGGGCATGGTCGGTGGGGGCCAGCTCGCCAGGATGACGCAGCAGGCCGCGATCCCTCTCGGACTCACCCTGCGGGTGCTCTCGGCGCGGCCGGACGACGGGGCCGCGCTGGTCACCCCGCAGACCGTGCTCGGCGAGCACACCTCGTACCCCGACCTCACCGGGTTCGCCGCCGGCTGCGACGTCGTCACGTTCGACCACGAGCACGTGCCCACCGCGCTGGTGGAGAAGCTGGCCGCCGACGGTCACACCGTGTACCCGTCCGCGGGCGCGCTCGTGCACGCCCAGGACAAGCTGATCATGCGGGAGCGGCTGGCCGCGCTGGGTGTGCCGGTGCCGCGCTGGGCGCCGGCCGCGGACGCGGCCGCGGTGGTCGCGTTCGGCGAGGAGGTCGGCTGGCCGCTGGTCGCCAAGGCCGCGCGGGGCGGGTACGACGGCAAGGGCGTGTGGGTGCTGGACTCTGCCGCCGACGCCGACGATCTGCTGGCGCACGGCGTGCCGCTGCTGCTGGAGGAGAAGGTGCCGCTGCGGCGCGAGCTGTCCGCGCTGGTGGCGCGGTCGCCGTTCGGCCAGGTCGCGGCGTGGCCGGTGGTGGAGACCGTGCAGCGGGACGGGGTCTGCGTCGAGGTGCTGGCGCCCGCGCCCGGGCTGGCCGCCGCCAACGCCGACACCCACGAGCTGGCCATCACGCTCGCCGACCGGCTCGACGTGGTGGGCGTGCTGGCCGTCGAGCTGTTCGAGACCCACACCGGCCGGCTGCTGGTCAACGAGCTGGCCATGCGCCCGCACAACTCCGGGCACTGGACGATCGAGGGCTCCCGCACCTCCCAGTTCGAGCAGCACCTGCGGGCGGTGCTCGACTACCCGCTCGGGGTGACGGAGATGACCGCGCCGGTCGCGGTGATGGCCAACGTGCTCGGCGGCGAGCCGGGCGGGCCGTCGCTGGACGAGCGGCTGCACCACCTGTTCGCCGCCGACCCGGCGATCAAGGTCCACCTGTACGGCAAGCAGGTACGGCCGGGGCGGAAGATCGCCCACGTGACCGCGCTGGGCGACGACATGCGTACCGTCCGCGAACGCGCCGCCCGCGCCGCCCGCTACCTCCGGGACGGTCACTCGTAAACCAGTACGTACCTCGTCCAAGCCCCGGAGGTCCAGCAGCCATGCCCCGCAAACCGCTCGTCGGCGTGATCATGGGCAGTGACTCGGACTGGCCCGTCATGTCCGGCGCCGCCGACGCGCTGAACGACTTCGAGGTCCCGCACGAGGTTCGGGTGATCTCGGCGCACCGGACCCCGCGCGAGATGCTCTCCTACGCCTCCGGCGCCGCACCGCGCGGGCTGCGGGTGATCATCGCCGGCGCCGGCGGGGCCGCCCACCTGCCCGGCATGGTGGCCGCGGTCACCCCGCTGCCGGTGATCGGGGTACCGGTGCCGCTCAAGTACCTCGACGGGATGGACTCGCTGCTGTCCATCGTGCAGATGCCGGCCGGGGTGCCGGTCGCCACCGTCGGCGTCGGCAACGCCCGCAACGCCGGCCTGCTCGCGGTGCGCGTCCTCGCCGCCGCCGACACGGCCCTGCGCATCCGGATGCTGGAGTTCCAGGAGGGCCTGCGGCAGACCGCGCAGGCCAAGGACGAGGCCCTGCGGGAGAAGCTGGCCGGCGAGCCGGAGTAGCCTGCCGGGCGTGGCCGCACCCTCACTCAACGAACGCCAGTTCTCTCCCGTCAAGGCGGTGGAAGGCGGCGAGGCGGACGAGCGCACCGTCTTCTGCTACACCGAATACCCCGACGGCATGCTGTGGGGAGTCTTCACCGGCGGGGCGGTCCGGCGCGGGTACCTGATCGGCACCCGGGCCGGCGACACCCTCAACTTCCGCTACGTCCAGCTCAACACGTCCGGCGAGACCGCGTCCGGACACTGCGTCTCCACCGTCGTCGAACTGCCCGACGGCCGCCTCCGCCTCGAGGAGACCTGGGCCTGGGAATCCAAGCCGGGCCAGGGCACCAGCGTCGCCGAAGAACTCCCCCCGGACCCGCCAACCCCCTGACCCCCCGCCCGCGCCGCCTGCCTTGAGCCCACCCGGCACGCGCCGCCCCCTTGAGCCGACCCCGGCATGCGCCGCCTCCTTTGAGCCCACCCCCTACTCGCCGCTGTGCCTCTCGCCGCTTGCCCGCCCCCACCTGCGCGACCTGATCCCACCTGCGAGCCGTCCCGTCCTCACCTCGCCCACTTCCACCCCCACCTCGCCCACTTCCACCTCCACATTCGGACGCGCAGCGGCACTGGACCGGCCAGTCACCGGCCCGCGTCCGAATGCGGCAACCCCACGGGACGGCCAAGGAGTACGGCCCTTGAGGGGCACCCAGGGTCTCGGACCGTAGGGCCGACGCTGGGACCGGCCGGTACACCCTGGGGCACAACCCCTGCAAAGCGTCGGTGGTCCGGCGCCATGCGGACTTGGACGTGCCGTGGCACGGCACATTTCGTGCCGGAGCGACTACCCGGCCGGTCTCGCGCCGTTGCCGCACGAAATGTGGGGTCACGGCACGCAGGTGGGGGACGGGACGGGCTTGCAGGTGGGTCAGGCCGCGCGGGTGGGCAAACGCGCGTGGGCGGGGACGGGCAAGCGGCGGGAGGCACAGCGGCGCGTGCCGGGTGGGCTCAAGGGGGCGGAGGCGGGGGCGTACAGGAGTCGGCTACTTGAGGAGTTGGCGGGCCATGACTACGCGCTGGATCTGGTTGGTGCCCTCGTAGATCTGGGTGATCTTGGCGTCCCGCATCATGCGCTCGACGGGGAAGTCCTTGGTGTAGCCGTAGCCGCCGAAGAGTTGGACGGCATTGGTGGTGACCTTCATCGCCGTGTCGGAGGCGAAGCACTTGGCGGCGGCGGAGACGAAGGTGAGGTCGGGCTCGCCGCGTTCGGCCTTGGCCGCGGCGACGTAGACGAGCTGGCGGGCGGCTTCGACCTCCATCGCCATGTCGGCGAGCATGAACTGGACGCCCTGGAACTCCGACACCGCGCGGCCGAACTGCTTGCGCTGCTTGGTGTAGGCGATCGCCGCGTCCAGGGCGCCCTGGGCGATACCGACGGCCTGCGCGCCGATGGTGACGCGGGTGTGGTCGAGGGTGCGCAGGGCGGTGCGGAAGCCGGTGCCGGGCTCGCCGATGATGCGGTCCGCCGGGATGGTGCAGTTGTCGAAGTAGATCTCGCAGGTCGGCGAGCCCTTGATGCCGAGCTTGCGCTCCTTGGTGCCGACCGAGAACCCCGGGTCGTCGGAGTGGACCACGAAGGCCGAGATGCCGCGCGAGCCGGCGGTCGGGTCGGTCTTGGCCATCACCGTGTAGTACGTGGAGACGCCGGCGTTGGTGATCCAGCACTTGGTGCCGTTGAGGACCCAGTGGTCGCCGTCGCGGACCGCGCGGGTGGTCATCGCCGCCGCGTCCGAGCCGGCCTCGCGCTCGGACAGGGCGTAGCTGATCATCGCCTCGCCGCTGGCGATCTTGGGCAGGACCTGCCGCTTCAGCTCCTCGGATGCGGCCAGCATGATCGGTACCGAGCCCAGCTTGTTGACCGCCGGGATCAGCGAGCTCGCCGCGCAGGCCCGGGCCACCTCCTCGATCACGATGCAGGTGGCGATCGAGTCCGCGCCCGTTCCGTCGTACTCTGCGGGTATGTGGACCGCGTGCATGTCCGCCCGTACCAGCTCGTGGTAGACGTCCCACGGGAACTCGGCGGTCGCGTCGGTCTCGGCGGCGCGCGGCGCGATCTTGGCGTCCGCGAGCTCACGCACGGTCTTGCGGAGCAGGTCGTGCTCCTCGGCAAGCCGGTACGTGTCAAAGGTAGGGTTCACGGCTGACCTCCGGAGATCGGGGGTTACCCAATAGTAGGAGCGCGGATGCGAATCACCGTACTAGGTGCCGGATATCTGGGCGCTACCCATGCGGTGTGCATGGCCGAACTGGGTCACGAGGTCGTCGCGATCGACACCGACGAGGACAAGATCGCAAGTCTCGCCGCAGGTCAGGCCCCGTTCTACGAGCCGGGGCTGGCCGAGCTGCTGGAGCGCGGCCTCAAGTCGGGGCGGCTGCGCTTCACCACCTCGTACGAGGAAGCGGGCGGCTTCGGCGACGTCCACTTCATCTGCGTGGGCACGCCGCAGCAGCGGGACGGCCGGGGCGCGGACCTGACCGGCGTGTTTTCCTGTGCCGCCGAGCTGGCCCGGTACCTGCGGCGGCGCTGCCTGGTGGTCGGGCGGTCGACGGTCCCGGCGGGTACGGCGGCGAAGGTGGCCGAGGTGCTGGCCAGCACCGCACCGGCCGGGCGGCAGGTCGAGCTGGCCTGGACCCCGGAGTTCCTCCGCGAGGGCCACGCGGTCCAGGACACGCTCCGGCCGGACCGGATCGTGCTCGGAGTGGCGTCCCGGTGGGCGGAGGGCCGGCTGCGCGCCGTCTTCGCGGAGGCGCTCGGCTCCGGCGTGCCGCTGCTGGTCACCGACTACGCCACCGCGGAGCTGGTGAAGGTGGCGGCGAACGCGTTCCTGGCCACCAAGGTGTCGTTCATCAACGCCGTCGCCGAGGTGTGCGACGCGGTCGGCGCGGACGTGGTCAAGCTGGCCGAGGCGCTGTCGTACGACAGCCGGATCGGGTCCGAGTACCTGCGGCCGGGCCTCGGCTTCGGCGGCGGCTGCCTGCCCAAGGACATCCGCGCGTTCGCGGCCCGCTCCGAGGAGCTGGGCCTGGCGGCGCTGGACTTCCTGCACGACGTGGACGAGATCAACCTGCGCGCCCGGTCCCGGCTGGTGGAGCTGGTGACCACGCTGGTGGGCGAGTCGCTGAGCGGGCGGCGGATCGCGGCGCTGGGGGCGACGTTCAAGGCGGCCACCGACGACGTCCGCGAGTCCCCGGCGCTGGACGTGGCGGCGCAGCTGGTGGCGGCCGGCGCGGAGGTGGCGGTGTACGACCCGCAGGGCGCGGACAACGCGCGGCGGATCCTGCCGTCGGCCCGGTACGCCTCATCGGCCCTGGACGCCGCCGCCGACGCGGACGCGGTGCTGGTCCTCACCGACTGGCCCGAGTTCAGCACCATGGACCCGGCCCCGCTCCAGGCCGTGGTCGCGGTGCCCCGCATCGTGGACGGCCGGCACTGCCTCGACCCGGCCCGCTGGCGCGCCGCCGGCTGGTCCTATTACGCCCCGGGAAGGCCGTAACGGCTGAGCCGGCTCAGCGGTCGTTCCAGGGGTTGGCGGAGGGCGAGCCGCCGGTGCCGGGGCCGTAGCCGCGGGACGGGGACGGGTTGAAGGACTCGCCGCCGTAGCTGGGGGAGTTGTAGCCGGGGGTGGTGGGGGAGCCGCCGTACTCGCTGTCCTGGGAGGACGACGGGGAGGTCGCGCCGAAGACGCCGCCGCTGCTGGCACCGCCGCCGAACGCGCTGCCGCCGCTCAGGCCGCCGGAGGAGCCGTAGTCGGAGGTGTCGTAGTCGGACCCGGAGGAGAGCGAGGAGGCGCGGTAGTCGGCGGGCGGGGGTTCCCAGCCGAGGCCGAGGTCCTCCTCGGCGTGCGCGGTCCGCCACCGGTACGGCATCACGGCCGAGGCCAGCAGCAGGCCGCCGACCAGCACGACCACACCGTTGCCGAGCAGGCCCACCAGCGAGGTGCCGATGTCACCGTGGATGCGCTTGGTGACGTCGTTGCCGATCCGCTCCGGCTTGATCGCGAACGCCACGCCGGCCCCGACGAACACCAGGCCCATGACCAGCGCCGCGACCGGTGACAGCCAGCGCGCCGCCGCGACGACGCCCAGCACCAGGCCGACCGCGAGCAGTACCCCGAAGGCGGGCAACAGCTTGTTGTCCAGGTTCTGCTGGTGCTGCCTCACCTGCTTGGTCACTTCGTTCTCGCTCCATGCCGCTCCGTAGAGGGCTGCGGGGGCGAGCACGACTCCCACGAGGAATCCGAGTACGTGGCGCATGTCTGACCTTCCGGGTGCTGACCGTGGCGCAACGCTAGCAACGTTTCGCCACGATCAGTACCCAAGCAGACGTCCGGTTACGCGCCGAGCAGCTCCGTGTACCGCTCGCCGAACTCCCGCACCGGCGGCTCGCCCCGCCACGGCGTCAGCCGCCGCCGGAACTGCCGCACGTTGTCCACGGCCCGCGCCGACCGGACCTGGCTGGCCAGCGTGACCGCCTCGATGCCGGTCTGGCAGGCCGCCTCGAGATCGCCCTTGGACAGGTAAGCGCTCGCCAGCAACGGCATGTCAAGCGCCCGTGACCGTGCGTGCGCGGGGTCGTGCAGCTCCAGCGCCCGCCGCGCGTACTGCACGGCCGCGTCGGACCGGTTCAGGTCGCGGTAGCAGTACGCCATCTGCGCCGCGAACTCGGCCTCGCCGAAGTCGCCGAAGCTGGTGGCGTCCGCCCGGTCCGGCCCCTCCAGCACCCGCTGGGCCTGGCTGAGCGCGCTCTCGCAGGCCGTCCGGTCGCCGTACGCGGCGTGCACGCGCGCCTCCCGCGCGTGACAGCGGGCCAGCAGGGTGGGCGCGGCCTTGGCGCCGCCGGCCGCGTGCTGCGCGGCGTGCGCCAGTTCCAGCGCCTCCTGCGGGTGCCCGATGTACAGGGCCTGGTTGCTCATCTTGACCAGCACGTACCCGGAGTACGCGGAGTCGTCGGCGGCGCGGGACAGCCGCAGCGCCTGGATGTAGTAGCGCTGGGCGAGCGAGTGCAGGTCGGAGTCGAAGGCCATCGAGCCGGCCAGGCCGGTCAGCTCGGCGACCGCCTCGTACAGCTGGCGCCCGACCTTCTCCGTGTACTGGCCGCCGTTGACGTGGTTGTCCAGGACCATGCCGAGGTACCGCGACACCAGCAGGTGCAGGTCACCCGAGCCGTACGCCTGGTCCATGCGGCGGAAGTCCCTGGTCACCTTGCGAATGTGCTCGACATCGGTGGCGGAGAGCCGCTTGCCACCGCCCCGTACCGGCCCGAGCCTCGCGACCGAAGCGTCGGCGGCGCCGTTCTGCCAGCGCCATCCGGCCGCGGTGAAGGCGGCCGCGGTGGCCGCCGTCGCGAAGCAGAAGTCGCGTCGATTCACGTCCTCACTCCTCACCAGCTGGGCTACGGCTTCGACGGTCTCCTGGAGTGACCGCGAGTACTCCAGTCCGACCTCGCCGTCCGGATCGTCTTCCGGCCATCCGCAGTCCGCGACGGTGATTGGGCGGCCCAACCGCTCGGAGAGGCCCTTGGCGATGATGGGGCGGGCTGCCCGGTGCGGCACCCGACCCTTCAACCACCAGGTGACCGAGCTCTTGTCGTAGGTGAGGTTGAGCGGTACGCCGCCGGCGTTTCCCAACTCGTTCACGCGGCGGGCGAACGCTTCACGGGAGGAGTAGCGGGCCTCGTCGAGGAGGTCCGCCAACTGCCTGTTGGGCGTTGGCGCCGACATGTTTTCCCACGACCTTTCGGGGACGCGACGGCCGAAATCGTAGCGATATGGTTACTCGCCGTACAGAGACCTGGTGAGGGAACGCAACAAACACAACCGAAGAGAGACTCACATTCCGTCGCGCACCGCGACGGTCACGTGGCCACCGAAGTTGAACCGGTGGAAACCGGGCACCTGGCAGTTCTGCTGCCAGCGACAGAGCAGCACGTCGGGAAGGTTTTTCGGCGGCTGGCTCGTGTCCGGATTGGGGTTCACGACCACCAGCGTGACCCCTGCGCGCAGCGCGTCCAGACCCACCCACCACGGGTACTCCCAGTCGTCGGGTGCCTCCGCCAGGCCGATCGTACGGCGGTGATACCTCCCCGCGAAGGCCAGCGCGTCCCGGTAGTTCTTCGCCAGCCGCTGTTCCTGCACGAACATCCGGTTCCAGCGGTCCCCGGCGAACACCGACCGTGACCCCACCAGCGGCCGCGAATAGTTGACCGTGACCAGAACGGCGGCGGTCACGCCGGCGAGCGCGACCAGCCCGTGGCCGAGCCAGCGGCGACGGCCGGACTCCGGCCACAGCGCCGCCAGCGCCACCGCGCCGGCCGGGACACCGAGCAGGAACAGCGGGATCTGCAGCCGGGTGATCCACGGCTGCCACTTCAGGTACGCCACGAACAGCACCACCGAGGCGAGCAGGGCCAGCCCGTACCAGTGCCGCCGGCGCAGCAGCAACACGGCGCCGGCCAGCGCCAGCACTAGGTGCAGCGGGTTCGCCGCGTGGTCCTCGGTCGGGTGCCAGGACAGCGCGAAGCGGGTGCCGTGGAAGGTCGTCCTCGGGTCGGAGTCGCCGATGCCCAGCCAGTGGTGCAGGCGTCGCACGCCGCGCTCCAGCGCCCTGTTCAGCGGCCCCGCCGGGGTGAGCAGGTTGCTGGCCAGGTCGCGGCTGGCGGTCGAGGTGACCGCGGCCGGCCCGTACGTCTGGCTGGAGAGCTGGTCCACGCTGCGGGTCGGGCCGAACGCGTGGCCGAAGGCGTGCTCGTTGCGTACCGTCTGCGGGGTCATCACCAGCGTCGCGACCGCGCCGGCCCCGACCAGCGCCAGCAACGCCGCACGCCAGTTCGCGCGCAGCCGCAGCACCGCCCAGGCCAGCAGGAACGGCGGCAGCACCACCAGCGCGGTGCCCTTGGCGAGGCTGCCGAGGCCGAGCGCGCCGCCGACGCCCACGACCGCCCACCAGGTCGACCGGTCCACCAGGTCGTCCAGGCACAGGCTGACCGCCGCGAGCACGTAGAAGCCGGTGACCACGTCGTTCTGGGCGGTCGGGGCCTCCAGCACCGCGATCGGCAGGGTGGCCGCCAGCACCGCGGCGGCGAGCTGGGCACGCCGGCCGCCGCCCAGCCGCATCGCCACCCGGCTGGCCGCCACCGCGCAACCCAGCCCGGCCAGCCACTGCGGCAGCCCGGCCAGCCGGTCGCCGCCGGCGATCGCGTAGCAGTGCGCGACCAGCTGCTCGGCGAACGGACCCGAGTACAGCTGGCGGTCGATGTTGGTCGGGTAGAAGCCGACGTCATGGCGCTTGAACCACCACATCACCCTGGGCAGGTGGTAGGTCAGCACGTCCCAGGTGTTCGGCGGCGCCAGCAGCACCTGGACGAACTCGGCCAGCGGGATCAGCACCAGGATCGCCACCGCCAGCCACTCGCCGGCGCCGGCCGGGCGGAGCGCCTTCCACACCGGCGCCGGGGGGAGGCCGTGGCGCACCAACCGCCAGCCGATCACCGCCACGCTGACCACCGCCAGCACCACCCAGCACGCCCGTACCGTGCCGAGGGTGAACCGGCCGGCGGCCGACAGCAGCTCGGTGAGCAGCCACGCCCCGACGCCGAAGATCACCCCGGCGCGCAGCAGCGCCTGCCGCCAGCCGTCCGACACCGGCCGCACCAGCAGCGCCAGCGCGGCGAGCGGTGCGGCGAGGACCGCGACCGCGAGCAGGGAACCGAGCAGCGCCACGGGCGCAAACCCTACCGATCTGACCCGTGCGTCCCGCCGCTGACCGGCCGCTAGCGGCCGAAGCGGATCTTGGTGAGGATGACCAGCGCCTCGACGCCGTCGCGCCAGGTGATCTTCTTGCCGGCCTCGCGGGTGCGGGCCTTGTACCGGATCGGCACCTCGTACGGCCGGATCCCGCGCTTGAGCAGCTTGCCGGTGACCTCGGCCTCCATCCCGAAGCCGGGGTGGCGGATGTCCAGCTCCCGGTAGAGGTCCAGCGGCATCAGCTTGAAGCAGGTCTCCAGATCGCCGATGTAGCAGTCGAACAGGACGTTGGCGACCATCGTGACCAGCTTGTTGCCCATCACGAACCAGAACGAGTACGAGGTGTGGCTGCCGAACGTCCGGTTGCCGTAGACCACCGTCGCCTCGCCGTCCAGCACCGGCTGCACCAGGGAGGGGATCTGCGCGGGCGAGTACTCCAGGTCGGCGTCGCAGATGATCATGTGGTCGCCGGTGGCGATGCCGGCGGCGGTGCGGATCGCCGCGCCCTTGCCGGCGTTGCGCGCGTGGTGGTGGACGACGATCCGGGTGTCGTCAACGCCCGCGAGGATCTCCCTGGTCCTGTCCCGGCTGCCGTCGTCCACGATCACCAGCTCGATCTCGCACGGGTACTCGACGTCGAGGACCTGCTTGATCGCGGACGAGAGCGTCGCCTCCTCGTTGTAGACCGGCATGAGGATGGACAGCTTCATGGCAGGACGCTCCCCGGAAAGCGGCGCGGACTGGTGAGATGCTCGCAGGACGGACAGGGTAGTCCGGTCAGGGTAGTCAACGCCGACCACCACCACAGAGCACAGGAGGCCGCAGTTGCGCGAGGGAACGTTGCTGTGGGAGCCCGGCCCGGAGATCGCCGGGGCCGCGAAGGTCGCCCGCTACCAGCGCTGGCTGGCGGACACGCGCGGGCTGCGGCTGGACTCCTACCCGGAGCTGTGGGAGTGGTCGACCACCGAGATCGACGCGTTCTGGGACTCCCTGTGGGAGTACTTCGACGTGGTCGGCCACCGCGGCGACGGGCCGGTGCGCGACGGCGACACGATGCCCGGGGTGTCGTGGTTCCCCGGCGCGACGCTCAACTACGCGGCCAACGCGCTGCGCCGCGACGACGAGAAGACCGCCGTCGTCTTCCGGTCCGAGGCCGGCGGTGCGCGCACGCTGACCTACGCCGACCTGCGGCGCGAGGTGGCCGGGGTGGCGGCCGGCCTGCGCGCGCTGGGAGTCGGCCCCGGCGACAGGGTGGTCGGGTACCTGCCCAACATCCCGGAGGCGCTGATCGCCTTCCTGGCCACGGCCAGCCTGGGCGCGGTGTGGTCGTCCTGCTCGCCGGACTTCGGCGCGCCCAGCGTGATCGACCGGTTCAGCCAGATCGAGCCGAAGGTGCTGGTGGCCGTCGACGGGTACGTCTACGGCGGCAGGTCCTTCGACCGGCGTGACGTGGTGGCCGGGCTGGAGGCCGCGTTGCCGACGCTGACCGCGACCGTGCTGGTGCCGTACCTCGACCCGGACGCCGGGCCGGCCGGCCTCGCGCACGGGATCGCCTGGGCGGACCTGCCGAAGCCGGCCGACTTCCTGGTCTTCGAGGACGTTCCGTTCGACCATCCACTGTGGGTGCTGTACTCGTCCGGCACCACCGGCCTGCCCAAGCCGATCGTGCACGCGCACGGCGGGGTCGTGCTCGAGCACCTCAAGGCGCTGACCTTCCACATGGACCTCGGCTCCGACGACGTCTTCCAGTGGTTCACCACCACCGGCTGGATGATGTGGAACTACCTGGTCGGCGGGCTGCTGGTGGGCGCGACGGTGGTGCTGTACGACGGCTCGCCGGGGCATCCGGACCTGGGCGCGCTGTGGCGGCTGGCGGCCGAGGTGGGGGTGACGTACTTCGGCACGTCGGCGCCGTTCCTCACCGCCTCGGCCAAGGAGGGGCTGGCGCCGGGCGCGGAGCTGGACCTGTCCCGGCTGCGGTCGGTCGGCTCGACCGGCTCGCCGCTGCCGCCGGAGGGCTTCGCCTGGGTGTACGAGAACGTGTCGTCGCACGTGCTGCTCGGCTCGTTCTCCGGCGGCACCGACCTGTGCACCGGCTTCGTCGGGCCGTGCCCGCTGCTGCCGGTGCGGGCCGGCGTGCTCCAGTGCCGCTGCCTGGGCGCGCGGGTGGAGGCCTACGACGACGCCGGGCGCCCGGTGCTGGACGAGGTGGGCGAGCTGGTGATCACCCGGCCGATGCCGTCGATGCCGGTGCGGTTCTGGAACGACCCGGACGGGACGCGGTACCGGGAGAGCTACTTCGAGATGTACCCGGGCGTGTGGCGGCACGGCGACTGGATCAAGGTCCGGGACGACGGCGGGTGCGTGATCTACGGCCGGTCCGACTCGACGCTCAACCGGGGCGGGGTGCGGATGGGCACCAGCGAGTTCTACCGCGTCGTCGAGGGACTCCCGGAGATCGTCGACTCCCTGGTGGTCGACACCGGCCGCCTCGGCGCGGAGGGCCGCCTCCTGCTGTTCGTCCAGCTCGCCGACGGCGCGGAGCTCGACGACGCCCTGACCGGCCGGATCAGGAAGGTGCTGCGGGACACCCTGTCACCCCGCCACGTCCCCGACGAGATCGTCGCCGTGCCCGGCGTCCCGCGCACCCTGTCCGGCAAGAAGCTCGAGGTCCCGGTGCGCAAGATCCTCATGGGCACTCCCGTCGCCGAGGCGGCCAACCCGGACGCGATGGCCAACCCCGAGGTGCTCGGGTACTTCCAGCCGAGGAGCTAGGCGAGTCTCCAAAGTCGGTGTCTCAAAGTCGGCTTCCGCCTGCATGCCCATGGCGGATTTCGGACCCCTGCGGCCACGATCAAGGAGTTGTGCCCGCATTTTCATGTGACAACGCGGCCACAACTCCTTGATCGTGGCGAGACGGGCGGCGGGCTGGCGGATTTCGGACCTGGCAGCCACTTCCAGCCGAGGAGCTAGGCGAGTCTCCGGAAGCCGGGGATGTCGATGCCGACGGTGGCGGTGACCATCTCGGCCTCGGCGCGGGCGGGGAGGGCGGCGGGGTCGGGGTTGCGGACCAGGACCAGGGAGGCGTTGCCGGCGAGGGGGACCAGCAGGCCGTCCAGGAGGCCGGCGAGTTCGGCGTAGGAGCCGGTGAACAGCACCCTGTCCATGGTGGACAGTCCCATCGCCTCGGCCCGCTCGACGGCGAGGCCGACCAGGTCGGCGGCGGAGACCTCCACGTCGTCGATGGCGAGCACCCGCTGGTCGGGCGCTGGCAGGTCCACCACCTGGTACACGTCCGGCATGGCGAGGACGGTCGCGGCGTAGTCGTGGACGCCGTCGGCGCTGGCGGCCTGACCGTCGTCGAGGCGGCCGCCGAGCGGCTTCAGCGGCAGGACGACCAGGTCCTGGCAGTGCTCGCCGTCACGCAGGGCGATGGCCTGGTCGAGCCGGGCCACGTCGGCGAACAGCACCGGGACCTGGCCGGCGGCCATGATCGCGGTCCGGCCCACCCAGGCCGCCGCGCCGTGCGTCCATACCGCGGCCAGCACCGCCGCGGTCTGCCAGTGGGTGGGGAGCAGGATGCCGACGTCGTCGCCGGCTTCCACGTCGAGGTCGGCGAGGAGGTTGGCGGTCTTGGCCACCCAGTTACCGAAGGTGACTGCCGAGAGCTCGACCCGCTCGCCGGTCGCGTCGTCGTAGAACGTGACCAGCGGGCGTGACGGGTCCTGCCGTCGCGTCGGCGCGAGCAGGTCGGGAAGGTCCAGCGGGGTCATGACCCGTCACCCTACATTTCCCACCCTCATGCGTACTGAGCTGCGATGATTACATTATGCGACGACGTGATCTCATCAAGTGCGCCTTGGTGGGTGCGGTCGCGCCGATGGCCGCACCGGCCCTGGCGGCGCGACCGGCGGCGGCCGCCGAACCGGCCCGCCGCGGCACCGGCTACACCGCGCTGGCGGTGACCTGGGCCGCCCCGGACGCCACCCCGGCGATCGAGGTCAGAACGCTGACCGCGGCCGGCTGGTCCGGCTGGCAACCGCTTGCCGTCGACCCGGAGGGCCCGCCGACCGGCCGCGGCGGCACCCGGCTGCGCTGGGTGCCCGGCCTGGAGGACGCCCAGGTCAGGACCGCCGGCCCGGCCCCGGACGATCTCCAGCTGCACCTGATCAGGGCGGAGGCCGAGCCGGCGCCGCCCACCCCACCCCGGCCGGACGCGGCCGGGCCGCAGCTGGTCGCCTACGCCGGCGCCGGCCCCGGCGCGCCGCCGATCCTGGGCCGGGCCGCCTGGGGCGCGGACCCGAAGCTGATGACCTGGCCGCCGGAGTACGCCAGCACGCTCAAGGCGCTCACCATCCACCACTCAGACGACGGCAGCCCGAACGGCTACGCGAAGTCCGACGTGCCGCGCATCCTCCGGGCGATCTACCGGTACAACGCGGTCACCCGCGGCTGGGGCGACATCGGCTACAACTTCCTCGTCGACCGCTTCGGCCGGATCTGGGAGGGCCGGGCCGGCGGGGTGGACCGGCCGGTGGTCGGCGCGCACGCCGGGGGGTTCAACCGGGCCACGTGCGGCATCGCGGTGCTCGGCAACTACAACGCCGCCCCGTACTCCGACCCGGCCCGCGCGGCGGTGGCCGCGCTCGGCGCGTGGAAGCTGGGAGCCTACGGCCGGGACCCGCACGGCACCGTCACGATCGTCTCCACCGGGGGCGGGACCAGCAGGTTTCCCAAGGGACAGAAGGTCACCCTGCCGGTCGTGATGGGCCACAGGGACACCGGGAACACGGACTGCCCAGGGGGTGCCGGTTACGCGCAGTTGCCGTCGCTGCGGGATCAGATTTCGGACAAGTTGCGCGACCCCAGGTGAACACCCAATTACCTGGAGTTTTAGGTGTCGACGCGCGGGTGTGGTACGTCACATGATGGGTAGCAGACCGGCGTAGTCTTCGAGTTGGAAACGCCCCACAGGACCGAGGAGCCGCACGTTGTCTCGCGGTCGTTTGCCCCGCGTGCTCATCGACGCCACCGCCGTCCCCGCCGACCGCGGTGGGGTTGGACGGTACGTGGACGGGCTACTGCACGCTTTGTCCGATGCCGGCGCCGACATGGCGGTGGTCTGTCAACGAGCCGACGCCGAGCGGTACGGCAAGCTCGCGCCGAGCTGCCGGGTGATCCCGGGCCCGGCCGCGATCTCGCACCGGTCCGCCCGGCTCGCCTGGGAGCAGACCGGCCTGCCGCTGGTCGCCCAGCAGGTGGACGCCGCCCTGATCCACTCGCCGCACTACACGGTGCCGCTGCGCGCCGGGCGGCCGGTGGTCGTCACCGTGCACGACGCGACGTTCTTCGCCGAGCCGGAGCTGTACCCGTCCACCAAGGGCGCGTTCTTCCGGTCGGCGATCCGCACCGCGCTGCGCCGCGCCTCCCGGACGATCGTGCCGAGCAAGGCCACCCGGGACGAGCTGATCAGGTTGCTGGACGCCGACCCGACCACGCTGGACGTGGCCTACCACGGGGTCGACGCCGCCTTCCACCCGCCGAGCGACGACGAGAAGGCCCGCGTGCAGGCCCGCCTCGGCCTGCACGGCACGCCGTACCTGGCCTTCCTGGGCGCCCTCGAGCCGCGCAAGAACGTGCCGAACCTGATCGCCGGATGGGTCGAGGCGGTCCAGAACCGCGACCACCCGCCCGCGCTGGTGCTGGCCGGCGGCTCCGGGTACGACGAGGCGATCGACGCCGCCGTCGCCGAGGTGCCCGCCCACCTGCGCGTGCTGCGGCCCGGCTACCTGCGCCCCGCCGACCTGCCCGGCTTCCTCGGCGGCGCGCTGATGTGCACCTACCCCAGCCACGGCGAGGGCTTCGGGCTGCCGGTGCTGGAGGCGATGGCCTGCGGCGCGCCGGTACTCACCACCCACCGGCTGTCTCTGCCCGAGGTGGGCGGCGACGCGGTGGCCTACACCGAGCCGGACGCCGACTCGATCGGCACGGCGATCACCGGGCTGCTCGACGACACCGACCGGCGCCAGCGGCTCGCCGCGGCAGGGCGCGACAGGGCCAAGGAGTTCACCTGGGCGGCCAGCGCCGAGGCACACCTGGCAAGCTACGCTCGCGCAGTCGCAGACTAGGCGAGTCCACGAAGAGGTGGCATGTACGTCGTGATTCCCGCCGGCGGGGGCGGCACTCGGCTCTGGCCGCTGTCCCGGGCCGACCGGCCCAAGTTCCTCCACCCGCTGACCGGCGGTGACCGCTCGCTCATCCAGGCCACCGTCGACCGGCTGGCTCCGCTCGCGCCGTCCGACCGGACGATGATCGTCACCGGTGGCGGGCACGCGGCGGTGGTGGCCCGGCAGCTGCCGGACGTGCCGGCCGACCACATCGTGGTGGAGCCCGCCCCGCGCGACTCCGGCCCGGCGATCGGCCTGGCCGCGGCCCTGATCCACCGGCTCGACCCGGACGCGGTGATGGGCTCGTTCGCCTCCGACCACCTGGTGCGGGACGAGGAGACGTTCCGGGCCACGATCGCCACCGCGAACGAGGTGGCCGAGCGCGGTTACCTGGTCACGGTCGGGATCACGCCGACCGGGCCGGACACCGGGTACGGCTACATCCGCCGGGGCGAGCAGCTCGACATCCCCGGCGCGTACACGGTGGGCGAGTTCAAGGAGAAGCCGTCCCGCGACGTGGCCGAGGAGTACGTCGCGTCCGGCCTGTACTCCTGGAACGCCTCCATGTTCGTGTGGAAGGTGTCCGTGGTCATGGAGGAGATGGCCAAGCAGCTCCCGGAGCTGTACGCCGGCCTGATGCGGATCGCCGACGACTGGGACACCTCCAAGCGCGAGGTCACTATGACCAAGGTCTGGGCCAGCCTGGACAAGGTCACCATCGACCACGGGATCATGGAGGGCGCCGCCGCCCGCGGCCGGGTCGCGGTCGTGCCCGGCGACTTCGGCTGGAACGACGTGGGCGACTGGGACACCCTCGCCTCCGTACTGCCCGCCGACGAGAACGGCAACGTCGCCATCGGCGAGTCCGCCGCCGACCACCTGGCCGTCGACACCCACAACACGCTGGTCGCGCCCGGCTCCGGCCGGCTGGTCGCCACGCTGGGCGTGCGCGACCTGGTCGTCGTCGACACCCCGGACGCGGTGCTGGTGTGCCCGCGCGACCGGGCGCAGGACGTCCGCGCCGTGGTCGACGCGCTCAAGGCGCGCGGCGACCGTACCCACATCTGATGACCGTCGCCGCCGGCGCCGCCGTCGCGACCGTGTGGCGGCCGGCGGAGCCGGTGGACCTGCGGCTGAGCCTGTCCGCGCTGCGGCGCGGCACCGGCGACCCGACGCACAGGGTGACCCCGGACGGGGTGGTGTGGCGGACGCTGCCGACCCCGGCCGGGCCGGCCACGCTGGCGCTGGTCGGGCGGGGCGGCGAGGTGCACGGCACGGCGTGGGGCCCGGGCGCGGAGTGGGCCGTCGAGACCATGCCCGACCTGTGCGGCCGCCGCGACGACACCGCCGGGTTCGAGCCGGCGCACCCGCTGGTGCGGCAGGCCTGGCGGCGGGCGCGCGGACTGCGGCTGCCCCGGACCGGCCTGGTGTTCGACCAGCTCGTGCCGACCGTGCTGGAGCAGAAGGTGACCACCAAGGAGGCGCGGCGGTCCTACCGCGAGCTGGTGTGGCGGTTCGGCACGCCGGCGCCCGGCCCGGTCCCGCCCGGGCTGCGGGTGGCGCCCGGCCCGGACCTGTACCGCCGGCTGCCGAGCTGGGAGTGGCACCGGGCCGGGGTGGACGCGCCGCGCCGCAACGCGATCGTGGCCGCCGCCACGGCGGCCGGCCGGCTGGAGGAGTGCACC
Source organism: Mycobacteriales bacterium (assembly GCA_045806985.1). Taxonomy (GTDB): domain Bacteria; phylum Actinomycetota; class Actinomycetes; order Mycobacteriales; family JBJMIH01; genus JBJMIH01. The sequence continues at coordinate 1,726 of JBJMIH010000268.1, read as the reverse complement.
GCGCTGGCCCTCCCGGATGCTTACCGTCGGTTACAGGTCATCCCCGGTGTCGGGATCTGGACAGCCGCCTACGTGGCCGCGCACGCGCTCGGCGACGCGGACGCGGTACCGGTCGGCGATCTCCACCTGCCCGGCTGGGTCGGCCGGGCGCTGACCGGAAAACCGCAGGACGACGAGGGAATGCTGGCCGCGCTGGCCCCGTTCGCGCCGTACCGGCACCGGGTGATCCGCTTGATCGGGACGGCCGGTTTCGGTAAGGACACGGGTGGCCGCCGCGCCCCGCACCTCCCGATTCGCGACTACCGGCGCTGGTAGTGTCCGTCCCTTCCGGGCTGAAAGTGTGTTCGGTCCGACGTTGAAGAATGGACAAGCATGAACGCAGTAGCGGGGAAGCGCCGCAACATCTTCGCGGTCTGGCTGGGGCTCCCTCTCATCACTCTCGGTATCTACAGCTTCGTCTGGTACTACAAGGTCAACCGCGAGGCGCGGGACATCGGCATCGAGTCGAACCCGACCAACTCCGTGCTGGCGATCATCTTCGGCTGGTTCCTCTGCTACATCCCGCCGTTCGTGTCGATCTACCGGACCGGCGGCCGCATCGCGGAGATGCAGCGCCGCGCCGGGCTCGCCCCGACCTGCAACGGCGGGATCGGGATCCTGCTCTGCTTCGTCCTCGGCCTGTGGTCGCTCTACTACCAGTCCGAGCTGAACAAGGTCTGGGAGCGGTACGGCAACCTGCCGGAGGGCTCGCCGATCCAGGTCGCGCTCCCGCCGCAGGGCTTCCAGGGCCCGCCGCAGGGCGCCCAGGCCTACTGAGGTAGCCGGCTCGTCAGGGCGTCCGGCGGTATCGCGCGACGAACCGCCGGACGCCCTCGTCGTCCAGCAGCTCGGCGAAGCTCACCTCGGTGAGCGGCCCGGTCAGCACCTCCAGCTCGGTACGGGTGAGCGGCCACGGGAACGTGCCGGGCGGCTCGTCCTCGGCGCGGCCCCGGCAGACCATCAGCAGCTCGCCGCCGGGTCTCAGGAACTCCGGCAGCGTCGCCAGCCCGCGCCGCCGCACCTCCGGGGTGGGGATGGCCTGGACGGTCGCGATGTCCAGGACGAAGTCGAAGGCCCCGAGCCACTCCGGCGGCGGCGCGGTCAGGTCGGCGACCTCGTAGGTCACCGCGCCGCGCCGGTTGGCCCGGCACCACTCGATGACGCTCGGCGCGATGTCGAACGCGGTGACCGCGAAGCCCCGGCCGGCCAGCTCCTCGGCGTCGTCGCCGAGCCCGCAGCGGTGACCAGCGCGGTCCGGCCGTCGCCGGCCAGCCCGTGCGCGTCCGCCCAGCGCACGTACGTCGGGTTGGGCTCCAGGTCGGCCCAGGGCACCGCGTCAACGCCCCGCCGGTACAGCGCCTCGAACCAGCCGGTGGCGTCGCCGCGGGCCGCGTACTCCTCGGCGAGCCGGCGGGCGTCCGCCCGGGCCCGCTCCCTCGCCTCACTGTTCACAGGACAAGCGTACTGCTAGGTCCGGACACCGCCGTCGGGGGTGGCGACGGCTGGGTACCCCTCGGCGGCGAGCGCGACCAGCAGCCGGGCCAGCGCCGCGTACACCGCGTCGACCGCGCCGTGCCGGAACAGGTCGTTGTCGGCCGGCCGGACCAGCGGTCGGGCCCCGGCGTCGTCGCGCGGGTAGTCCAGCCCGCGCACCACCGCCACCGGTACCCCGGCCAGCTTGCCCTTG
>JBJMIH010000267.1:0-9552 GCA_045806985.1 Mycobacteriales bacterium | reverse complement strand
TCCACGATCACGATCCCGCGCTCGTTGCGCGGCTGGTCCTGCTGGATCACCCCGGCGACGATGTCGCCCTCGTGGCCGGCGTACTCGCCGTAGGTGACCTCGTTCTCGGCGTCCCGCAGCCGCTGGAGGATGACCTGCTTGGCGGTGGCGGTGGCGATCCGGCCGAAGTCCGACGGGGTGTCGTCCCACTCGCGGACGGTGGCGCCCTCCTCGTCGAGCTCGCTGGCGATCACCCGGCAGTGGCCGGTGACCCTGTCGATCTCCACGCGGGCGTGCTGTTCGGCGCCCTCGGTGTGCTTGTAGGCGGCGAGCAGGGCGGTCTCGATGGCCTCGAGCAACGTCTCGAGCTTGATCTCCTTCTCGCGCTCGATGGCTCGCAGCGCGGCGATGTCGATGTTCACGCCTCCTCCTCCCCGCTCTCGCGCTTCTTGGCGAACTCGACCTGCACCTTGCCCCTGCCGAGGCCGGACCAGGGGACGTGCCGGGGCTCGCCCGACACCTCCAGTACCACGCCGTCCCCGTCGGCCGAGGTGATGCGTCCCTCCAGTGTGCCTCCACCTGGCAAGGAGACCTTGACCAGGCGGCCGATGGCGCGCCGCCAGTGCTTCGGCTCGGTCAGCGGGCGGTCCACACCGGGTGAGGACACCTCGAGGGTGTACGGCGTCTGCCAGATGTCCGCTTGGTCCAGGGCTGAGGAGAATGCCCGGGAAAGGTCGGCGCACTCGTCGAGCGACACGCCGCCGTCGCGGTCCACGACGACCCGCACCAGGCTGCGGCGGCCGGCCTGCTCGACCCTGACCTCCTCCAGGTCGTACCCGGAGTCGGCCGCCACCGGGCGGAGGACGCGGCTGAACCGCTCGTGGTGGCTGGTCGAGGCTGCCATGGCCGGTCCCCTCCGATCTCGTCGCGCTGTGTAATTCTCGCCCCGAAGCGTACTGGGAGACGAGAGGTCACGTCCGATCGCGTCGCATGACAGACTTGCACCCCATGCCGCTCGTTGTCACTCGTCGCCGTGTCCTGGGCGGAGCCCTGTTCGGAGGCGGTGCCGCCCTGCTCGGCAGCGCCGCCAGTGGCTGCCGGGCGCCCTGGCAGGACGCCAAGGCCGCGCCGCCGGACCCGCTGGAGGCGCTGATCGCCGCCGAGCGCGGGCTGATCGCGTCCTACGACGCGGTGATCACCGCGTTACCGCAGCTCAGCGGCCGGTTGTCGGCACTGAGAGCGGACCACCTGACGCACCTGAACGTGCTGCGGCGCACGGTCGACCCGGGCGCGGCCGACCTGCCGGGCGCGGCGCCGACCGCCGGCGGCGCGCCGATCGGTAATCACGCTCCGAAACCAGGCGGTAACCCCATGCCCACCGACCAGCCCGGTGCGCTCGCCGCGCTCGCCACCGCCACCCGGCAGGCCGCCGACCGGTTCGGGCAGGCCTGCCTCACCGCGCCGCCGCGCCGGGCCGGCCTGCTCGGCGCGATCGCCGCCTGCGAATCCAGCCACCTGGGGCTGCTGTCATGAGCGAGCGTCAGCGAGCGAATCATGGGCACAGTGCGCTGGTGCCTCATGCGTCCGGTGAGCGAAGCGAGGCGGGCGCATGAGTACGGTTGACGCGCTGCAGAAGGCGCTCGCCGCAGAGCACGCCGCCGTCTGGGCGTACGGCCTGATCGGCGGGCAGCTGGTCAACACCGCGCGCCAGCAGCTGGCCACCGAGTGCCTCGGCGCGCACGCCACCCGCCGGGACGCCCTGGTCGCCACGCTGACCGCGCGCAAGGCCACCCCGGTGCAGGCGGAGGCCGGCTACGAGGTGCCGCAGCCGGTCCGCGACCCGGCCAGCGCGTACGCCCTCGCCGTGCACGTCGAGGAGGGCGTCGCCGCCGCCTGGCGGGCGGCACTGGCCGGCACCGCCGAGCGGCAGGTCCGCCAGACCGGCCTGGCGGCCCTCACCGACGCGAGCAACCGGGCCGTGACCTGGCGTACCGCGGCCGGAAAGACCCCGGCGACGGTGCCGCTGCCCGGAATCGCCCCGTAGACAAAGATCCGCACAGCGGACAACCCGCCACGGCGGGCGGGCGTCGTCAAGGTGTGACTTCCCGGACGTCCCGCCTCCTTCTCCTGGCCATCCCCGTCGTACTCACCGCGGGGGTGGTGGCGTACGCCGTCACCTCGTCAGGACATGGCGGGAACCCGATCGGCCGGGGGCTGCCGACCCACCCCAGCCACTCGCTGTCGCCCTCCGCCAGCCCGTCGCCACCCGCCGACGACAGCGTGTCCGGCGCCGCGCCGCAGACCGACGCGCCGCTGCCGGCCGCGGCCGCCGGGCTGGCGCCGGTGGTCAGCCGCATCCCCACCACGCAGCCGGTGATCTTCCTCGGCATCGACGACGGCATCGTCAAGGACCCGAGGGTCCAGCAGCTGATCGTGTCCAAGCACCTGCCGGTGACGCTGTTCCTGACCGTCAACTTCGTCAAGAACGACTACGCGTACTTCAAGCCGATGATCGACGCCGGCGCCACCGTCGAGGACCACACGATCAGCCACCCCAACCTGCCGACGCTGCCGTACGCGGCGCAGAAGCAGCAGTTCTGCCAGACCGCGGACACGTTCGCCCAGGCGTTCGGCCGCCGGCCGCTGCTGGGCCGCCCGCCGTTCGGCAACTTCAACCAGAACACCCAGCGGGCCGCCCACGACTGCGGCCTGAAGTACCTGGTCAACTGGCACGTCAACGTCCGCAACAACGGCATCCTCTACCAGCAGGGCAAGCAGCTGCTGCCCGGCGACATCCTGCTCATGCACTTCCGCACCACCCTGTACGGCGACCTCCAGGTCGTCCTCAACCAGTGCGCCAGGCAGGGCCTCAAGATCGCCAAACTCGAGGACTACCTGCTATAGCCACCGGTCCAGGACGGCGGGGAGCTCGCCGATCCGGGTGATCGTGGCGTCCGGAGTCACGTCGGCGGCCGGCCAGAAGGTCGGCACGCTCGGGTGGTCGCGGTGCACGGTGCGCATCCCGAGCCGGCCGGCGCCGAGGATGTCGTCGAAGAGGCGGTCACCGACCATCACCGCACGCTCCGGCGGCGTGCCCAGGGTGTCCAGGACGGCGGCGAACGCGTCCGCGTGCGGCTTGGTGCACGGCAGGTCGGAGGTGTAGACCCGCACGTCGATCAGGTCCAGCACGCCGTCGCGGGCGAGGAACCCCTCGTGCCAGGCGGCGCGCCAGAAGGTGTTGGAGAGCAGGCCGATCCGCAGCCCCCGCTCGCGCAGCGCGGCGAGCGTGCCGGCGACGTCCGGCTCGGTACGCGTGTACGGCTCCCACGTCGCCATCAGCGCCGCGAACACCGCCTCCACGTCCGTGACCGTGACCGCCGCCACCTCGCACGCCTCGGCGAACAGCACGTCGATCACGCCGCTGTGCGCGCCGACGGTGTCCCGGTGCGCCTCCCAGAACCGCCGCTCGGCCGCGGCCAGGGCCGGCAGCAGCGCCTCCCGGGTCGCCGCCGGCAGGCCGGCCAGTGCCGTACGCCAGAGCGCCGCCGGGTCCACGTCGTGGTGGGTGGCCAGCGTGCCGCCCCAGTCGAACACCACCGCCTCGATCGCCTCAGCCATGCCACCATCCTCGCAGCGGGCCGGCCCGCGGTCAGACGGCCACGGGCTCGCGGACCTCGAGCCGGACGTCCCAGCCGCGCTCGGACCTGGTCAGCCCGCAGCCCAGCGCGGCGGCGCCGGGCCGGCCGGCCTCGCGCCACTGCCGTACCCAGTCCCGCAGCGTCTCGACCGGCCGGTCGCTGGAACCGGCGGTGAGGATCCGGTCGGCGCACAGCACGGCGATGCCGTCCGGCCGGGTGCAGGCCACGCCCCAGCCGTGCTGGCCCAGCCCGGCCGTGGACAGCCCGGACGGCTGCCTGGCGAACAGCCAGGTCGCGAACTCGTGCCGGTCCTCCTCCGGCTCCAGCGGATTCCGGGCCCGGTGCCGCTCCTCGGACAGCCGGCGCAGCAGCTGCGCGGCCCTGCCGTCGTGCTTCGGGTCGCGTACCCAGGCCGCCGACAGCCACCACGGATGCCCGTCCACCGACTGCTGCGCGTCCACGTACCGGCCCGGCAGCCGGGTGTCCCGCACCACCTCGGCCGCCATCTCGGCGAACCCGATGCCCTGGGCGAGCCGCGGCGCGGCCAGCGAGCGGTCGTCGGTGACCAGCACCCGGAGCAGCGCGGTGGCGGTGGCCAGCGGCGCGACCCGCAGCGGCGTGGTGATCGCGCCACCGGGGGCGACCTGGTCGACCCAGCCCGGCGGCACCGAGCCGGGGTTCACCCAGGAGATGATCCGGTCGTACGGCGCCGCCTCCATCAGCCCGTGCCGGCCGTCGGCGGCGAGCACGCGGACGTTGCGGACGCCGGCGAGGGCGTGCAGCCGGCCGGCCCGCCAGGCCAGCGCGTCGGACAGTTCGAGCGAGTGCACCTCGCGCTGGTCGCCGACCGTCCGGCCGAGCACGGCCGCCGCGTACCCGCTGCCGGTGCCGATCTCCAGCACCCGGTGGCCGGTGCGCACGTCGGCGAACCGCAGCACCTCGGCCACCGTGGCCGGCTCGGTGTGATGCGCCAGCCGCGCGCCGTTCGGCTGGACGACGAAGAAGTCGAAGTCGACGTCGGGGCGCTGTGCGGACGGGGACACGGACCACCTCGGCTGCTGTTGCAGGGGACCTGACCTCCCGTCCAACGAGCAGGCCGCCGTGTCGTTACCTTCCGAGCACGGTGAGTAGTTCCGGGATCGGGACGTCGCGCCGCTCCCCGGTACGCCGGTCGCGCACCTCCACCACGCCCTCGCCGGCCCGCCGGCCCACCACCACGATCGCGGGCACGCCGATCAGCTCGGCGTCGGTGAACTTCACCCCGGCCGACACCCCGGTCCGGTCGTCGTACAGCACGTCCAGCCCGGCCGCGGCCAGCTCGCCGGCCACCCGCTCGGCCACCTCCGCCGGCCCGCCGCCCCGACCCGCCGCCACCAGGTGCACGTCCGCCGGTGCGATCGAGGCCGGCCAGCACAGCCCGGCGCCGTCGTGGGTCTGCTCGGCCACGGCGGCCGCCGCCCGGGTGATCCCGATGCCGTAGCAGCCCATCTCCGGCCGTACCGGCGTCCCGTCCTGCCCCAGCACGTCCACCTCGAACAGGTCGGTGAAGTGCCGCCCGAGCTGGAAGATCTGCCCGATCTCGATGCCCCGGCCGGCGGCCAGCGCCGCCCCGCAGCGCGGGCAGGGATCGCCCTCGCGGACCTCGGCCACGTCCACGTACCCGTCCACCGTGAAGTCCCGCCCGCAGACCACGTCGCGCGCGTGCACGTCCACCCGGTTCGCCCCGGTCACCCAGGCGGTGCCGGGCGCGACGCGCGGGTCGGCGAGGTACCGCACGCCGGTCAGGCCCTGCGGCCCGACGTACCCGCGGACCAGGTCGGGCCGGTCGGCGAAGTCCTCCGCCGTCACCATCTCCACCGTGGCCGGGAACACCGCCGCCTCCAGCCGGCGCAGGTCCACCTCGCGGTCGCCGGGCACGCCGACCGCCACGATCTCCGGCTCCCCGCCCGGTGGGCACAGCCTGACCAGCAGGTTCTTGAGCACCGCCGCGGGCGGCACGCCGAGCGCGGCCGCCGCCGTCTCCACGGTCGTGGCGCCGGGGGTCGGCACGTCCGCCAGCGGCGGGTGGCCGGTCGGGTCGGCGGGGTCCGGCGGCCGGATCCGCAGCGCCTCCACGTTGGCCGCGTACTCGCAGCCGGTGCAGGAGACGAACGTGTCCTCGCCGGCGGGGCTGGTGGCCAGGAACTCCTCGGTGAGCGAGCCGCCCATCGCGCCGGGCAGCGCCGCCACGATCCGGTACTCCAGCCCCAGCCGGTCGAAGATCCGCCGGTACGCCGCCCGCATCCGCGCGTACGACCGCGCCATGCCGGCCTCGTCCAGGTCGAACGAGTACGCGTCCTTCATCAGGAACTCGCGCCCGCGCAGCGCGCCCGCCCGCGGCCGCGGCTCGTCCCGGTACTTGGTCTGCACCTGGTACAGCAGCACCGGCAGGTCCCGATGCGAGGAGCACTCGGCCTTCACCTGGAGGGCGAACATCTCCTCGTGGGTGGGGCCGAGCACGTGCGCGGCGCCGCGCCGGTCGGTGAGCCGGAACAGGTCGTCACCGTAGGCGGTGGCGCGGCCGGACCGCTCGTACACCTCGCGCGGCAGCAGCGCCGGGAACAGCAGCTCCTGGCCGCCGGCCGCGTCCATCTCGGCCCTGATCACGGCCGTGACCCTGTCCAGCAACCGCTTGCCCAGCGGCAGCCACGTGTAGATCCCCGGGCTGACCCGGCGGAGGTACCCGGCGCGAACCAGCAGGCGGTGGCTCGGCACCTCGGCATCCGCCGGATCCTCGCGCAGGGTACGCAGGAACATCGACGACATCCGCAGGATCATCCGCGCAGGCTACGGCGGAGCCGCCTGCCCAGGCACCGCAATTTCGCGGCCGGGCCGCCCACCGGGACGGTCGCGTCCGCGTCCCGGCTGGCCGACCCGGTACCGTCTGACCATGCGGATCACGGCGCTGCTCTGCGACCACGCCGAGGTGGCGGAGGGCAAGTTGTTCATCAACGGGGGCGGGTGGACGGTGATCGGGCCTGGGCCGATGCCGACCGCGCTGGCGCTGGTGTTCGAGGTGCCGTGGGACCGGGCAAACACCCGCATCCGCTTCCAGATCCGGCTGCTCGACGAGGACGGCCACCCGGTGCTGGTGCCGGGGGCGAACGGGCCGGGACCGGTGGAGATCGGCGGCGACCTCGAGGTCGGCCGGCCGCCGGGGCTGGCGCCCGGCTCCGACCTGAGCGCGCCGATGGCCATCCCGGTGCCGCCGCTGGCGCTGCCGCCCGGACGGTACCTGTGGCACCTGACCGCCGAGGGCGCCGAACCCCGGCAGCTGGCGTTCGCGGTCCGCGGGGACGGCTGACGTGCTGGTCCTGCTGCCGCCCTCGGAGACGAAGGCGGCGGGCGGTTCCCGCCGCCCGCTCGACCTGGCCCGGCTCGGCTTCCGCGAGCTCGACCCGGTGCGGGAGAAGCTGCTGGACAGCCTGGCCGCCCTCGCCGCCGACCCGCCAGCGGCCCTGGCCGCGCTCGGGCTGACCGAGCGGCAGGAGGCCGAGGTCGCGGTCAACGCGGTGCTGCGGACCTCTCCCACCCGGCCGGCGCTGCGCCGGTACACCGGGGTGCTGTACGACGCGCTCGACTACCCCTCGCTCAGCCACACCGCGCTGCGCAGGGCGAACGCCTCGCTGGTGGTCGCCTCCGCGCTGTTCGGGCTGGTCAGGGCGACCGACCCGATCCCGGCGTACCGGCTGTCCGGCGGCACCGCCCTGCCCGACCTGGGCCCGCTGGCGGCGCTGTGGCGGCCGGCGCTCGGGCCGGTGCTGGCCGGGTACGGCGGGCTGGTCGTCGACCTGCGGTCCGGCGCGTACGCCGCGCTGGCCCCGCTGCCGTCTGCCGTCACCGTCCGCGTACTCACCGTCCGCCCGGACGGCTCCCGGGCCGTGGTCAGCCATTTCAACAAGGCCCACAAGGGCCGCCTGGCCCGCGCCCTGGTGTCCGCGCCCCGCCTGCCCACCTCGGTGAACGCGGTCGCCGCCGTCGCCGCCGCGGCCGGATTCACCGTCGAGCGACCCGCCCGGCGGGCCCTCGACCTGCTGGTACCCGGTTAGGCCGCGGACTCGGCGTCGACCGACGAGGGCTGGGTGAGGATCTCGTGGCCGTCCTCGGTCACCGCGAGCGTGTGCTCGAACTGGGCGGTCCGGCGGCGGTCCTTGGTCACCGCGGTCCAGCCGTCGTCCCACAGGTCGTAGGTGTAGGCGCCGAGGGTGAGCATCGGCTCGATCGTGAACGTCATCCCCGGCTCCATCACCACGGACAGTTCCGGCACGTCGTAGTGCGGGACGGCCAGGCCGGAGTGGAACGCGGTGCCGATGCCGTGGCCGGTGAAGTCGCGGACCACGCCGTACCCGAACCGCTTGGCGTAGGACTCGATCACCCGGCCGATCACGCTCAGCGGCCGGCCCGGCGCGACCGCCCGGATCGCCCGCAGGGTGGCCTCCCGGGTGCGCTCCACCAGCAGCCGCGACTCGGTGTCCACGTCGCCGGCCAGGAAGGTCGCGTTGGTGTCGCCGTGCACGCCGTTCAGGTACGCGGTGATGTCGATGTTGACGATGTCGCCGTCCTCGATGACCGTCGAGTCCGGGATGCCGTGGCAGATCACCTCGTTCAGCGAGGTGCACAGCGACTTGGGGAAGCCGCGGTAGCCGAGCGTGGACGGGTACGCGCCGTGGTCGCAGAGGTACTCGTGACCGATCCGGTCCAGCTCGTCGGTGGTCACGCCCGGCTGGATGTGCCGGCCGACCTCGACCAGCGCGTCGGCGGCGAGCCGGCCCGCCACCCGCATCCGCTCCAGGATGTCGGCGGACTTGACCTCCGGCCCGGTGTACGGGGCCGGCGCCGGCTTGTCCACGTACTCGGGCCGCGGGATGCCCGCCGGCACCTTGCGGCGCGGCGAGATCACTCCGGGAGTCAGCGGTCCACGAGGCATACGGCCAACCTACCGAATGGTCGCCGGCACGCGCTGGCTACCGTGACAGGCATGACGGTGCTGGCGGTGAAGGCCGAGGTCGAGCGGGCCCTGTCGGCGGGCGGGCCGGTGGTGGCGCTGGAGAGCACGATCATCAGCCACGGCCTGCCGCGCCCGGACAACCTGCGGGTGGCCCGCGAGGTGGAGCAGGTGGTCCGGGAGGCCGGCGCGGTGCCGGCGACGATCGCGGTGCTCGACGGGCAGGTGCGGATCGGGCTGGACGACCGCGAGCTGGAACAGGTCGCCACCCGCACCGACATGGTCAAGGTGTCGGTGCGGGACGTGGCCACCCTCGCGGCCGGCGGCGGCTCCGGCGCGACCACGGTCGCGGCGACCGCGCACCTGGCGGCCCGGGTCGGCATCCGGGTGTTCGCCACCGGCGGCCTGGGCGGGGTGCACCGGGAGGCCCGCGACACCTGGGACGAGTCGGCGGACCTGTACGCGCTCGCCCGTACCGACATCACCGTGGTGTGCGCCGGCGTGAAGTCGATCCTGGACGTGGGCGGCACGCTGGAGCGGCTGGAGTCGCTGGGGGTGGCGGTGCTGGGGTACCGGACCGGCCGCTTCCCCGGGTTCTACCTCACCGACTCCGGCTTCCCGCTGGAGTGGCGGGTGGAGTCGGCGGACGAGATCGCGGCGGTGATGGCGGTCCGGGAGGAGCTGGGTACCGCCGATGCCGGGCTGGTGGTGGCCAACCCGCTGCCGCCGGACGAGCAGGTCGACCCGGAGCTGCACGACCGGGTGCTGGCGGGCGCGCTGGCGGCGCTGGCCGAGCGCGGCGTGTCCGGAAAGGATGTGACGCCGTTCCTGCTGGACCACCTGCACCGGGAGACCGGCGGGGAGACGCTGCGGGCCAACGCGCGGCTGGTGATCGCCAACGCCGGCCTCGCGGCACGGATCGCCGTGGCGTACGCGGGCGGTTGAGCGTGG
>JBJMIH010000266.1:0-9903 GCA_045806985.1 Mycobacteriales bacterium | reverse complement strand
CTCCGGCTTCCAGGGAATGACCGACGCGGTCGGCGGGGTCGACATCGTCAACCCGCGCACGTTCACCGACGGCCGTACCCACAAGACCTTCCCGCAGGGCCCGCTGCACCTGGACGGCCAGAACGCGCTGGACTTCGTGCGGGCCCGCTACGGCCTGCCGCGCGGCGACTTCGACCGCATCCAGGACCAGCAGATCTTCCTCAAGGCGCTGCTCGGCAAGATGGTCAGCAAGGGAATGATGTCCAACCCGTTCCGGTGGGGGAAGCTGCTGGACGCGATCACCAAGACCGTCAGCGTGGACGACGGGCTCAGCAACGGCGACATCCGCGGCCTGCTGTGGAGCTCCCGCGACATGCGTGCGAAGAACGTCCAGTTCATGACCGCCCCGGTCACCGGCACCGGCCGCGAGGGCAAGCAGAGCGTGGTCTTCCTGGACAAGAACAAGGGAGTCGCGCTGTGGGATGCGGTGCAGAAGGACCAGATGGAAAACTACGGAAAGTGACCGCCGTAGCATCGTGGCCACCACCTTCCCATCCCGCCCCCCGATCGAGGACTCAGTACATTGCCCACCAAGACCGCGCTCATCACCGGTATCACCGGGCAGGACGGCTCCTACCTGGCCGAACTGCTGCTCGGCAAGGGCTACGAGGTGCACGGGATCATTCGGCGCGCGTCGAGCTTCAACACCGAGCGGCTGGACGACATCTACCAGGACCCGCACGTTCCTGACCAGCAGCTCTTTCTGCACTACGGCGATGTGACCGACGCGGTCAACATGGTCAACCTGATCCGGGACATCCAGCCCACCGAGGTCTACAACCTGGCTGCGCAGAGTCACGTCAAGGTCAGCTTCGAGACCCCGGAGTACACCGCGAACGTCGACGCGGTCGGCACCGTCCGGCTGCTGGAGGCCATCCGCGCCTCCGGCGTGGACACCCGGTTCTACCAGGCGTCCACCTCCGAGCTGTACGGCTCGACCCCGCCCCCGCAGAACGAGGACTCGCCGTTCCGGCCGCGCTCGCCGTACGCGGCGGCCAAGCTGTACGCGTTCTGGATCGCGGTGAACTACCGCGAGGCGTACGGCATGCACATCACCAACGGCATCCTCTTCAACCACGAGTCGCCCCGCCGCGGCGAGACGTTCGTGACCCGCAAGATCACCCGGGCGGTGGCGCGGATCAAGGCCGGCCTGCAGAAGGATCTGTACCTCGGCAACCTCGAGGCCCGCCGGGACTGGGGATACGCGCCCGAGTACGTGCAGGGCATGTGGCAGGCGATGCAGCAGCCGGCCGGCGACGACTACGTGCTGGCCACCGGCGTGAGCGCCTCGGTGCGGGACTTCGCCGAGGCGGCGTTCACCCGCGCCGGCCTGGACTGGGACTCGCACGTGCGCACCGACGACCGGTACCTGCGGCCCACCGAGGTGGACGCGCTGCGCGGGGACGCCACCAAGGCGCGGGACCGGCTGGGCTGGCAGGCCACCACGCGGTGGGACGAGCTGGCGGGAATCATGGTGGACGCCGACATCGCCCAGCTCGACAGGGAGCTGGCCGGCGAAGCGGTCCGGATCGATCGGTAGACGCCATGGCACAAGCGATCATCCTCGCCGCCGGGCTGGGCACCCGGCTGGGCGACGGCAACGACTACCTGCCCAAGACGCTGCTCCGGCTCGGCGGCATCACGCTGCTGGAGCGGCAGGTCTCCGCGATCAGGCGGGTGCTGCGGATCTCCGACATCACCGTCGTGGTCGGGCACGAGGCCGACAAGGTCCGCGAGGTCGGCGGGCCCGACCTGCGGTACGTGGTGAACGAGGAGTACCGGAACACCAACACCGCCGACTCGCTGCGGCGGGCGCTGGAGTTCGACGGCTCCGGGACGCTGCTGCTCAACGGCGACGTGCTGTTCTCCGACAGCGCGCTGGCGGCGCTCGACGGCGTCGATTCCGGCGGGCTGTGCGAGTACAAGCCGCACGTGGTGGACGAGGAAGTCCAGGTGCACGTCGACGACGCCGGCCGGATCACCCGGATCGGCAAGGCGATCGCCGGGGTGGCCGAGGCGGTCGGCATGTACCGGCTCGGGGCGTCGCTGAACGCCGCGTACCTCGCCGAGTACCGCGACACCGACGCCAGGTCCTACTACGAGGACGTGGTGAACCGGCTGCTCCGGGACGGCCACGACTTCCAGGCGGTACCGTTGCCGGCGGGTGCGGTCGCCACCGAGATCGACACGCCCGAGGACCTGGAACGCGCCCGCGGACTGGTGTCGCAGGTGTAACCGGTCCCGCTCGTACGCTGGTGTCGCTGGGAGGGACGCGATGAGGCTGCCGGCGTCACGCCGGGCGATGGCGGCCGTCGCCGACCAGGCGATCAGCTCCGGCACCAACTTCCTCACCTCGCTGATCGCGATGTGGCTGCTGGGGCCGCGCCAGTTCGGCGGGCTGACGCTCGCGCTGGCCCTCGGGTACCTGGTGCTGGGTGTCGCGCGGGCGGTGATCGGCGACCCGCTGCTGGCGCACGCCTCGGCGCAGGCCGACGAGGACCGCCGCCGGATGGTGCGCGACGCGACCACCACGGCACTGCTGCTGGGTGTGGTGTCCGCGCTGGTGGTGGCGGGTTTCGGGATGGTCACCGGGCCGCACGAGCTGGTCTGGGTGGCGCCCTGGCTGGTACCGCTGCTGGTGCAGGACGCGGGGCGGTACGCGGCGCTGTCGGCGCGCCATCCGCAGGGCGCACTCGTCCTGGACGGCGTGTGGGCGGGCGCGCAGGGCGCGGCACTGGTGGGATTCTGGGCCGCCGGCTGGGTGTCGACCGGGATGCTGCTCGCGGCCTGGGGCATCGGGTCGCTGGCCGGTGCGGCCTGGTTCGTGGCCTTCGACGGGGTCAACCCCGTCGCCGGCCGCCCCGCCGCCTGGCTGGCCGAGTCCCGGCACCTGTCCGGCTGGTTCACCCCGACCGCGCTGCTCGCGCAGACCCAGTACAACGTCGTCGTCTTCCTGATCGCGGCGCTGCTCGGCAAGGCCGCCACCGGCGGGTTGCGGGCCATGCAGATGCTGGTGCTCCAGCCGGTGCAGACCTTCCTGCTGGCGATGACCTCCCTGCTGGTACCCCGGTACGCCCGCCAGGCCGCCGCCGGCGCGTACTCCGAGGTCCGCGCCACCACCCTGTGGCTCACCCGGCTCCTGGCCGGCGCCGCCCTGCTCGTCCTGGTCGGCATCCCGGTCGGCCACCTCCTGGTCGACCACCTGTTCACCGACTACCGCAGGTACCTGCCCCTGCTCCTCCCGATCGCCCTCCAGACCGGCGTCTACCTGGTCACCACCCCCTTCACGGCCGCCCTCCGCGGGATGCAACGCGGCCGGGCGGTGTTCCTCACCCAGGTGGCCTTCTTCTCGGTCACCATCCCCGCCGTGGTGGCCGGCGCCCTCGCCTTCGGCCTCTCCGGCGCCGCCTGGGGCCTGCTCGCTGGCGCGGTAGCCCAACTCGCCGCCGCGACCTGGCAATACGGCACAGCAGTCACATCAAAAACTTCACCACAATCTGCCCCAAAACCCCCAAACGCCCCACCTGACCAGGAAGTTCGACAAAGCCTCAATTCTCCCTGACAATTGATCGCGACAGTTCATCACGATCACGGGGGAGTGTGAGCCCTATGCAAGTTCAATCCACCAGCTCTACAGTCCAGAACATGGCCTCCGAGCAAGTCACGATCACCCTCGACGCCGACACCCTCGAAAAGGCCCGCGACTGCGCCGAACGCGCCGGCCTGAGCCTCTCGAACTGGATGCGCCGGGCCGCCCGCAAGCAGGCCCTGCGAGAGCCGGCGATCACCCGGGAGGAGTGGCTGGAAGCCAACCCCGACATCCGCAAGGAACTCGAGGCGTGGCGGCGGATCACGGAGGATCACTGGCGCCGACTCTTCGAGAAGTACGGGGAGGAAGAGTGAGGCGTGGCGAGGTTTGGACGCTCCGCGACTCTCATGGCCGAGTCAGCCACATGCGGGTCGTCGTGGTGTCCAGCGACAAATTCAACGAACTGACGGAAGCGCTGCCGCACGTTGTGCCGATCGTGCGCAGGTCGGCGAGCCGCGGGCCGGCAGGCTACGCGGCGCGGCTCGGCGATGCCGATCCGATCGCCGGCGTCGCGGTGGTGGGCGAAGCTGCCCCGATCCATCCGCGGTTCGCGGGGGCGCAGGTCGGGATGCTCACCGGGGCCACCATGGAGGTGATCGGGTCTGCGCTCCGCGACCTGTACGACCTCAACTGACTGATCGAGTCGTCGGGCCCGGCCTTTCGGTCGGGCCTGACGCTTGTTCAGGGGTGGGTGAGTTCGGCGTAGGTGGTGAGGAGCTGGTGGGTGATGACTTCGGGGGAGAAGTGGGTGAGGTAGCGGTGCCGGGCCGTGGGGGGCAGTGCGGGGGCTTCCTTGCTGGCGATGGTGAGGGCTTCGCGGAGGGCTTCGGGGGTTGGCGGAGTGGTCCAGCCGGCGTCGCCGACGAGGTAGGGGAGGCCGCCGCGGTCGGAGCCGAGGACGGGGCGGGCGTTGGCCAGCGACTCGAGGACGATCATCGGGCAGACCTCGTCCCAGCGGGACGGGACCACCGTGACGGCCGAGGTGCGGAGCAGGTCGGTGACGCCCTGGCGGTCCAGCAGGCCGAGGTAGCTGACGTCGGAGCGGGCGGCGGCCACCGCGGCGACCCGGTCGCGGAGGGGCCCGTCGCCGGCCACGGTGAGGGTGCCGAGCGAGTCCTCGGGGAGGGCGAGCCACGCGTCCAGCAGCACGCCGACGCCCTTGTCGTCGGTGAGGCGGCCGGCGTAGCAGAAGCCGGTACCGGTCAGGTCGTGCTCGCCGGGGTCGGGGACGGAGTTGGGCTTGACGGTGATGTGCGCGTCGTCGATGCCGGCCGAGCGGAGGTGGTCGGCGATGGCCGGGGTGAGGGCGAGGTACCGGTCCACCTTCTGCCACGTCGACCGGTGCACGGTCAGGGCCAGCGTCATCGGCACCGCCTGCACGTGCGAGTCCCGGTAGCAGCCGTGCACGATGTTCGGCCACGGCACCCGCTTGCCCAGGCAGTCGTGGCACGGGTGGCCGTCCCGGAAGTAGATCCCGTTGGCGCAGACGTGCCGGAAGTTGTGCACGGTCTGGACCACGGGGACGCCCAGGTCGCGAGCCGTCCGGATCACCCACGGGCTGATCAGCGGGTACGGGTTGTGCAGGTGCAGCACGTCCGGGCGGGCCGAGGCGATCAGCCGGCGCACGTCCGCCACCGCCTGCCGCGAGTACGTCGCCCGCAGCGGCACCAGCGCCTTCGCCGGCAGCGACAGCGCCCCGATCTCGTCCGACGACCGCTCGTAGTCGATCACCTCGACCCCGGCCTCGGCCAGCAGCGCGCGTTCGGCGTCCACCACGGTGTTCTCGCCGGACGGCTGGGCGGAGGAGTACCGGTTGTGGACGAGCAGCACCTTCACCGGCGGGACTCTACCGCTCCCGTAAGGTGGTCGGCGTGAGCGAGAGCCAGCCCTTCCACCACCCCCTCCCCGCCGACGCCAAGATCTACGTGGCCGGCCACCGTGGCCTGGTCGGATCGGCGATCTGGCGCCGGCTGGAGCGGGCCGGCCACGGCAACCTGATCGGCGTCCCGTCCACCGACCTGGACCTGCGCGACCGGACCGCCGTCGACGACTTCTTCGACACCGAGAAGCCGGAGTACGTGTTCCTCGCCGCCGCCAAGGTCGGCGGCATCCTGGGCAACAAGCTTGCCCCGGCCGACTTCCTCTCCGAGAACCTCCGTATCCAGGTCAACGTGCTGGACGCGGCGGCCCGGATCGGCGTCCGCCGCCTCCTGTTCCTGGGCAGCTCCTGCATCTACCCGAAGTTCGCGCCGCAGCCGATCTCCGAGGACTCGCTGCTCACGGGCAAGCTGGAGGAGACCAACGACGCCTACGCGATCGCCAAGATCGCCGGGGTGATGCAGGTGCAGGCGCTGCGCCGCCAGCACGGCAGCTCGTTCGTCTCCGTCATGCCGACCAACCTGTACGGGCCGAACGACAACTTCGACCTGACCACCGCGCACGTGCTGCCGATGTTCATCCGCAAGTTCCACGAGGCCAGGGAGTCCGGCGGCCCGGTGACGGTGTGGGGGAGCGGCACCCCGCGCCGCGAGTTCCTGCACGCCGACGACCTCGCCGACGCCAGCCTGTTCGTGCTGGAGCACTACGACAGCCCGGACCCGGTCAACATCGGGGTCGGCAGGGACATCTCCATCGCCGAGCTGGTCGAGCTGGTGGCGGACGTGGTCGGATATGACGGTCCGGTCGAGTGGGACCGCTCCAAGCCGGACGGCACGCCGCGCAAGCTGCTCGACGTCTCCCGGCTGACCGCGCTCGGCTGGACGGCCAGGATCGGCCTGCGCGAGGGCATCCGTGCCACCTACCAGTGGTACGTCGACAACCGGAGGTAGCGACATCGACGTCCTGGGGATCTCCGGGAGCCTCCGGCAGGGTTCGTACAACACCCTGCTGGTCCGCGCCGCCTGCCACCTGGCGCCGGACGGCATGACCATCCGGACCTACCAGGGCATGCGCGACCTGCCCCACTACGACCAGGACCTGGATGCCGACCCGACGCCGGAGCCGGTGGTGCGGCTGCGCGAGGAGATCCACCGCGCGGACGGCCTGCTGATCATCACCCCGGAGTACAACTACTCGATCCCGGGCAGCCTGAAGAACCTGATCGACTGGGCGTCCCGGCCGTACGACGCGGCCGCGCTCACCGGGAAGCCGGCGGCGATCGCGACCGCCGCGCCGACCAACTTCGGCGGCCTGCGGGCGCAGCTCGCGCTGCGGCAGATCTTCCTGTGGACCGGCACCGAGGTGGTGAGCAAGCCCGAGGTCACCGTCACCGAGGTGCATGGCTGCTTCGACGATCGGGGCAACCTGACCGACGGCGACGTCACCCACCTGGTGACCGAGCTGCTGGAAGGCCTGGCCGCCAAGATCAGGAAGGGCCGGGCCGCGACACTCACCCCGTGACGGCGGGCTCGGCGGTGAGGGTGCCGGCGGCGACGTCGAGCACGGCCGGTACCCCGAACGGCACCGTGCGCTGGTCCTGGCCGTGCCCGATCGGCAGCCCGCCGAGTACCGGAATGCCCAGGCCGGTGAGCCGGTCGGTGAGCACCGCGAGGACGTCGGCGTCCGGCCCGCACTCGGTGAACTGCCCGAGCGCGACCCCGGCCGCCCGTTCCAGCCCGGCCCTGCGCAGCTGGGTGAGCAGCCGGTCCAGCCGGTACGGCTCCTCGGTCACGTCCTCGAGCAGCACGATCGCGCCGGTGAGGTCCGGTTGGTCGGCCGACCCGAGGCTGGCCACCAGCAGCGCCAGGTTGGCGGCGACGAGGGTGCCGCGCGCGACGCCGGGCACGGAGACGGCGGCGGTCAGCTCGGCGGGGTCCCGCGCGACGACGACCGGCTCGGTGGTCATCACCGCCGCCCGCAGCGCCTCGGCCGCGACAGGGCCGAGCCGCGCCGGGTTCCACGCCGCCACCGGCCCGTGCACGCTGGCCATGCCCAGCCGCGACCACAGCGCGAGCTGGAGGGTGGTGATGTCGGAGAACCCGACGAGCGGTTTCGGGTCGTCCCGCAGCGGTTCCAGGTCCAGGCTGTCGACGATCCGCAGCGCGCCGTAGCCGCCGCGGGTGCAGAACACCGCCCGCACCCGCGGGTCGGCGAACGCCGCGTTGAGGTCGGCGAGCCGGTCCGCGTCGGCGCCGGCGAGGTACCGCAGCGACCCGTCGCGGTCCAGGGCGTGCGGCGCCACCTCCGGCACCAGCCCCCAGCTGGACAGCAGCTCCACGCCCAGGTCGACGCGGGCGCGCGGGACCGGACCGGCCGGTGACACCAGCGTGACGACGTCGCCGGGGCGCAGCGCGGCCGGGCGGCGGACGGGGGCGGCGGCCGGGGCGACCGCGGGCGCGATGTCCAACTACCGGTACCGCCGGTTCCGCCGACGGTCGGTGAGCACGCCGTACACGAACAGCGGGTTGCCGACCAGATACCGCTTCCACAGCCGGCGCGGCTCGCTGGCCAGCCGGTACGCCCACTCCAGCCCGCGCCGCTGCATCCATTCCGGCGCGGTCGGCTTGACCCCGGCGTGGAAGTCGAACGCCGCGCCGACCGGCACCAGCGTGGTCCGCAGCCGGGCCGCGAAGTCGTGCACGAACTGGTCCTGCTTGGGGGTGCCGAGCCCGATCCACATCAGGTCGGGCCGGGCCTCCGCCACCCGCTGCTCGAGTTCGGCCTCCTGGGCGGTGGTGAGCGCGCCGTACGGCGGCGACTCCACGCCCACCAGTTCGACCCCGGGGTACCGTTCCCGCAGCCGGGCGGCCAGCAGCTCGATCACCTCGGGCGACGACCCGTACAGGTAGTGGCGCAGCCCGTGCGGCACCCCGGCGGCGATCGTGTCGAGCATCAGCTGCGGCCCGCGGATCGGGTGGGTGAGCGCGGCGTGCCCGCGCTTCTCACCGACGAGGGCCACGTATCTGCCGTCCGCGAAGTTGATGTCGGCACTGTCGAGCAGCCGCCGGTAGGCGGGTTGGCGGAGGGCGAGGCTCAGCGTGTAGGCGTTGCACAGGTGGGTGCCGCGGGGTTCGCCGTACCGCGCGGCCGCCAGCAGCGCGGTCGCCTCGGCCAGGCCGAGCCCGTCGATACGCACTCCGCAGCAACGGAAGCACGTCCGGTCAGTGTCGATCATGGGAGTCCCGAGGTCGGGGTCGGGGACGCCACAGCGTATCCGACCCGGCGGCGGCCCTCTTCCCGGCGTGGCGCCGTGTCCACTCCCCGGTTTCCGTAGTAGTGCGGTTACTGTGTGTTAGATGTCTCGGGACCGCCGGCCACCGCCCAGCACCGTCCGCCGCCGCCGGCGGGTGGTCCTGGTCACCATGGCCGCGCTGGTCATGGCCGTGGTCGGCCTCGGGTACGGCGCCTGGACCTCCGCCGGCCGGTTCGACCGCAACATTCACCGGGTCGACGGCGTCTTCTCGGGAGGGCACCGGCCCAGGGCGCTCGCGCCGCACGCGATCAACATCCTGGTGCTGGGCTCCGACGCGCGGGGCACCGATCCGCGTGCCATGACCAGGAGTGACGACCCGAGCCGTTCGGACACGATCATGGTCTGCCATCTGGACAGCGCGCACCGGCACGGCTGGGTGCTGTCCATCCCGCGGGACAGCTACGTGGCCATCCCGGGTCACGGCCACAACAAGATCAACTCCGCGTACGCGTACGGCGGCGCCCAGCTCACCCGGGAGACCGTCGAGGACCTCACCGGCATCCGGTTCGACCACTACCTGGAGATCAACTTCGCCGGCTTCACCGCGGTCACCGACGCGGTCGGCGGCGTGGACCTCGCGGTCGACCGGACCGTCTACGACCCGCGGTCGAAGCGGACGTTCACCGCCGGACCGCACCACTTCGGCGGCGCGGAGGCGCTGGACTACGTGCGCCAGCGGTACAACCTGCCGCGCGGCGACTTCGACCGGGAGGCGCGCCAGCAGCAGTTCCTGCACGCGCTGCTGTCCCGCGCCGCCGACCTGTCGATCACGAGCGACCCGCGCCGGGCCGGGGCGGTGCTGGACGGCGCCAGCCGGGCGATGACCGCCGACTCCGGCTTCGACCTGCGGAACCTCGCCTGGAATCTTCGTCACCTCCGGCCATCGGACATCACCTTCGTGACGGTTCCGGTGGCGAGGGTGGGGGCCGACGTACCGGGTGCGGGGACTGTGGTAGAACTGGACAAACCGGGCGCGGACCAGCTGTTCAGGGCCGTGGCCACCGACACCATGGTGGAATGGGTGCGGGGGCACCCGCGAGCGGTGACAGACTCCACGCACGGGCGCTAGATCCACGCTGAATCG
>JBJMIH010000265.1:0-89113 GCA_045806985.1 Mycobacteriales bacterium | reverse complement strand
GAACGACGGGCCGCCGCCGTTGGTGAACTGGTCGGCGTTGCCCTGGCTCGGCGGCGGGGTGGAGCGGAACATGTACTGCACCCGCTCCAGGAACGTCCCGTCGTCGCCCGGGTTGCCGTTCGCGTCCAGGTCGAAGAACTGCTCCATGTCCAGGATCACGTGCGACAGGTGTTGGATGCCGGCGTTGTCGAAGTAGTCGCCGGCCACCGCGGTGGTCAGCTTCGCCGACGAGTTGCCGGCGAACGTGCAGATCGGGGCCGGTCCCGCCGCGTTGGTCTGCTGGTCGGCGAAGCCCATCCACATCGGAGAGTGCGGGTGGATGAACGGCGCGAACGGCAGCCCGGCGTTGGCCGCCACGAACCGGGGCAGTCCCAGCTGGGCGAACATCGCCCTGCTGGAGGTGAAGGTGAGCAGCCCGCCGAAGGCCGGCGAGCTGATCGACAGCCCGGCGAGCGAGTTGCTGCCGTTCAGCCAGGCCAGCGCGTCCTGAAGGAAGGCCGAGTTGTCGCTGCGCAGGGTGAACAGGATGTCGTTGTTCTCGATCCGCACCGGCACGTTGAACCGCGCCTTGCTGATGCTGGGGTTCTGCGACGACACGTCGGTGGGGCTCGGCACCGCCTCCTCCAGCGCCAGCCGCGAGGTGTTCGAGCGCAGCTTCGGGATCGCCGCGTTGACCACACTGGACGGCAGCCGCCGGAAGTACGGCAGTCCATAGGAGACGAACGTGATGAGCGCGTTCGCCGAGAACGGGTACGCCGCCTCCAGGGTGTTCAGCGCCCGCGCCATCTCCTGCTGGTCGGCGACGCCGGGCGTGCGCAGCAGCCGGGCGGTCAGGAACACCGTGTGCACCGGCGGCATCGCCACCAGGATGCCGTCGACGGTCTGCGCCGGCGCGGTGAAGGCGCCGATGTCGAACTGGATGTCCGGCAGCGGCACGGCGGCCGGGTCCTCCGCGGGCGCGGCGACCGCACGGCGGCTGGGGATGACGGCGACGCCGCCGGCGAGGTCGAGTACGCCCATGGCCATCGCCACGGCGCCCAGCCCCTTGAGTGCGGTACGTCGGTCGAACGAGGGTGTGCTGATACTCACGGTGCCTCCTTGGCCCGAGGGGTCGCGTTCCGAGGGGTGCTCTTGCGTCGTGTGACGCGGGACCACCGGGTGCGCCGGGCAGGTATACGGGAACGGCGCACACGGAGGCCTCGCGGGTGAGGTGTCGCGGGAGGTGTCAGTCGTGCGTGACGAGACCGAGCGAACGGGCAGCCGTGAGGGCTTCCAGGCGGTTGTGCACGGCGAGCTTCGCGAACAGCTGGCGCTGCTCGCTCTGCACGGTCTTCACCGCGATTCCCAGCGTCCTGGCCGTCTGCCGTACCGAGTCGCCGGCGGCGATCGAGCGCAGGATGTCGCACTCGCGCCGGGTCAGCTCGGCGGCGGAGACGCTACGGCCGGGCGGCGGGAACAGGCCGAGGCGGGAGGCCTCGGCGGCCGCTTGGATACGGCTGTGTACGCCCAGTTTCGTGAAGATGCGCCGCTTGTGGTTCTCCACGCTGTGCGGGCTGATCGCCAGCGCCTCGCCGATCTGCGCGACCGAGCAGCCCGCCCAGACGAGGGCGAGCACCTCCAGTTCGCGGTCGGTCAGGCCGTGGGCGGCCCGGACCGGCCCGGCGTGCGGCGGCAGCGCGCGCAGCGCGTCCTCGAAGGCGGCGAGGCCGGCCTGCTCGCAGACCAACCGGTCCACCCCGGCACGGTGCAGTTCCAGCAGGCTGGGCGCGTCCAGGTCCCGGTACAGGCCGAGGAGTTGCGGGGCGGTCCCCCGTCCCCGTACGCGACTGACCAGGGTCTTGGCCTCGGCGCCCGCCACCTCGAAGACGACCAGATCGGGATGGCGCAGGGCACAGAGGCGCGGAAGGTCGGCCCAGCCGCTGGTGGCACCCACAACCGTCCAGCCGGGCTGTCCGGCCAGCCAACTCGCGAGACACTCGCGGAGCAGTCGGCTGGCAGACTGCACCGCGATCCGGCGGGAATTCATCGTCGCCGCATCCTCGGGGCGCCGACCCCCTCAGGGTCGGTAGGCCGTCATGATGCGTCGGGTCCTTTGGCGGTGATAGAGCCTAACGTGATCCATTTTTCCCTCCGGTCGTGACTCTTGTGGAGGCCGGGGCGGAGGTGGCAGGCCGCGTTATCTCAGGGGCCCCGGATCGGTGGATTCCTGACGAATAGGACACCATCAAAGAAGAGAGACCGTCAGGACATAAGTGTCGTAGTACGTACGCCGCCCCAGGGTCTTCCGCTGGCCACGCCGGTACGGGCACGATCATCATCATGGAACGACCGGACCTTGTCGGCGTCGACATCGACCGGCCGAGCGTGGCCCGGATGTGGGACTACTTCCTGGGCGGATCCCACAACTTCGCGGTCGACCGCCGGGCCGCCGCGGACGCGGAGCGGGCCATGCCGGAGCTGCCGCTCACCATCCGGGCCAGCCGGTCGTTCCTGCGCAGGGCGGTGCGGTACTGCGTGGAGGCCGGCATCGACCAGTTCCTCGACCTGGGTTCCGGCATCCCCACCGTCGGCAACGTGCACCAGGTGGCGCAGCGCGCCAACGCCAGGGCCAGCGTGATCTACACCGACATCGACCCGATGACCGTCACGCACGGCCGCCAGCTGCTGGCCGGCAACGACAGGGCCACGATCATCCAGGCCGACCTGCGCGACCCCGGCCACGTGCTCGGCACCGAGGCCGCGGCCCGGCTGCTCGACCTCGACCGGCCGGTGGCGATCGTCATGGTCGCGGTGCTGAACCTGGTGCCTGGCCCGGCCCGGGAAATCGTTTCCGCCTACCACGGCCTGGTCGCGCCCGGCAGCATGCTCGCGCTGCTCGCCGGCAGCCTCGACGGCCAGCCCGCCGAGCGCGACGGGACCACCAGCGCGGTCGGCAGGGTGTACGCGCGCACCGCCAACCCGCTCGTCATGCGCTCCCGGCCGGAGATCCTCGGCCTGTTCGACGGGTTCGAGCTGGTGGAACCGGGACTGGTGCGGCCGCCGGCGTGGCGGCCGGAGGGGCCGGAGGGCGAGCTGGGCTGGTACTTCGGGTACGCCGGCGTGGGCCGCAAACCCGCCTGATCCATACTCGTCGGCATGGATGACGTGCTGGTCAACGGCCCCGTATTCCTGATCACCACGCCGGCCGGGGACATCGACGAGGGCGGGCCGGACGGGCCGCGCGGGCTGTTCCACGGCGACACCCGGCACCTGTCCCGCTGGGTGCTGACGGTGGACGGGGTACGGCCCCGGGTGCTGACACCCGGTCGCGGCGCGCACGCCTTCCGGCCGGTGCTGGTGCCGCCGGCCGCCGGCGGGCGGTCCACCCCGCCGTACTCGGTGTTCCGCACCCAGGCGGTCGATTCCGCCGGCCTGGCCGAGCGGCTGCGGGTGGTCAACCACCGGACCGGGCCGGTCACCGTGCGGCTGGCGTACGAAGTGGACGCCGACTTCGCCGACCAGTTCGAGGTGCGCAGCGACCGGGAGTTCGCCAAGCCGGGCGGGCGGCGGAGCCGCGAGGGCACCGCCACCGGGCTGGCGCTGGCCTACACCCGGGACGACTGGACGGTGCGCACGGTGGTGACCGCGGACCCGCCGCCGCCGGAGCCCGGGCGTCTGGAGTGGACGGTTACGGTGCCGGCCGGCGGCGAGGCGGTCGTCACGCTCGCCGCCGGTGGCGAGGTCCGCGACCCGGAGCGGGTGGCGGCGCGGGCGGCCGCCGCCGGCGCCGGCTTCCTGGGCGACGCCGCCGCGACCGGTACCGGCGACCGGGACCTGGACGCCTGCGTCCGGCAGGGCCTGGCCGACCTGGCCAGCCTGCGGGTACCCGCCCCCACCGACCCCGGCCTGCGAGTGCCCGGCGCCGGCGTGCCGTGGTTCCTCACCCTGTTCGGCCGGGACAGCCTGCTCACCTCGTACTTCGCCCTGCCGTACCTGCCCGCCCTGGCCGCCGCCACGCTGCGCGCGCTGGCCGCCACCCAGGGCACCGTCACCGACCCGTCCCGGGTCGAGGAGCCCGGCAAGATCGTGCACGAGACGCGGTCCGGCGAGCTCAGCCACTTCGGGCAGGTGCCGTACGGCCGGTACTACGGCACGGTCGACGCGACCCCGCTGTTCCTGGTGCTGCTCGGGGCGTACCGGGAGGCCACCGGCGACGGCACGCTCGCCGCCGAGCTGGAGCCGGCGGCCAGGGCGGCGGTCGGCTGGGTGCTGCGCGGCCTCGACACCCACGGCTACCTCACCTACCAGCCCGATCCGAACGGCCTGGCCAACCAGTGCTGGAAGGACTCCCCCGACTCGATCTGCGCCGCCGACGGCACGCCGGTGACCGGGGCGATCGCGGTGTGCGAGGCGCAGGGGTACGGCTACGACGGCCTGCGCCGGGCGGCGGTGCTGGCCAGGGAGGTGTGGGGCGACCCGGGGTACGCCGCCGACCTGGAGCGGGCGGCCGGCGCGCTGCGGGACCGGTTCCTGGCCGACTTCTGGCTGCCGGGAGAGGACTTCGTCGCGGTCGCGCTGGACGGCGCCGGCAAGCCGGCGGACGCGCTCACCTCCAACCCCGGCCACCTGCTCTGGTCGGGCCTGCTGGACGCGGACCGGGGCAGGGCGGTGGGGCTGCGGCTGGCGAGCCCCGAGTTCTTCTCCGGCTGGGGCGTGCGCACGCTGGCCGCCGGCCAGCGGCCGTACCACCCGGTCTCCTACCACTGCGGCTCGGTGTGGCCGCACGACACGGCGCTGGCGGTGGCCGGGATGGCCCGGTACGGGCTGCGCGACGAGGCGGCCAGGGTGGCGAACGGCCTGGTCGCGGCCGGCCGGGCGAGCGGGGACCGGCTGCCGGAGGTGCTCACCGGGTTCGCCAGGGAGTCCCGGCCGGAGCCGGTGCCGTTCCCGTACTCCTGCTCCCCGCAGGCCTGGGCGGCCGCCGCACCGCTGCTGCTCGCCACCCACCTGCGCTGATCAGGAGGTGGGCGGGCCCTCCCGGACCAGCCGCCTGGCGATGTCGGCGAGCTTGACCTGCGAACGCTGGGAGGCGGCGACCAGCTCGGCGAACGCGGTGTCGGCGTCGCAGCCCAGCGCCTGCATGAGCATCCCCTTGGCGACGTCGATCACGGACCGGCTCTCCATGGCCTGGCGCATCTGCTCAGCCATGCTCCGCGCCCCGTCGTAGTCCTCCAGCTGTCGCAGCGCGATCAGGGCCTGGCCGGCCAGCAGCTCGACGGCCGCGGCGGCGTTCGGCGGGAACGGGCGCGGGCGTACCGCGTACAGCGTGAGGCTGGCCGCGCGGCCGTCCACCGCCAGGCCCGAGGCGAACATCGCCCTGATGCCGCGGCGCAGCGCGTAGGCCGTGATCCGCGGCCACCGCTCCTCGTCGAGCGTGTCGGCGACCTCCACCGCCGTGCCGCTGTCGCGGGCGGCGATCGCCGGTCCCTCGCTGGTCGCCACCTGCAATTCCAGCAGGTCGGCGAGTTCGGGATGGGTGGCCGCGGTGAGGACGGCGTCGGACTCTTCCCAGAGGGTGAACGATGCCCCGCTGGCTCCGGTTACGCTGGACGCAGCGGAGTCCGCCACCCGCCGGGCCACCTCTTCGGGCCGGCCTCTCGCCAACTCGCCCGCTGGCAGATCCACGATGACCGCCTCCGGTCCTGGTAGGTCGCAGGGGACGAGGTCAGCTTAGAAGGGCGCGGCGGCGTCGAAACACTGGTCTGGGGAGTGGCGTGTGGGCAGGACGACCGGTAACAACGGCGGCAACGGGGACTGGAAGGCGATCCTCGACCGGCTGGGCGACCTGCGGGCGTCGCTGCGGTCCCCCGGCGCCGACCCGGAGGCGATCACCGAGGCGGTCCTGCTCGAACTGGACCAGGTCGCGGAGCTGATCCCGGCGGCCGCCGAAGCGGCCGCGGAGCCGGGCGCGCAACGCAACGACCGGGAGCGGCGGCTGCTCCGCACCGTGTACAACCTGCTACCGTTCGGCGTCGTACTGCTGGATGAGGACGGCCGGATCCGCAGGGTCAACCTGCGGGCCGCCGAGCAGCTCGGAGTGGGCGCGGGGTACGCCACCGGCAAGCCGTTCACGACATTCGTGGCCGTCCACGCCCGCGCCGTTTTCCAGTCCCACCTCGCCGCCGCCGGGGACGGCGCCGGCCACCGGGTGCGCGTCCCGCTGCTGCGGCACGGCGCCGAGCACGTCACCGCGTTGGCGATCGACCGGCTCGCGGTGCCGCAGGAGCCGGAGCCGGTGATCGTCCTGCTGATGCTGCCGGCGGAGTACGCCGACGTGCCCGCGAGCCAACCGGCGGACCAGGACTGGGAGGAGCTGAACCGGGCGGTCTTCGCCGGCACCCGGCGGCTCGACGTGATGGCGGCGATGAGCCGCACGCTGCTGTCCGACCCGAGGTCCGGAGAGCCCGCGCTGCTCCGGCGGGTGGCCAGGCGGCTCGCCGGCGACGTCGCCGACTGGGTGGTCATCGACCTGCTCGACACCGGCCTGCGCAGGGCCGCCGTGGTCGGCCCGGACCGGGTCAGCGACCTGCGTACCGCGTCCGCGCTGGCCGACGCGATGCCGGTGGACTCCTCGGTGGTGGTCGAGGTCACCGGCGAGGGCCGGTCCGCGCTGCACGCGAGGATCTCCGACACCGCGCTGCTCGGCGCGGACGGCGACGGCGTGCCGTTCGTGACGAGGATGAACGTGCACTCGCTGGTGTCGGTGCCGATCACCGAGGACGGGGAGGTGCTGGGCGCGGTCACGCTGGCCCGTGCCACCGGCCACGACGAGTTCGGCCTGCTGGAACTCGGGCTGCTGGAGGAGCTGGGCGCCCACATCGCGCTGGCGCTCCGGTCGGAACGGGAGTACGGCCGCCAGGCCCGGATGGCCGAAACCCTCCAGGCCAGCCTGCGCCCGGTGACCTCCCCCGAGGTGCCCGGAGTGGACGTGGCGTACAGCTACCAGGAGCCGGCCGTCGGCGACGCGGTCGGGGGCGAGTTCCTCGACCTGTTCGACGGGACCGACGGCTGGCTGGCCGCGATCGGCGAGGTGTGCGGGCGGGGCGAGCAGGGCGCGGCGGGTTCGGCGCTGGTCCGGTCCGCGATCCGGCTGTTCAGCCTGACCAGCGCGGAGCCCGACGAGGTGCTGCGGCGGGTCGGCGGGGTGGTGCGGGCCCAGTCCGGCCCCGACCAGGCGTTCACGGTGGCCGCCGCGCACGTCGCGTGGAAGGGCGATGAGCTGGTGGTCGAGCTGGCCAGCGCCGGTCACCAGCCCCCGCTGATGCTGCACCGGGACGGCCTGGTGCGCCCGGTCGGTGGCGGCGGGAAGCCGCTCGGGCTTTACGAGCCGGAGGTCCAGCGGGACACGATCCGGCTCAGCCCCGGTGACCTGCTGTTGCTCTACTCCTCCGGCGCGATGGACGTCCGCTCGCCCAAGGGTGAGGTCTTCGGCCAGGACAACCTCGGCGACGCGTTGATCGCCGCCGCCGGCCGCCCGGCCGCGGCCGTGGTCGCCGAGATCGAGCGGCAGATCGCGGCCTTCACCGGCGAGCCCTCGCCGATCGGCCTGGCCCTGCTCGCCCTGCGCGCCGAGAACCCGAGCTAGCGGGCCGGGTCGAGGCCGGCCAGCACGCCGGGGACATCGACGTACTCCCGGTCCGGGAGGCCGCGCAGCAGGTCGAGGACGTCCTCCGGTGCGTGGTACTGGGCGGCCTGGTTGACCAGGTCGTCGCGATATGCGGGGAAGACCAAGCGGCACAGGGTCCGGTAAAGCTCGGTCTCCGTGTCTTCTTCGATCACCGGGGCTCCTCCATCGGGGGTCGCCTCCGAGTGTGGCGTACCGCGGCCGGCTATGGATGAGCCGGTCGTACTTCTCTCCGCTCCGACCAGCAGGGACGATGCTGGTATGGACCAGTTGTTGCTCGGGCGCGCGACCGTGGACGTGACCCCGCCGCCCGGTCATCCGCTCGGCGGCTACCTGGCGCGCGGCGAGCAGCTCGCCGCCGGCACGCACGACCCGCTCGAGGCCGGCCTGCTGTGGCTCGGCACCGCGGACGAGCCCGGCGTGGTGTGGCTGGCGCTGGACACGGTGGCCGTGGACGAGCCGCTGGCCGCCGGGCTGGGCACGGCGGTCGGTGCGGCGCTCGGCGTCCCGGCCGACCGGGTCCTGGTGTGCGCCAGCCACACCCATTCCGGGCCGGCCGACTGGACCGGGTCCCTGCACCCCGGGCTGCCCGGCGGACCCGACCCGGACGCGGTCGCGCGCCTGGTCGAGGCGGTGGTCGAGGGAGCGGCCGGGCTGGTGGCGGACCGCCGGCCGGTCACCGCGAGCTGGGCCAGCCGGCCCGCGCCCGGCGTCGGCGCCAACCGCACCACGCCGGACGGCCCGCACGACGACAGCGCCGGAGTACTCACCCTCCGTGACACCGACGGTGGCGAGGTCGTCGCCGTGCTCTGCGACTTCGCGTCCCACCCGACCGTCCTCGGCCCGGACAACCTGCGGTACTCCGCCGACTGGCCGGGCGCGGCCCGCCACGCGATCGCCGGCGCGCTCGGCGCCGTCGGCCCGCGGCCGGCGGTGGCGTTCCTGCAGGGCGCGGCCGGCGACGCCAGCTCCCGGTTCGTCCGCGTCGGCCAGGACTTCGCCGAGGCCGCCCGGATCGGCGGCCTGTACGCGGCGAGCGTGCTGGGGGCCGTGCTGGGTCGGGAGCAGCGACCGCTGGCCGGCCCGCCGGCCGTGCACCACGCGACCGCCGAGCTGCCCGTCCGGGGCCTGCCCGCCGTCGACGAGCTGCGCGCCCAGATCGCCGAGGCCGGCCTGGTCGCGACGGAGACCGGCGGCCGGGACCGGCGCGCCACCACCCGGTACGAGGGCCTGCTGCTGCTCGACCGGCTCCGCGCCGCCGGCCTGCCGGACACGCTGCGGATGCCCCTGACCGCCGTCACACTGGGTGACGTCGCCTGGATCCACCTGCCGGTCGAACTGTTCGCCTCGTACGCCGCGGCCCTGCGCGCGGCCAGCCCGTTCCCGGTGACCCGCGTGATCGGCTACACCGGCGGGTACTTCGGGTACGTCGCGGACGTCGGCGCCCACCGCGCCGGCACGTACGAGGCGTACATGAGCCTGATCGAGCCGGACGCGGCCGACCGGCTGGTCGACGCGGCCGCCGCGCTGCTCCGTCACGCGTGGGATGTCCGGCCGCATCCCTGAGAGACTGGCCCCATGGCTGAGACGACCGCGCAGTTCGGGGCCGAGACCGGGGCGAAGGGCGAGTGGGTGCGCCAGCCGAACCGGTTCACCGGCCGGGTGACCGCCGACGGGTCGAGCGGGTACCCGGTGGAGTCGGGCCGCTACCACCTGATCGTGTCGCTGGCCTGCCCGTGGGCGCACCGGTCGATCATCGTGCGCCGCCTGCTCGGGCTGACCGACCACCTGTCGATGACCGTCGTGGACCCGATCCGGGACGAGCGGGGCTGGCGGTTCACGCTGTCGCCGGACGGCCGCGACCCGGTCAGCGGCGCGGAGTTCCTGGCCGAGCTGTACCACGCCAGCGACCCGGACTACACCGGCCGGGTGACGGTCCCGGCGCTGTGGGACCGGCAGACCCGCACGCTGGTCAGCAACGACTACCCCCAGCTCACCCTGGACCTCGACACCGAGTGGCGGGCGCTGCACGCGCCCGGCGCGCCCGACCTCTACCCCGACGACCTGCGCGCCGGGATCGACACGGTCAACGAGGTCGTCTACGCCGACGTCAACAACGGCGTGTACCGGTGCGGCTTCGCCGCCTCCCAGCAGGCGTACGAGGAGGCCTACCAGCGGCTGTTCGCCCGCCTGGACCGGCTGTCGGAGCGGCTGTCCGGCCAGCGGTACCTGTGCGGCGACCGGCTCACCGAGGCCGACGTCCGGCTCTTCACCACGCTGGTGCGGTTCGACGCGGTGTACCACGGGCACTTCAAGTGCAACCGGCACAAGGTCACCGAACTGCCGGTGCTGTGGGCGTACGCCCGCGACCTGTACCAGACGCCGGGATTCGGGGACACCGTGGACTTCGACCACATCAAGCGGCACTACTACGCCACCCACGACCGCATCAACCCGACGCGGATCGTGCCGGCCGGACCCGACGAGTCCGGCTGGACCACCCCGCACGGGCGTGGCCGATGACGCTGCGGGAGGACGCCGAGGAGGTACTGCGCCGGCTGGCCGGGCCGGACGCCGTGCTGCGGCCGGACCAGTGGCAGGCGGTCGAGGCGCTGGTCGCGGACCGGCGGCGGGCGCTGGTCGTGCAGCGCACCGGCTGGGGCAAGTCGGCCGTGTACTTCATCGCCACTGCACTCCTCCGCCGGCCGGATCCAGGTTTCGGCTGCCAAGGCGGAGGGTCGCGCCGCGTGCGTTCTTGGCACGCAAGCGATCCGACAACGCCGGCAGCGGGAAGCTGGGCCGGCCGGTCCACACCGGAGGCGACGGGGGCGACAGTCATCGTGTCGCCGCTACTGGCTCTGATGCGCAACCAGATCGACGCGGCGGCGCGGGCGGGCATCCACGGCCGCACGATCAACTCCGCCAACCTGGACGAGTGGGACACCGTGCGCGCCGAGGTGGCGGCCGGCGCGGTCGACGTGCTGCTGATCAGCCCGGAACGGTTGAACAACCCGGACTTCCGGGACACCGTGCTGCCGCACCTGGCCGGTACCGCCGGCCTGGTCGTGATCGACGAGGCGCACTGCATCTCCGACTGGGGCCACGACTTCCGGCCCGATTACCGCCGCATCCGCACCCTGCTGGACGGCCTGCCCGCCGGCGTGCCGGTGCTGGCCACCACCGCGACCGCGAACGCGCGGGTGACCGCCGACGTGGCCGAACAGCTCGGCCAGGACACGCTGGTGCTGCGCGGGCCGCTGGACCGGGAGAGCCTGGCGCTGTCGGTGGTGCCGCTGCCCTCGCCGGCGCACCGGCTGGGCTGGCTGGCCGCGCACCTGGACGAGCTACCCGGCTCCGGCATCGTCTACACGCTCACGGTCGCGGCCACCGAGGAGGTGGCGGCGTTCCTGCGCGACCGGGGGTTCGCGGTGGCCGCGTACTCCGGCCGCACCGACGACGCCGAACGCCGGCAGGCCGAGGCCGACCTGCTGGACAACAAGGTCAAGGCGCTGGTCGCCACGTCCGCGCTGGGCATGGGCTTCGACAAGCCGGACCTGGGCTTCGTGGTGCACCTGGGCGCGCCGGCCTCGCCGATCGCGTACTACCAGCAGGTCGGGCGGGCCGGCCGCGGCCTCGACCGGGCCGAGGCGGTGCTGCTGCCGGGCGCGGAGGACGAGGCGATCTGGCGGTACTTCGCCTCGCTGGCGTTCCCGCCCGAGGGTCAGGTCCGCCGCACCCTGGCCGCGCTGGAGGCCGCGCGGGCCCCGCTGTCCACCCAGGCGCTCGAGGTCCAGGTCGAGCTGAGCCGGTCCCGGCTGGACATGATGCTCAAGGTGCTGGACGTGGACGGCGCGGTGCGGCGGGTGCGCGGCGGCTGGGTGGCGACCGGCGAGCCGTGGGAGTACGACGAGGACCGGTACGCGCGCATAGCCGCCGCCAGGGCCACCGAGCAGCAGGCCATGCGCGACTACGTGACCACCGACGGCTGCCGGATGGAGTTCCTCCGCCGAGCGCTGGACGACCCGGCCGCGGCCCCGTGCGGGCGGTGCGACCGGTGCGCCGGCCCGCGCCACGGCACCGACGTGGCCGCCCCGGCGCTGACCGCCGCCCGGTCCACTCTGGACCGGCCGGGCGTGCCGGTGGAGCCGCGCAAGATGTGGCCGACCGGCGCGCTCGAGTGGCGCGGCCGGATCCCGGCCGAGGAGGCCGCCGAACCCGGCCGCGCGCTGGGCCGCCTCACCGACCTGGGCTGGGGCGGCAGGCTCCGCGCCCTCCTCGCCGAGCCCGACCAGCCGGTACCCGGCGAGGTGTTCGACGCGGTCGTCACCGTGCTCGCCGGCTGGGACTGGTCGCAACGCCCTGCCGCCGTGGTCGCCGTTCCCTCGCTGGCCCGCCCCACGCTGGGCAGCAGCCTGGCCACCCGGATCGCCGAGATCGGCCGGTTGCCGCTGCTCGGTACCCTCGACCGCGCCGGCCCGGCCGTGCCCGACAGCACCCGGACCAACTCCGCGCAGCGCGTCCGCGCCCTGGCCACCGCGTTCGCCGTACCGCCTGAGCTGGCCGCCCAGCTGGCCGACCTCGCCGGCCCGGTGCTCCTGGTCGACGACTGGATCGACTCCGGCTGGACGATGACGCTCGCCGCCCGCCTGCTCCGCCGGGCCGGCGCTCCCGCCGTACTCCCCCTCGCCCTCGCCACCACCGGCTGACCGCACGCTACGACGCGGGGTCAGCGGTCGCCGAGCTGGTGCCGGAGGCTGCGGTCGGTGACGGACGCGTCGTCGGCGAGGAGGAACGCCTTGGCGAGGATGTCGGACAACCGGCCGCCGTCCTCCTCGAAGGGCAGAAAGACGTCGGGGCGGTGGCCCTTGCCGACGACCACGCACAGGTACCGGTCGTCGGGCTCCACCAGCACGTTCGCGGTGCCGAGGTGGATCCGGTACGTGTGCAGGTCGCCGCGGACGCGGAGGAAGCGGTCCTCGACCTCGACGCGTTCGGCGATCTTGGTGTGTGGCATCAGCCGGCGCAGGGCCTCCCGCCGCACCTCGCCGGAGGCGGTCAGCGGGCCGAAGCTCCACTGGTGCCAGTACTGGTCGAGCCGGTCCTCCCCCCGGTCCGTCCACTGCGGATCGGCGGCGATGGTGGCCACGCTGACCGCCTCGTCGATGTCCCGGAACGCCTCGGACAGCACCAGCGGCGGCACGGCGGCGAGCTCGGCGCGCTCCCAGCCACCGTCCGGAGTTTGCAGGTCGAAGCGCACCTGGTCGGTCGCGCAGAAGCTGACCGTGCTGTAGGCGTCCTCCTCGCGCTCGACCAGGTCCAGCCAGAACGACGCCCGCCAGCGGCTGCCGCCGGCCGCGTCCGCGTAGACCCGCTCGGCCGCCCCGTCGAAGCCGCCGTCCCAGTACCCGAGGGTGAGCCCGGTCCAGCCGCGGTGGATCAGGAACGCCTTGGCCGGACCGTAGCGCAGGATGTGCGCGGCGAACCGGTTGGAGTAGGTCCCGGTGCTCCGCTCGGCCGAGGTGAGCGCGTACACCTCGCGGAACGCCTGCTTGACCGGCTGGCGGATCTCCCGGCCGAGCAGCGACTCCCGCCAGCGCTGGATCTCCTCGCCGCCGGCCCGGATCGGGTGCCACAGCCGCACCGGCGCGTCGCCGGGCAGGTGGTCGCCGTGCACCGGCACGCCGAGCGGGTCGGTGACCCGCCACACGCCGCCGGCCCGCGCCGGCCAGCCGCCGCGCCACTCGCCGTCGGCGCGCACCTCCCACAGCAGCCGCCTGGCGAACGCGCCGGTCACCGGGTGGTCCAGCCAGTACCGCCGCCAGTTCGCGACGGTGGTGAGCCGGCCGTCGCCGAGCGCGGTGTCGACGCGGAGGCGTTCCGCCGGCAGCGCCTGCTTGACCTCCCTGACCACGGCCCGTACCGCGGCCAGCTCGTCGGGGTAGGCCTCCCGGACCGCCTTGGGCGCGCCGGCGACGGTACGCCCGGCTGGCGTCCGGTAGCGCACGGTCACCCCCTCGGGGGTGACCGCCAGCAGCGCCGCGTGGTCGCCGAGCAGCTCGACGCGGGTGCCGTCGCGGCCGAAGCCGTACGCCGGCACGGTGCGTTCCAGCAGCTGCTCCGGGGTGAGGCCGGCCTGCGCGGCGGCCGTGTCCAGCGCCGCCGTCAC
Organism: Mycobacteriales bacterium; assembly: GCA_045806985.1. GTDB lineage: Bacteria > Actinomycetota > Actinomycetes > Mycobacteriales > JBJMIH01 > JBJMIH01. The sequence goes on along the minus strand of JBJMIH010000265.1, from coordinate 75,284 downwards.
CCGCTCCTTCAGGGCCTTCCTGCGTACCTTGCCCCCGATCTTGACCAGTTGCGCCACCGACGCGTCGCCGCCGCGCCGGCCGAGCGCGGTGATCGCGGCACCGGCCAGCTTCTCGCACGGCACGTCGTTGCCCGGCCACGGCGACCCGGCCGCCAGGGCGACCTCGCCGAGCAGGCCCGGCACCCAGTCCCCGTCCAGCTCCGCCACCGTCCACACCAGACCACGCAGCAGGTCGGCGGTCTCCTCGGGCAGGTACACCTGCTCGGTCCACTGCTCGTCGCGGTGCCGGCGGGTGACCGGGGTGGGCCGGTGGGCGGGCAGCAGGCCGAGCACGGTCCCGGCGACCTCCGCGACAGCCGGGTGCGTGTCGAGCAGTTCCCGCAGGGTGCGGCTCCACGCCGCGGTCGGGGCGCCGGCCGCGGGGATGGCGGTGTGCGCGGCGCGGCAGTGCCGGAGCAGCGCGCCGCTCCCGGGCCGGTCGAGCAGGTCGGGCAGTTGCGCCCGCACCGTGCGGCCGAACGAGTCGTCGGGACCGAAGAAGTCGTCGGGCAGCGCGTCGTCGCCGGTGCCCTCGAGCCGGGCCAGCAGCGCGGCGGTCCTGGCGAGCAGCCGCGGCCGGTCACCGTAGTACTCGCCGCCCTTGACGTAGGCGACCGCGATGGCGAGCTGGTCGCCGAGGCCGCGCAGGGCGTCGTCGTCCAGCCGCTCGGCGGCGGCGAGCGGCAGCCGCAGCACGTCCGGGATGCGGTACGACGGCACGACGTCGGCGAAGGCGGCCCGGAACAGCACCCGCGTCTCCGCCGCCGTCCAGGCCAGCTTCTGCCGGGCCAGCGACAGCAGCAGGCCCTCCAGGCTGGTGGACCGCTGCCCGCGCAGGCAGAAGATCAGCTGCGCCCAGACGGCCAGCGCGCGCTTCTGCTCGTCGCCGAACCCGGCGGCGAGCTGGCCGGTGGCCCGGTCGGCGAACCGCGGCGCGGGGTACCCGTGGAACTGGTCGTCCGCGTCCAGCGCGTCCTGCAACCGGTCGGCGAGCCGGGGATCGGCCGCGTGCAGCCAGGCCCGGATGGCCGGGTCTTTCGTCTTCACCGGACGCGCCGGCGCCTTTGCTCTCCGGAACATGCTCACCCGCCTGCCAGGGAAACGAGCGCGACAAACACGACGTCTCGACGTCTGGGGGTCGCGGGTCAGGTCGACCACCTCGCCAAGGCCCCCTGCCTGCCGATCCTCGGCCGGCACAAAGAACCCGTTTGAGTGCAGGATGACCGCCTCGGCGGCTTCTGCCTGCTTGTCTCAGTTTAAGGTGCGCCGTCCGGACTACCGATAACCGTTCAGTTCCACCTCAAAATCCCGGTGTGATAAGGGATTCCGGAAGCGACCGGAGTGACCGATGTTGTGCGGGCTCCGGAAAAGTGATCCATACTCGAAATCACAGGCGTACCAGAGAGTAGCTTTACCCGAACTAGAGAACGAAAGGGGCGAAATCGGGTATGTCACTTGTCACCGCACGACAGTCCTCTTTTCCTTCCCTTCGGGAGGCGACATGCGACCCGCGTCGCTGGTGACCGCCACCGGCGCCGGCCTGCTCGCCGCCGCCGCCTGGCTTCCCTCCGCACTGGCCCACACCGCGGCGGACCAGCCCGGGCCGGCCGTGCGGCACCTCTGCGCCGCCCCGACCAGGCCGGGCCAGATGGCCTGCCTGTCCGTGGTGCGCACCGACGTCAAGGGCCACATGGGCCTGATGGCACCGGACGCGAAGCCGGGCGGCCTCGGCCCGTCGAACCTCCAGAGCGCCTACAAGCTGCCGTCGTCGAGCGCGGGCTCCGGCGCCACGGTGGCCGTCGTGGACGCCCAGGACGACCCGAACGCCGAGTCCGACCTGGCGACCTACCGGTCCCAGTACGGCCTGCCGGCCTGCACCACCGCCAACGGCTGCTTCAAGAAGGTGGACCAGAACGGCGGCACCAACTACCCCGCGCCGGACAGCGGCTGGGCCGGCGAGATCAGCCTCGACGTGGACATGGTGTCGGCGATCTGCCCCAACTGCCACATCCTGCTGGTCGAGGCCAACACCGCCAACATGAACGACCTGGGCGCCGCGGTCAACACGGCCGTCAGCCTCGGCGCCAGGTACGTCTCCAACAGCTACGGCGGCTCGGAGGATTCCACCGACCCGACCAGCGACAGCCAGTACTTCGACCACCCGGGCGTCGCCATCACGGTCAGCTCGGGTGACTCCGGGTACGGCGTCGAGTACCCGGCCGCCTCGCAGTACGTGACCGCCGTCGGCGGCACCTCGCTGCGCACCGCCTCCAACAGCCGCGGCTGGACCGAGACGGTGTGGAACGGCGCCGGCTCCGGCTGCTCGTCGGTGGACCCGAAGCCGTCCTGGCAGACCGACACCGGCTGCGGCAAGCGCACGGTCGCCGACGTGTCGGCCGTGGCAGACCCGAACACCGGCGTGGCCGTGTACCGGACCTACGGCGGCAACGGCTGGGCCGTGTACGGCGGCACCAGCGCCTCGGCGCCGATCATCGCGTCCGTGTACGCCCTGGCCGGCACGCCGGCGGCCGGCTCCCGGCCGGCGCGGTACCCGTACCAGCACACCGGCGACCTGTTCGACGTCACCGCCGGCAGCAACGGCTCGTGCGACCCCGGCTACCTGTGCACCGCCGGCACCGGCTACGACGGCCCCAGCGGCCTCGGCACGCCCAACGGCACGGCGGCGTTCGCCGGCGGGAGCGGCGGGGCCGGCTGCACCCCGGCGCAGAAGCTCGGCAACCCCGGCTTCGAGACCGGCGGCGAAGCGCCATGGTCGGCCAGCTCCGGCGTCGTCTCGCACGTCTCGGCCGGCCAGCGCGCCCACTCCGGGTCGTACCTGGCCTGGGAGAACGGGCACGGCGCCGGCCACACCGACACGCTGACCCAGTCGGTGGCGATCCCGGCCGGCTGCCACGCCAGGCTCTCCTTCTACCTGCACATCGACACCGAAGAGTCGACCAGCTCGACGGCGTACGACAAGCTCACCGTGAAGGCCGGCTCGACCACCGTGGCGACGTTCTCCAACCTCAACCACAACACCGGCTACACGCGGCACAGCTACGACGTCAGCTCGCTGGCCGGCCAGACGGTGACCATCTCCTTCACCGGCGTCGAGGACACCGCGCTGCAAACGTCCTTCGTCATCGACGACACCGCGCTCGACGTCTCCTGACCCCTGCCTGCCACCAGCGGCCGTCCCTCCACACCGGAGGGACGGCCGTCAGGCGATGCCGCCGTACGGGTAGTACAGCGGGCCGGCGGCGGGGAGGCCGAGGCGGCCGGCGAGCGCGGCGTACGAGCCCCAGCCGGACAGCCGGGCCGAGGCGGCGGCCGGGTCCTCGGAGGACTCGGGCGGGCGGAGGCGGGACAGCGGGCTGGCGGCCGGGAACCGCCGCAGCGGGGCGTCGTCGGGCAGGCCGGCCCGCTTGCGCGCCAGGGCCAGCGCGTCCCGCAGCCCGCCCAGCTCGTCCACCAGCCCGCGCTCGGCGGCGTCCGCGCCGGTCCACACCCGGCCCCTGGCCAGCGCCTCCAGCCGGTCGCGGTCCATTCCCCTGCCCGCCGCGGCCTTGCCGACGAAGTCCTCGTACACCCGGTCCAGCCAGGCGTTGAGCCGCTCCCACTCCTCGTCGCTGAACGGCTGCCCGGTGGAGAACATCAGCGCGTGCTCCCCCGCCGTCACCGCGTCCCGGGCGACGCCGAGCTTGCCCTCCAGCTCGCGGGTGACGGCCTTGCCGGCGAAGACCCCGATCGAGCCGGTCAGCGTTCCCGGCTGGGCGACGATCGCGTCGGCGGCCATCGACACGTAGTACCCGCCGGACGCCGCCATGTTCCCCATCGACACCACCACCGGCTTGCCGGCCTCGCGGGCCAGCCCGACCTCCCGCCAGATCGCGTCCGAGGCGATGTAGGAGCCGCCGGGCGAATCCACCCGGAACAGGATCGCGCGCACGTGCTCGTCCCGTACCGCCGCGCGGAACGCCGCCGTCACCGTGTCCGAGCCGACCGCGCGGCCGCCCGGCCCGGGCCCCCGGTTCGAGCGGCCGAGCATGATCGCGCCCGAGGCGTTGACCAGCGCCACCACCTGCTGGCGGCGGCCCTTCACCCGGGAGGCGAGCTGCTCGGCGGCGGCCTTGCGGTACCGGCCCAGGTACAGCAGCCGCGCCTCCGGGCCGGCCTGCCCACGGACGGCCGCGTACACCTCGTCCCGGTAGCCGACCCGGTCCACCAGCCCGGCCTCCACCGCCTCGGCGGCGGTCAGCGGGGCCCGGTCGACCAGCGCGCGCACCGCCGCCGGCTCCAGGTTCCGCGCCTCGGCGATGCCGGCGACCAGCTGCTCCGTGACCGAGTCGATCATGCGGGCCATCGCCTCGCGGTGCGGCCCGGTGAAGCCGCGCTGGGTGAACATGTCGGGCGCGTTCTTGTACTCCTGCCGCGCGCTGACCTGCGGCGAGACCCCGATCTTGTCCAGCGCGTCGCGCAGGAAGCGCTGCTCCAGCGCCACCCCGGTCAGCCCGAGGTCGCCGGTGGGCTGCACCCACACCGTCTCGAACGCGCTGGCCAGGTAGTACGGCACGGTGCCAGGCCCGAACTCGCCGTACGTCTCCGCCCAGGCCACCGTGGGCGTGCCGGCCTCGCGCAGCGCCAGCACCGCCTTCCGCAGCTCCTGGACCTTGGCGAGGCCGAGCCGGGCCGGGGCGATCTTGGCGACCAGCGCCACCACCCGCCGGTCCGCCGCCGCCCGCCGCAAGCCGTCCAGCACGTCGGTGAGCCGGGTCCGCCGGTACGCCCGCAACATGCTCAGCGGGTCGTCGCCGGGTTCGTCCACCAGGCCGTGGGAGAGGTCGAGCTCCAGGACCAGCGGGGCGGTGCGCCGCTGCCGGGCTTCCCTGACCGTGTCGATCACGCCACTCATGCCCTTGAGGGTAGTGCGGTACTCCGCAGGGAGTACGCCGCCCGGCCTCCGAGGCGGGGACGTGCGCGGGCCGCGATTCCCCTACCGTGGACCCGTGGCCACCCCGATGGAGCGACCCGGCGTGCTCGGTATGCCGCCGTGGATGGTCGACGTCCTGGTCGCCGCGGTCATCCTCGCCTGCACCGTGGTGTACGGGCTGCTCAACTACCGCCAGCACCCGCAGGTCCCCGGCATGGTCGTGGCCGCGCTGACCACCCTGCCGCTGCTGGTCCGGTCCCGCTGGCCGATCCCGGTGCTGGTCGTGGTCATGATCGGCACGCTGGTGTACTACGCGCTCGGCTACCACCACGGGCCGGTCATGCTGGCCGGCATGGTGGCCCTGTTCACCGTGGCGACCACCGGCGACCGGCTGCGGTCGCTCCAGTTCGGGGTCGCGGTGAGCGCGGCCGTGGTGGGTGTGAAGGCGGCGATCAAGCCGGCCACGCTGACCGACGGGAGCGCGCTCGGCCAGGTGGCCTGGGTGACGGTGGCGCTGCTGGCCGGCGAGGCGGTGCGGCACAAGCGGGCGCTGTTCGCCGAGCTGATGGAGCGGGCGCAGCGGGCCGAGCAGACCCGCGAGGAGGAGGCCCGCAACCGGGTCGCCGCCGAACGGATGCGGATCGCCCGCGAGTTGCACGACGTCGTCGCCCACGGCATCGCCATGATCAACGTGCAGGCCGGGGTGGCCGCGCACGTCATCGACAGCCAGCCGGACCAGGCCAAGACCGCGCTGCTGCACATCAAGGACGCCAGCAAGACCGCCCTCGCCGAGCTGCGGACCACGCTCGGCCTGCTCCGGCAGGAGGGCGAGACGGAGGTGCCGATCGAGCCGGCGCCCGGCCTCGGCCAGCTCGACGCGCTGGTCGCCGCCGCCCGCCGCACCGGGCTCTCGGTCACCGTGAAGGGCGAGGTCAGGCCGCTGCCGCCGGCGCTCGACCTGGCCGCGTACCGGATCGCGCAGGAGGCCCTCACCAACGTCGTCAAGCACGCCGGCGCGACGATGGCGACCGTGACGCTGACGTACTCCGACGAGCGCGTGGTGCTGGAGGTCGCCGACGACGGCGTGGGCGTGGCGGCGCCGTTCGACACCGGCGGCCACGGGCTGGTCGGGATGCGCGAGCGGGCCGTCGCGGTCGGTGGCCGGCTCAGCGCCGGACCGACCGAGGCCGGCGGTTTCCTGGTCCTGACCGAGCTGCCGCTGGTCGAGGCCGGCCGATGAGGCGACACCCGCTACGGGAGGTTTCGTGACGATCCGCGTGTTCCTGGCCGACGACCAGGCGTTGGTCAGGGCGGGTTTCCGGGTGCTCGTGGACTCCGCCCCGGACCTGCGGGTGGTGGGCGAGGCCAGTACCGGCGTGGAGGTGCTGGAGCGGCTGGGCCCGTCCCGCGCCGACGTGGTGCTGATGGACATCCGGATGCCGGACATGGACGGGCTGGAGGCGACCCGGCGGCTGGTCGCCGACGAGCGGTTCGCGGGTGTGCGGGTGCTGGTGCTGACCACGTTCCAGATCGACGAGTACGTGTTCGCGGCGCTGCGGGCCGGCGCGTCCGGGTTCCTGGCCAAGGACACCGACCCCACCGACCTGCTGGAGGCGATCCGCACCGTGGCGGCCGGCGACGAGCTGCTCTCCCCCGGCGCGACCCGGGCGCTGATCCAGCAGTTCCTCACCCAGCCGGACCGGGCCGCGCCGCCGCCGGCCGCCCTCAACGTGCTGACCGACCGGGAGCGCGAGGTGCTCGGGCTGGTTGCCCGGGGGATGTCCAACGACGAGATCGCCGAGGAGCTCATCCTCAGCCCGCTCACCGCGAAGACGCACGTCAGCCGGATCATGATGAAGCTGGCGGCACGCGACAGGGCACAACTGGTGATGCTGGCGTACGAATCGGGCCTCGTGCGTCCCGGCCGTACTCCCTAGGGAGTACGGCCAATGCCGCCGGTCGGGCGACGACGCGCGAGGGGCGCGGGTGACAGGGTTGTCATCATGAGAACCGTCCCCGCCTCACACGCCGCCGCCCGGCTGGTCGGCGCGTCCCGCGGTGCCGCGTTCCAGGCGGTCTCGCTGGAGCTCGCGTACGGCGAGCTGGTCGCCTTCCTGGGCGGCGCGGAAGCCTCCACGCTGGTCGACTGCCTGACCGGCGCCAAGGCGGTCACGGCGGGTGAGGCGTGGATCGCCGGGGTGCGGCTGGACGCGCTCAGCGCCCGTACCCGCGCCCGGCATCTCCACGAGCAGGTGGGCCGGGTCGACACCGCCCTGCTACCACCGGGCATGACGGCTCGCGAGATACTCACGGTGCCCTTCCGGCTCGCCGGCCGTCCCGTCGACCCGGCTCACCTCGACCGCGTACTCGACCTGCTCGACCTCCGCCACCGGACGGGCGCCCCGGCCGAGACGTTCGCGGCGGCCGGCGAGGTGGGACGGCTCGCGCTCGGCTTCGCGCTGGCCGGCGACCCCGACCTGGTGGTGGCCGACGGCGGCGTGCTGGACAGGGCCGAGCTGGTCGCCGCGCTCGGCCGGTGGGCGCACCGCTGGGAGCCGGCGGCCGCGTTCGTCACCGACGACCCCGACCTGGCCGCGCTGGCCGACCGGGCGATCGTGGTCCGGCACGGCCGGATCGTCGCCGACCTGGACGCCCCGACCACCCGCGAACTCACCGACATCCTCGGCGAAGCGGTACCGCACGCCTCCTGAGCCCGCTCCCGCCAAGGCGGAGCAGGCACGCCAGCGGGAAGCTGGGTCGGACCCACGGCTCCCGAGCCTGCTCTAACCGGATCCAGCTTTCCGCTGCCAAGGCGGAGGCTCGCGCCGCGTGCTGTTCTTGGGCACGCAAGCGGGCCGACAACGCCGGCAGCGGGAAGCTGGGCCGGACCCACGGCTCCCGAGCCTGCTCTCACCGGATCCAGGTTTCCGCCGCCAAGGCGGAGGCTCGCGCCGCGTGCTGTTCTTGGGCACGCAAGCGGGCCGACAACGCCGCCAGCGGGAAGCTGGGCCGGTTAGAGCCGGGAGACGTCGCGGGAGGCGCCAGTCGAGGCGGAGGTCGTCATCGCGGCGTAGGCCCGCAGCGCCGCCGACACCGGGCGGTCCCGGTCCTTCGGCTGCCAGGGGCGCTCGCTGCTCTCCATCTTCTGCCGCCGGGCCGCCAGCACGTCGTCGTCCACGGCCAGCGTCATCGTCCGGGCCGGGATGTCGATCTCGATGATGTCGCCGTCCTCGACCAGCCCGATCAGCCCGCCGTGCGCGGCCTCCGGGGAGACGTGCCCGATGGACAGGCCGGCCGTACCGCCGGAGAACCGGCCGTCGGTGATCAGCGCGCACGCCTTGCCCAGGCCGCGGGACTTCAGGAACGTGGTCGGGTACAGCATCTCCTGCATACCGGGGCCGCCCTTGGGGCCTTCGTACCGGATCACCACGACCTCGCCGGGCTTCACCTCGTCGGCCAGGATCGCCGTGACGGCCGCCTCCTGGCTCTCGTAGACCCGGGCCGGCCCGGTGAACTTCCACAGCTCCTCGTCCACGCCGGCGGTCTTCACCACGCCGCCGTGCTCGGCCAGGTTGCCGCGCAGCACGGCGAGCCCGCCGTCGGCGGTGTACGCGTGGGCGGCGTCGCGGATGCAGCCGGCGACCGCGTCCAGGTCGAGGCTGTCCCACTGGTTCGCGGTGGAGAACGGGGTGGTGGTGCGGACGCCGCCGGGCGCGGCGTGGTACAGCGCGATCGCGGCCGGTGACGGGTCGGGCCGGCGGACGTCCCAGGCGGCCAGCCAGCTCTCCAGGTCCGGGCTGTGCACCGAGTGGACGTCGCTGTCGAGCAGGCCGGCCCGGTACAGCTCGCCGAGGATGGCGGGGATGCCGCCGGCCCGGTGCACGTCCTCCATGTGGTACGCGGAGCTGGGCGCCACCTTGCACAGGCAGGGCACCCGCCGGGACAGCGCGTCGATCGAGTTCAGGTCGAAGTCCACGCCGCCCTCGACGGCGGCGGCCAGCAGGTGCAGGACGGTGTTGGTGGAACCGCCCATGGCCACGTCCAGCGCCATCGCGTTGGCGAAAGCCTTCTCGGTGGCGATCTCGCGCGGCAGCACCGAGGTGTCGTCCTGCTCGTAGTACCGCTTGGCCAGGTCGACCACGACCCGGCCGGCCTGCTCGAACAGGTCGCGGCGGGCGGCGTGGGTGGCGAGCGTGGAGCCGTTGCCGGGCAGCGCCAGGCCGAGCGCCTCGGTGAGGCAGTTCATCGAGTTGGCGGTGAACATGCCCGAGCAGGAGCCGCAGGTGGGGCAGGCGGACCGCTCGATCGCGGTCACGTCCTCGTCGGACACCGCGTCGTCGCCGGAGGCCGCGATCGCGCTGATCAGGTCCAGCCCCTTGCGCACCACCCCGCCGGACACGACCGCGGTGCCGGATTCCATCGGGCCGCCGGACACGAACACGGTCGGGATGTTCAGCCGCAGCGCGGCGATCAGCATCCCGGGGGTGATCTTGTCGCAGTTGGAGATGCAGACCAGCGCGTCGGCGCAGTGCGCCTGCACCATGTACTCCACCGAGTCCGCGATCAGCTCGCGGCTGGGCAGCGAGTACAGCATCCCGCCGTGCCCCATCGCGATCCCGTCGTCCACCGCGATCGTGTGGAACTCGCGCGCCACCCCGCCGGCCTCGCGCACCGCCCCGGCCACCACGTCGCCCAGGTCCCGCAGGTGCACGTGCCCGGGAACGAACTGGGTGAAGCTGTTCGCGATCGCCACGATCGGCTTACCGAAGTCACCGTCGGTGAGGCCGGTGGCACGCCACAGCGCGCGAGCCCCAGCCATGTTGCGGCCATGAGTGGTGGTACGGGAACGCAGGGCGGGCATGTCGAACTCTCCCTCGGGGGCACTACTACCTCGACATCCGGGAAGGTTTGCTCCCGCGGGCCTCGACCACCGCTGGGATCACCACCGCGCCACAACGACCCGCCGCCCACCTTAACCCCGCCGGTCCGCCCACCCGCCGCGCGGTCCCACCCCGCGACCGGCCCGCGCCCAAGAACCCGGCAGATCCACCACCAACCACGCGGCAGATCCACCACCCACCATTCGGCAGATCCACCACCGAATAGTCGGCAGATCCACCACCAAACATCTGGCAGATCCACCAGCGATCTGGGAGGGTGCACTGGTGAGCACCGGTGGAACGCTGGTCGGACGCAAGGCGGCGCGCCTCGTCAGGGAGGCGCTCGCCGATACCCGGGTCGTCACGGTCAACGGCGCCCGCCAGGTCGGCAAGAGCACGCTAATCACGGAGATCGCGCGCGAGTACCCCGGGGCCGTGATCCGGACACTGGACGACCCGGCCCTGCTGCTGGCGGCGCGCGAGGACCCGGTCTCCTTCGTCACCCATGACGGGCTGGTCGTGATCGACGAGGTCCAGCGCGCGCCAGACCTGTTTCTGCCGATCAAGCTGGTGGTGGACGCCGACCCGGCTCCCGGCCGGTTCCTGCTGGCCGGCTCGGCCCAGATCCTGGCCCTCCGCGACCTGCCGGACGCGCTGCCGGGCCGGATGGAAACGATCGAGCTGTGGCCGTTCTCCCAGGGCGAGCTGGACGACACCCCGGACCGCTTCGTGGACGCCGCGTTCGCGGCCGGGCCGGACCTGGAACACGAATCCACGCTCACCAAGCGTGACTACTTCGAGCGCATTGTGCGCGGCGGGTTCCCGGAGGCCGTGGCGAGGACCGGCCGCCGCCGCGGCGCCTTCTTCGAGTCATACCTGCGCACGCTGCTCGACCGCGACGTCAGGGAACTGGCGGCGATCGAGCGGCTCGGCGAGCTGCGCAGGCTGCTGGCCCTGCTCGCCGGCCGGGCCGCCGGCCTGCTCGTGGTGGACTCGCTGTCCGCGGCGGTCGGGCTGCCCCGTACCACCCTCGACCGGTACCTGCACCTGCTGTCGGCGACGTTCTTCGTCAGGGAGATACCTGCCTGGTCGGCGGGGCCGACGTTGCGGACCACCGGAACGCCGAAGATAGCGCTCACCGACACCGGGCTGGCGGCTCACCTGGTCAACCAGGATGCGCAGCGACTCGCCGGGCCGGGGACCAGCGGAGGGCCACTGCTGGAGAACTTCGTGCTGATGGAGCTGGCCCGCCAGCTCACCTGGAGCGAGACATTCGCGCAGCTGTACCACTTCCGCACCCGGGACGGTGTCGAGGTGGACGCGGTGCTGGAGACCGGGGACGGCAGGCTGGTGGCGATCGAGGTCAAGGCGGCGGCCACCGTACGCGCCGAGGACCTGCGCGGGCTGCGGCACCTGGCCAGGCGGCTGGGTGACCGGTTCGCGGCGGGCTTCGTGTTCCACACCGGCCCGCACACGATCGCGCTCGGCGACCGGATCAGGGCGCTGCCGCTGGAGGCCCTCTGGCGGCTGGCTCCCTTGGTGGGGAGGCCGAGGGCGTGCAGGTCGGGGAGCAGGGCGTCGGCGGCGGTGAGGTGGGCGGGCGGGGTGCTGGTGGTGAGGGCGAGGCAGTGGAGGCCGGCGGCCTTGGCGGCGGCGACGCCGGTCGGGGAGTCCTCGACGGCGAGGACCTGGGCCGGTTCGAGGGCGAGGCGGGTGAGGGCGAGGCGGTAACCCTCCGGGTCGGGCTTGCCGCGGCTGACGTGCTCCGCGGTGACCCGCACCTCGAACAGGTTGTACAGGCCCAGGTCGAGCAGGCAGTCCCGGGCCCACTGGTCGGGACCGCTGGTGACCAGGGCGAGCCGGATGCCGGCGGCCCGCAGCGCGGGCAGCGTCTCGACGGCGCCGGCCACCGGCACCGGCCTGTCCCACTCCACCGACGTCCAGACCTGCGGCAGCAGCTCCTCGGCGGTCTCGCCGGGGAACAGGTGCGCGAGGTCGGCGAACACGTCCACGCCGCGCCGGTGGAACACGACTTCTGCGTACGTCCGCTCGTCCAGGATGATGTCCCTGCCGGCGAAGAACGCCCGCCAGCAGCGTTCGGAGTCGGCGGTGGTCTCCATCAGGGTGCCGTCCAGGTCGAAGGCGACGGCCCGGACGGCCGGCGTCCACCAGGGCTTCTCCGGCACGAACGAGACGGTATATCATTCCGATACTGGTCTAGTCCGGTACGTGCCGTCCAGGCGGGACGTGAGACAGGAGTACGTCGGTGCCGCGCTCCAAGCACGAGGCTCCCTCGTCCACACGCCTGCCCGACGAGCTGTCCTACCACCGGCCCAAGGGCGACCAGCTCCGCGAGATCCTGGAGAGCTTCCTCACCACCCTCTCCCCCGGCGACCTGCTGCCCAGTGAACGCGCTCTCGCCGAGCGGTTCGGGGTGGCCAGGATGACCGTGCGCGCCGAGCTGGACCGGCTGGTCACCGAGGGACTGGTGTACCGGCGGCGCGGCCACGGCACGTTCGTCGCCGAGCCGAAGCTCGCCCAGCAGGACAGCCTCACCTCGTTCTCCGAGGACATGGCGGCCCGCGGCATGGTGCCCGGCTCGCGGGTGCTGTCGATCACGGTCGAGCCGGCCGGCCGCCGTACCGCCGCCCGGCTGGAGATCCCGCGCGAATCCCCGATCGTGCACATCGTCAGGGTGCGTACCGCCGATGGCGTGCCGATGGCGATCGAGCGGACCAGCCTGCCGTCGACGCTGTTCCCCGGCCTGGAGCAGGCCAACCTGGCCGACGAGTCGCTCTACCAGGTGCTCGACACCCGGTACGGCGTCCAGGTCGACCACGCCGACCAGCACATCTCCGCGGTGCACCCGAACAAGGAGGACGCCGGGCTGCTGTCGATCTCCGAGCACCAGCCGGTGTTCGCGATCGAGCGGGTGACCCGGATCGCCGACGGCACGGTGATCGAGTTCAGCAGGGCGACGTACCGCGGCGACCGGTACGAGGTCGTCATGCGCATCCAGCGCAAGACCCCCTGACCGACCACGGTCGGACCAGGGGGTCAGGCACGCGCCTCAACCCGGAACGTCAGCCCCGCACGGCCGCCCTGAGCTGGGCGCCCACGTCGGTGACCGCGGTCCTGCCGGACTCGACCGCCACCGCGGCGAGCCCGTCGGCGGTCTCCTCGGCGCTGGTCAGCACCTCCAGCAGCATCGGCAGGCTGGCGCCGGCGACGACCGCGACCTTCGGGTCGGCCAGCGCGAGCCGGCCGGCCGCGTTGGCCGGGCTGCCGCCGAACAGGTCGGCCAGTACCAGTGCCCCGGCGGCCGTCCCGCCGAGCTGGTCCAGCACCGCGACCAGCTCGGCGTGCACGGCGTCCGGGTCGCCGTCGGGTGGCAGGCTGACCACCCCGAGGCGGTCCTGCTCGCCGAGGATCATCTCCGCGGCGTGCCGGAGGCCGGCGGGGAGCCCACCGTGCCCGACGAGGACGACCGGAACCATCGACACGTCCCTCCGTACCCGTTACTTCGCGGTCGGCGGCAGCTTGGCGAACCAGCCGAAGCCACCGAGCACGAGGCCGACCGCGAACACCAGGCCGATCAGCCACAGTGGATTGATGTTGAACTTCTTCAGCAACCAGTACAGCAAACCGGTCAGCGCCACCGGAAGCAGGAACGGCAGCACCTTGTCCAGGTCCTGCTGCACCTGCACGGCCTGATGGACCTTCTTCCCGCCCGGCGCGGTCACGGTCTCCTTGTACGTGAGTGTCGTGACCATGTGGACGATCGCCGGGATGAAGCCGCCGAGCACGACCAGGCCGAGGATCGTTGCGCCCTCGTTGACCTTGGTGATCGCCCCGGTGGCCAGCTTCGTCACCAGGTTGCGGCCCTGCGTGTACCCGAAGAAGAACTGCCAGTACCGCACCGCGAAGTACGGCACGAGCACGAACAGCGCGGCGAAGATCGGGCCCATCACGTTGCCGTCGAGCGCCCAGCCCGACCCGATCGTGAAGATGATCGAGTTGTACAGCGCGAACGTCAGCGTGTCGCCGATGCCGGCCATCGGGCCCATCATGCCGACCTTGACGCCCTCGGCGGACGCCTTCTGGCCGGTCTCCTCCATCGCGACGGCCGTGCCGAGGATCAGCGGGCCGCCCACGATCGGCGAGGTGTTGAAGAACACCAGGTGCCGCTGGAGCGCCTCGGAGTACTCCTCGCGGTCCGGGTACAGCTTGCGCAGCACCGGCTGCATGGCCCAGGCGAAGCCGAGTGCCTGCATCCGCTCGTAGTTCCAGGAGATCTGGAACGACCAGAAGTACCGCCAGAACGACTTGTGCAGGTCGCCCCTGGTGAGCCTCGGCGCCTCAGGAGCGGCCGTCGTCTCCTGCTGGACGGTCGTGTCAGACATGTTCCGCCTCCTCCCGGTGAGGCTCGTCCCGGTACTTCAGCGTGATGTAGATGAAGGCCAGCGACAGGCCGAACAGGGCGAGCGCGACCAGCTTGGTGTTATCGATCCCGAGATACGCCGCGAACACGAAGCCGGGCAGCAGGAAGAACCAGTACTGGCGGACCGGCAGCAGCTTGAGCAGCATCGCGAAACCGACCGCCGGTAACATGCCGCCGACGAGTGTCATGCCTTCCAGGAAGTTGAAGTGCCCGTGGTCCTTGGCCAGGTAGTTGAACCAGTGGGTCACGGTCTTCGTATTGAGCGCGTTGGTCGCGACGAAGGTCGGGATCGCCCGCATCAGTGCCCAGGGGATGAACCCGAGCCAGTGCATGAGGGTGATGCCCTGACTGTTGCCTTCCAACGCGTACGTATCGGCTCGGTGTATCCCGAACACCGGCAGGAACCTGCCGACGGGGTCGAGCGCGGTCAGCAGCAGCGCGGCCGGAATGCCGATCGTGTAGCCCAGGCTGACCCTGGCGTCGTGACTGCCGGCGGCGGCGTGGTGCGCGAGCGCCGTACCGACGATCGCCCCGGTCGGGTAGTCGGGGATGGTGGCGCCGCCGTACGTGTAAACACCGAGCGCCGCGAGTTCCATCGTGGCGCCGATGGCCATGCCGAGTTTCAGGTCGCCGACGATGATGCCCGCGCCGGCGCCCGCGATGAGCGGACGACCGGCGTAGATCAGCGTCGGCCCCAGGACGTCGTAGATGCAGAAGACAGCCCAGAGTGTGAGCAAGGTTGCCTGCACCACCGCACGCTCTCCCTTCTCGAGGGCACGCTTAGGGTTGGGGCAACTGGCCTAGACCAGTATGGTGGCTGAAGTTAGCAGGTCAGGACGCGGAGTCAAGACCTGATGACTCTTTGGTCTCCATGACCCCGGGAGGCACGAGGTGGCCCAGCCGACTCAGCCGGTGGAATACCGGTACCCGCCGTCGTTCCGGTGGGCACCGGCGCTGCCTCCACTGGTGCTGGTGGCGATCACCGTCCTGGTCTGGGCATCCCCGCACACGCTCTGGGGCGACCACCCGGACAGCACCACCCAGCGCTACAGCCAGTGGATCGCGCCGGCACTCGCCGTGCTGGCCTTCCTGTCGGTGCTGTACCGGTGGCTCCAGCCGCACGCGGTGAGCGCCGGCCCGGACCGGCTGGTGGTGCGGCCGGTGCTCGGCAAGCCGCGGGAGGTGCGGTACGGCGACGTCATCGGCCTGCTCGAGCGCCGCTCCCGCTGGGCCCGCCTGAACGTCCTGGAGATCCGCACGTCCCAGCGGCCGTACGTGCTGTACCAGACCCTCGGCGGCTACCGCGACCTGCGCGACCTCCTCGACAAGCGGATACCGCCCCAGGTCCCGCGCCAGCTCACCGGCTGAACGGCACCAGGTCACTGGCCGCGTCCCGGTCGCGGACCAGCTCAGGCAGTGCGGCGACGCCCTCCCTGGCGAGCACGGCCAGTACCGCGTGCGCGGCGAGGCCACGCACCGCCCGCCCCAACTCCTCCTCCGACCAACCGTGCTCGGTCTCCTGGTCGATCCGCAGCCGCACCCGGACGTTGCGACCGTTCCACTGCTCGTAGTCGTGCAGGTCCGGCTCGAGATCCCAGCCCTCACCGGGCGGGATGGCGATGTGCACGAACGGCAGGTCGGTCAGCCCGGCCTCCCGAAGCAGCACGGTGTAGTCGTCCCCCACGTCGCCCGGCATCAGCATGAGCGCCTGCGGGTGCGTCCCGGCGAAGTCGGCCTCGGTGAGGCCCCAACGGTCCAGCAGCTCCGCCCGCTCCCGCGGATCCTGCATCGTGATCTGGAACAGGAAGGCGTCCATGAGGTCCAGGCGGACGCGAAGCCACTCCACGTGCGTCATCCCGGAGTCCCGCCACGGCCCGTGACCGAGCGGCGCCGACGCGTCCTCGGGCCACGCCGAGCCGGTCTCGTAGCTGACCGGGCTCTCGTGGTCCCACTCCTCGCCGGTGGCCTGCTCGTACGCGCGGGGCGCGACGTACAGCAGGTCCTCCCGGCCGAGGTCCCACCGCCCGGCCAGCGCGGTTGGCTCGGCTCTGACCCGCTCGTACGTCTCCCGGCCGGACGCGACCACCGCGCACCGCGTGTACAGGAAGGCGTCGTCGCTCGGCGACAGCGGCTCGTCGGCCTCCGGGTCCTGCTCAGCGTCCCAGACCGGCTGGTCGGCCAGTTCCGGGGTGTCCAGCGCGTGCAGCGCCTCGGCCAGCCGGTCGGCGAAGCCGGTGATCGCGGCGACCGGCATCGCCGCCAGCCGCTCCACCAGCACGTCGGCGTCGGCGGTGCCGAGGCCCCCGATCAGCGCCCAGAACTCGTCCTGATCCATCCGGACAAGCTAGAGCTTCTTCTTCGCGATCAGCTCGAGGAAGTCGGCGGGCCTGTCGTTGACCATCATCTTGGAGGTCAGCTTGCCGCCGAAGTAGCCGGCGATGGCGCGGTACACCTCGGCCTCCTCCTTGGTCACCGCGATCGACCGGGTCACCATCTGGAACTTGCTGCCCGGCTTGGGGGCCTGGTTGCCCACGTTGATCTCGGCGATCTGGACACCGGCCTCCAGCAGCCGGAGCGCGTCGGAGGGGAACTTGGCGATGATCATGATCTTCTGGCCGGCCGCCTCGGGCGAGTTGCAGATCTTCACCGCGTCGTCCACCGAGACCACCGAGGTACGCACGCCGCGGGCGGCCTGCGGCAGCAGCACCTTCTGGAACTCGTCCTTGGCCACGTCGTCGTTCACGACGAGCAGGTGGTCGGCGCCGATCTGGCCGACCCAGGCCACGGTGACCTGGCCGTGGATGAGCCGGTTGTCGATCCGGAGATGGACGACGGGCATCGGACCTCCTGACGACGTCGACGCGACGGGCCGGCATCACCGCCGGTTACTGGTCTAGGCCACCGTAGGGCGCGGTACCGGGAGGGTCAACCGCGTGGTTTGCTCCCTGACATGGACGATCGTCTCACCACCGCCGCCCGGCTCTACGCGGCGCTCGCCGAAACCGACGCGCCCACCCTGTACGCGCTGCTCACCGACACCTTCATCGGCCGGCTCACGGCCGGGCTGCCGCACGGGCTCGGCCGCGAGTACACCAGCGCCGACGACATGATCCGGCGCGGCTGGGGCGGCGTGGCCAGGCACTACACGATGCGGCCGGTGCCGGCGGAGTACCTGGCCACGGCCGACGGCAGGGTCGTCGTGCTCGGCACCTACCAGGCCACCGCCCGCGCCACCGGCCGGGAGATGGCCGCGCCGTTCGCGCACGTGCTGTCCTTCGACGACAGCGGCCGGATCAGCGGGCTCGTGCAGGTCACCGACACCGCGCCGTGGGCGGCGGCGCTCGCCGAACAGTAGTGTCGGGCGGGTGACCGCCCTCCCCGCGTACCACCGCGAACCGGACAGGCCCGCCGGCTGGTACCGGCTGCCCGCCGTCGCCAGGGCCGCCTCCGACTCGCTGCCACCGCCGGCGCTGATCGTCGCCGGCATCGTGTCGCTCCAGCTCGGGTCCGCGCTGGCCAAGTCGCTGTTCGCGGAGCTGCCGGTGGCGACCGTGGTCGGCCTGCGGGTGACCACGGCGGCCGTGCTGCTGTGCGCGCTGTGGCGACCCGACCCGCGCCGGCTCAACCGCGGCGACATGCTGGTCGTCGGCGGTTTCGGGGTGACGGCGGCGCTGATGAGCCTGGCCTTCTACGGCGCCATCGCGCGGCTGCCGCTCGGCGTCGCGGTCACGATCGAGTTCCTCGGGCCGCTCGGGGTGGCGATCGCCTCGTCCCGGCGCTGGCGCGACCTGCTGTGGGTGGCGCTGGCCGGGTCCGGGGTGGTGCTGCTCAGCCGGGACGGGCTGCACGGTGGCGGGATGGACGTGCTCGGCATCGTGTTCGCCCTGCTCGCGGCGGCCGGCTGGGCCACGTACATCCTGCTCACCCGGCTGAACGGGAGCCGGTTCGCGGACGGGTCCGGCCTCGCCGTGTCGATGGTGGTGGCCTCGGCGGTGGTACTGCCGTTCGGGCTGCACGGCGGTGCCGGGCAGCTCAACCCCGGGCTGCTGGCGCTGGGCGCCGGGGTCGGGCTGCTGTCCACGGTGATCCCGTTCTCGCTGGAGCTGGAGGCGCTGCGGCGCATCCCGCCGGGGCTGTTCGGGCTGCTCATGAGCATCGAACCGGCCATCGCCGCGCTGTCCGGCTGGGCGGTGCTCGGCGAAGGCCTCGACCTGGCGTCCTGGGCCGCCATCGGGTGCGTGGCGGTGGCCTGCGCCGGTGCCACCCGTGGTCAACCCGCGCATTAGGGTGTCGGTGTGCCCGGGTATCAGTGGATCTCCTTCCTGTCCGACTTCGGTGTCGAGGACGGCTTCGCCGCCGCCTGCCGTGGCGTGATCGCCCAGATCGCCCCGAGTGTCCGTGTCATCGACGTCACCCACGCGGTGTCGCCCGGCGACGTCCGGCGGGGCGCGGCGGTACTGGCCCAGACCATCCGGCACCTGCCGCCGTCCGTGCACGTCGCCGTCGTCGACCCCGGGGTGGGTACCAAGCGCCGCGCGGTCGCGGTGGTGGCCGGCGGGCACGTCCTGGTGGGGCCGGACAACGGCCTCATCCCGTGGGCGGCCGACGTGCTCGGCGGGCCCGAACGAGCGTTCGAGATCACCAACACCTCGGTGATGCGGCACCCGGTCAGCAAGACCTTCCACGGCCGGGACGTGTTCGCGCCGGCCGCCGCGCACCTGTGCAACGGGTTCCCGGTCGAGCAGCTCGGCCCGCCGGTGGCCGTCGAGCAGCTCGTCAAGCTGCCGCTGCCGACCAGCAAGCTGTCCGACGGCGAGGCGGTCGGCGAGGTGCTGGCGGTGGACGGGTTCGGCAACGTGCAGACCAGCCTGACCGGCGACATGCTCGCCCAGGTTGGCCTGCGGGCAGGCCGTGACCTGTACCTTCGGGCCGCCCAGGTGTCCGAGACGGTGATGTACGCGGAGACGTACGGCGACGTCGAGGAGGGCGACGCGCTGGTGTACGTGGACTCCGCCGGACTCGTCGCGGTGGCCGTCAACGGCGGGCGAGCCGACGAGTGGCTCGAAGTCGAGCCCGGTGACCTGCTACAACTCGGGCCGGTTCCCTCCGAATAATCGCTACCTATCGGTTAAGGTGCCGGTCGTGGATCGACTGGTGTGGATCGATTGTGAGATGACCGGCCTCGACCTGGTCCGGGACGCCCTCATCGAGGTGGCGTGCCTGGTGACCGACGCCGAGCTCAACGTACTCGGCGACGGGGTGGATGTGGTGATCCACACCGGCGACGAGCTCCTGGACGGGATGGACGAGGTGGTGCGGACCATGCACGCCCGGTCCGGCCTGACCGAGGAGGTGCGGGCGGCCACCGTCACGGTCGCCGAGGCCGAGCGGCGGGTGCTCGACTACATCCGCTCGTACGTGCCGGAACCGCGCTCGGTGCCGCTGTGCGGCAACTCGATCGCGACAGACCGGGCATTCCTGGCCCGCGACATGCCCGAGCTGGACGCCTGGCTGCACTACCGGATGGTCGACGTGTCGTCGATCAAGGAACTGGTGCGGCGGTGGTACCCGCGGGCGTACTTCGGCAAGCCGGCCAAGGGGCTCGCCCACCGGGCCCTGGCCGACATCAAGGAGTCCATCCGCGAGCTGAGGTTCTACCGCCAGGCGGTCTTCGTACCCCAGCCCGGACCCGACGTCGACGAGGCCAAGGCGATCGCCGCCGACCTCGCCAAGGCCGACCACGAGGGCCTCGGCGACGGCCCCACCGCCCCGCTCCCCCCCGAGTGACCCATCCCACACCCCGCCCCGCCGCACCCTCCCCGTTCGCCGCCCCACCCGTGGCCCCGCTATCATTCCTGCGTTCGCCTTGGTGGGCGTAGCTCAGTTGGTAGAGCACCGGGTTGTGGTCCCGGTTGTCGTGGGTTCGAGTCCCATCGTCCACCCCACCCCCGAAGCAGGGCCCGGCCCCCACGCGCCAGGCCCTGCTCCCCCATCCCCACCCCACCGCCCTCCCCCGTACCGATTGGCACCCCCGATTCCCGCCCTGGTAAGGTTCCACCTCGACGCCAGCACCACCGGCGCCGCTAGCTCAACTGGCAGAGCAGCTGACTCTTAATCAGCGGGTTCGGGGTTCGAGTCCCTGGCGGCGCACCACCACCCACCACCTGACCTGGGCTTCCTCCTGCCGGAGGGAGCCCATGATCGTTAGTAGGGCCGGTGGGGAAGGAATGTCCGCTTCCCAGTACATCCATAGTAGACTAACCGAGCTGATGTCATATTTAGTGCTGGCGGGTGTCGACACGCCAGTCACGCGTCGGCTGTTGTCAGTGCGCCCTCTTTTGGGCGGCCCGTTGGGCGATCAGGCGGGCGCCGGTGGCGTTCATGCGCCACTGTGCGAGCTTGAGGCTGACGTCGAAGGCGTCGGTGACCTCTTCGTCTGCCTTCCTGTGTGCGGCGGCCCGCCGGGCCGCCGCGGTCGGGAGGAGGAGTTCGGCGGAGAGTTCGGCGGCCTCCTTTTCCATCTCTTTGGTGGCCGGGTTCCGGCATCCCCGCCTGCCGTCAACGGAATCGGTGAACAGGATCCGGTCGAACTCGTGTTCAAGTAGTAGGTGGTTGCAGTACTACGCGCCCGCATCCTCGGTGGGTCATCAACGAGTATCGCTATACGGCTTGACCTGCGGCGACAACTTTACGAGCCTCACAGGCTTCGCCATCGACCGCGACGGCGGCCTCACCGTCCGCGACGAGCGGACCGGCAGCGCGCTGGCGGTGACCGGGACCGGAGACCTGAGCGGGCTGCGCGACCTCACCACCCCCCGATGACGCCGCGCTCTCGCGCACCGGCCTGGTTCTGGACTTCCTCCCCGGCACGAACGTCCTCAGCCGCGCACTGCGCTGCCCACGCTGACCGCCCACCTCCCGCCGGGCGAGCACTGGCTGCGCTGCGCGGTTCTGGGGGCGGGCCCGGGCGAGGCTCCGGCATGGGATGCGGAGCCGCCCGCACAGCAGGACGGTGGAACCGGGACCGGACAAGTCACAGCCTGTCCGGCCCTGCGTGATGGTTGCCTTCGGCGGTACTGCCCGTCGTGGTCTTCCGTCCGTTGTGGTCGGGGAAGGCGGTCCGGTCCTCGTCTTATGAGAGCAGGGCTCCCCAGGTGCTGGCAGCCGCGGTTCCGTCGGCGGGCAGGCCCCGGCTGGACTGGAAGGCGACCACGGCGCTACGGGTCGCGGTGCCGAACTGACCGTCGACCGTCAGCTTCGCCCCGTGTCCGTTCAATTCGGTCTGCAGCGCCTTCACCGCCGCGCCGCTGGCTCCCTGGCTCAGGGAGATGAACAGGGCGTTCCAGGTGCTGGCGTTGACGATTCCGTCGGCGGTCAGGCCCCGGCTGGACTGGAACGAGGTCACGGCGCTACCGGTCAGCGCACCGAAGTCGCCGTCGGCCGTCAGCGCCGCCCCCTGCTGGTTGAGGAGGTACTGGAGGGTGGTGACCGCCGGACCGCTCTGCCCCTGCGAGAGGACGGGCAGGCTGCCGCTCTGGGGCTGCGCCCATATGCCTGTGATGTCCTTGGCGGTGGCCGCGTTGCCCGCGTGCCCTAGGCCGTACATGTCCTCGATGGTGCGCAGCACGTCGTAGTGGTTGTAGCTGGTGGTCGCGGTGGTGCCGGAGGTCACGGGCTGTCCGTAGAACAGGGTCGGTATGTGGTTGGTGGCGGACCCGTCGTCCTCGTCGGTGGTGACCACGAGCAGGCTGTTGTGGCTCTTCGCCCAGGATGCGTACGCGCCGAGATTGTTCTTGAGCCAGGTGTCGCCGGTCGAGACCGAGCAGTCGTGCATGTCGCTGCAGAGGTTCGGGGTCACGAAGGACACCTGGGGCAGCGTGGTGAAGTCGGTCGGGAACTGCGCGAAGGTGAACGCCGACGACGTGGGCACGTTGGAGAAGGCGAACCACGGGTTGTGCTTGCGGGCGTAGTTTCCGCTGCTGCATGTCGTCGAACCCTGGCTGGGCAGCGACTCGTTGTAGCTGGCCCAGGTCTTGCCGGCGGCCACGACCTCGGCAGCCAGGTTGTCCGCCTTGCTGAAGCCCGGTGTATAGCAGCTGTCGTCCGTGACCCCCTGGCTGGCTCCGGAGAACAGATCCAGGTAGTTCGGCTGGCTCGGGTGGGTCACCGCGTGCGACTGGGTCAGGTTGCCGCCGCCGTACGC
Organism: Mycobacteriales bacterium; assembly: GCA_045806985.1. GTDB lineage: Bacteria > Actinomycetota > Actinomycetes > Mycobacteriales > JBJMIH01 > JBJMIH01. The sequence continues at coordinate 52,791 of JBJMIH010000265.1, read as the reverse complement.
CAGCGAGTTGATGTACGGGGCGCTCGACGAGCCGATGATCTCGCCGTACGAGTGGTTCTCGAACACCACCACGACCACGTGGTCGGGAGTGGGCAAGGCGGTCGCGGCGCTCGCGGACGCCGGGCCGGCGGAGCCGGCCCACAGCCCGGCGGCGACAGCCAGGGTGACAGCGGTGACCTGGGCAACTTTTATCGGGCGGAAGGTGCTGCGGCGGGCCACGGTGATCTCCCGAGTTGTGATTGCGGACATTCCTGGACGTTCACGGCTACTTCGACGGAAGGCTAGGTGAGCGCTCGCACACAACCCGCACATCGGTACCGCAGGGTCTACACCACTTGACCGTCTGCGGAGGCCCGGACGTCTGCCGAGGCCAGGCCGGACCGGTTCTCGCCCGCAAGTCATGTGTGGTTTACGGAAGCTCCCGCAAACGGCGATTGAAGATTTGCCCTGCGCGGCAATTAACTGAGATGCCACTGGTGCGCCGGTAGGGAGTTGTTGTCCACCAGCTCCTCGTGCGCCAGCGGGCGCACCACCCATCCCCGCTTGCAAGCCGGGACTGAGTGGGCCGTTACAGGTCGGGAACCCTCTCGGCTTTCCCCGATTTCATGGCCGTCATACCGATGTGGGCGGTATCGTCGGCGGTCGGCCTGATAGTGAATCGTCGTCGCGATTGCTTGATGGGGGGTGACGCGGGCGGTGGTGGACCGGCTCCTGGTCGACGTGGACACGGCGGGGCTCGTGTCGGTGTCGGCGCTGCTGGACGGAGAGCTGCCGGGCCTCGCCGCCGCGGCGACCGAGCTGGCATGTCCGCTGGACGCCGGCGACGTGGAGGACCTGCGCTGGTATCTGGAGGACTACCTGCGCGCGCCGTTCGGGGTGTACGGGGACCGTGGCCCGCGGATCGCCGACCGGCTGCCAGTGTGGGGGGAGGCTTTGTTCGCGGCGGTGTTCGGCGCGGGCCCGGCGCGCGACGCGTATGTGAGGGCGCGCGCCCGCGCTGTGTCGCCGGGTGATGTGGAGGTTGTGTTGCGCTCGCCCCACCCGGCGTGGCTGGCGTTGCCTTGGGAGCTGCTCCGCGATCCGGCCCTTCCGGCGCCGCTCGCGCTGGACGGCGTCGGGATCAGCCGCAGCCTGCCCACGGCCACCTTCGGGCCGGCGTTCGAGGTGAGCGGGAAACGGCTGCGGGTATTGATGGTGATCTCCCGTCCCGACGGTGTCGAGGATGTCGGGTACCGGATGATCGCCCGGCCGCTGCTGCGCCGGCTGGAGGCGGTGCGCGGGCGGGTTGAGGTGGAGGTGCTGCGGCCGCCCACCCTGGAGGCGCTGTCCGCGACATTGTGGGAGGCGCGGGAGGCCGGCGAGCCGTACCAGATCGTCCACTTTGACGGGCACGGCGTGCTGACCGGTGACCGGCCGGGGGTGGGCGCTCCGCTGCGGTACGGCACCACCGACGAGGGCGCCTTGGTGTTCGAGAAGCCCGGCGGTGGGGCCGACCGGGTGCCGGCCGGCCGGGTCGCGCAGGTGCTGAGTGAGGCCCGGGTACCGGTGGTGGTGCTGAACGCGTGCCAGTCCGGTGCGGTCGGCAAGGAGCTGGAGGCGGCGGTGGCCACCCGGTTGTTGGCCGGTGGCGCCTCGGCGGTCGTGGCCATGGCCTACAGCGTGTATGCCGTGGCGGCCGCCGAGTTCATGGCCGCCTTCTACGAGCGGCTGTTCGCCGGTGCTCCGGTGAGTGAGGCGGTACGGGCGGGCCGGACGTGGATGGCGCGCCGGCCCGAGCGGCCGAGCCCGAAGGGTGACCTTCCGCTGGCCGACTGGGTCGTTCCCGTGCACTACCTGCGCCGCGAGGTCCGCTTCCCGCAACTGCGCGCCGCTGCCCGTTCCGGTGGCGTGTCGCTGAAGGGCGTGTTGACCAGCCTGCGGGAGGGAAGCGCCAGGCCGGCGGACGACCCGCTGGCCGCGGCGGAGGAGTTCGTCGGCCGGGACGGCCTGTTCTATACCCTCGAGGTCGCGGCCCGTACCCAGCGGGTGGTGGTGCTGCACGGTCCGGCCGGTACCGGGAAGAGCGAGCTGGCCAAGGCGTTCGGCCGCTGGTGGCGTGACACCGGCGCGGTGGAGCGGCCCGAGTGGGTGGTCTGGCACTCCTTCGAGCCCGGCGTCGCCTCGTTCGGCCTGGACGGGGTGATCGCCGAGATCGGATCGCAGGTGTACGGCGTCGACGCCGCCCGCCAAGACCCCGCCACCCGCCGGGAACTGGTCGAGAACCTGCTCCGCGAGCACCGCCTGCTGCTGATCTGGGACAACTTCGAGTCTGTCGCCTCGATGCCCGACCCTGCCGCAGCCACCCCGCCGCTGAACGAACCCGCCCGCGACGAACTGCGCGAGTTCCTCGCCCGAATCGCCACCGGCGGACGCAGCGCGGTACTGGTGACCAGCCGCACCCCGGAAACCTGGCTGGGCGACGTACGCCGCCTCGAAGTCGGCGGCCTCGCCCGGCACGAAGCGATCGAATACGCCGACCAACTCCTGGCCCCGTTCCCCGCCACCGTCCCGCGCCGCACCGAGCGCGCGTTCGCAGACCTGCTGGAATGGCTCGACGGCCACCCGCTCAGCATGCGCCTGACCCTCCCCCACCTGGACACCACCGGCGCCGCCACCATCCTCGCCGGCCTGCGCGGCACCACCCCACTCCCCTCCTCCCCCGGCGCCGACCGCACCACCTCCCTCGCCGCCAGCATCGCCTACTCCTTCAACCACCTCACCGGTGACGACCGCCGCCGCCTCACCGCCCTCACCCTCCTGCACGGTGTCGCCGACGAGGATGTCCTCGCCGTGTTCTCCGGGCAGCGCGACGTACCGGCCCGTTTCGGCGGAGTCGGCCCGGAGGAGTGGCAGGCGCTCCTGACCCGATCAGTCCAACTCGGGCTGCTCACCGCGACGGGCCTGGGGATGTACGGAATCCATCCGGCCCTGCCCAGCTACCTCGCCGAGCAATGGCGCCTCGAAGATCCCGACACCTACCCCGAGCAACGGGAGCTTGCCGAACGGGCGATGCTCGACGCCCACGCCGCGTTCGGGGAATGGCTGTACAGGCAAATCGAGAGCAGCCATGCGGCGACGGCCTACCAGTTGCTCGCCGCCCAACGCAGAACCATGGGCCACCTGCTGGGGTACGCACTCGACTCTCGTTCCTGGGAGCAAGCACTGCACATCGCACGGCCACTCGAACGTTACTGGACACGCAGTGCTCTGGACGAGGAGGCGCGTGGCTGGATCGACCGTGCTCGGCTCGCCCTTGAGGGCCCAGATGGTAGCCCGCCGCCCCTCGGCGGCCCTGCGGGCGAACTGTGGATGTTCTTCGCTACCGTGCAGGCGGGAAGGCTCACGCTCGCGGGTGGGTGGGACGCCGCCAACGCGATCTACACTGAGATTCTGGACCAGTTCCCCACCACCCAGTCAGAGCCCGCACGGTTACGGCCGAGCTTTACCGCCCTCTATCTTCAGTTCGGCTTGGTGGCTCGGCAGCGTGGACGGTTGGACGAGGCCGAGGACTGGTTCAGCCGGGCTCTGGCTCTGTACGAGGAGCGGGGCGACTCCGCGGGGGTGGCCCATTCACACCACGAATTCGGCAAACTCGCAGTACGACAGGGGAATCTGGACGAGGCCGAGGATTGGCTCCGCCGGGCTCTCGCCATGTACGAGCAGCTCGGGGACCGTAACGGCGTAGGCAACAGTCACTATGAACTCGGCACTGTCGCGCTACGCCAAGCAAAGCTGGACGAAGCGGAGGGATTCTACCGGCGGGCTCTCGAAGTGTATTTGGAGCTGGGCGATCTCCCACATAGCGCATACGTCTACAATCAGCTCGGCGCTGTGGCACACGAGCGCGGGAGTCCAGACAAGGCCGAAGGGTGGTACCAAAGGTCGCTCCTAGTCAAGGAAGCCCTTGGTGACAGGCGGGGAATGGCCCATTCCTACTTCCAGATCGGTCAAGTGGCGCTCGCGCAGGGGCAGCTGGACCAAGCCGAGGAATGGATCCGGCAGGCGCTCGCCATCTTCCGCGAGTTCAACTATCTGCCGTCTCAGGTCGACTGCTACAGCGAGATGGGTCGGATCGCCGCTCAACGCAGGGAGCTGGAGCAGGCAACGGAATGGGCCGTGCGGGCGGTGACAGTATTCGGGGACTTTCCACATCCGATGACGCGGCCCGCGCCGGACAACTTGGCCATGTTGACGAGGTGGGTGGGGATGGAAGTCCTGGAGGCGGCCTGGGAACGAGTGACCGGTGGGGCCCTGCCGATGGAGGTGAGGGAGTTCGTGGAGGCGTACGAGGTTCCGGAGGGCATGGATGAGTGAGGCGGTGGCTCGGGCGGCGGCCCGGCGGTTGGGGCTGGAGGGCGAGGTGGAGGCGGTGCTCACGGCGAACGGGAGTGGGCGGCAGTACGCGGATCCGACCGCCGTGGCCGCGCTGGTCGTCAGCGTCGCCGATCTGGCCTGGACCGTGTACCAGGATCTGCGCTCGCGGACGTCCGGCCCCTCGCGGCAGGTGATCGCCCGGAGGATACGGGTGGAGGTGACGTCGACGACCGTGGATCCCTCCACACGGGACCGGATCATCGAGATCGTCATCGACGAGACCATTACAGGCAACGACGAGCAGTAACGCTGTCATCCGCTCACGCCTGGACGGCAGTACTTCGGCATGGCGTCATTGTGCTCGCGGCTGCCGCAGCCGGCCGACGCGGCAACATTTGGCCGGCGGTGTGGGAAGGTGGTGGGAAGGGATGTCCCGGCACGGGCCGGTATGGTCTGGCACGCGGCGATAGACGGATCCGCTTTGACCTGCATAGACTGGCATCAGGCGACACCAGGTGGCACTGTCTGGATAGGATGGAGCGGCTCTTAATCAGCGGGTTCGGGGTTCGAGTCCCTGGCGGCGCACCACCACCCACCAGCAAGTTCCTTGAGCGGCCCTGTCGGCACTGTTGCCACTACTGTTGCCACCTAGTCCCACAGGGCTTCACCCATCCTCTTCGCGGCGTCCTCCGCCAGCTCCGGAGCGACGTGGCTGTAGGTGTCGCTGGTGAGCTGGATCGAAGCGTGTCCCAGAATCTCCATCGCCACCCGTAGCGGTACGCCGTGCTCCAGGAGCAGCGACGCCATCGTGTGCCGGGCGTCGTGGACCCGGACGTCCCGGACGCCGGCCGCCTTCAGCAACTCCTTCCAGTCCTCCCAGTCCCGGTGCGGGTCGACGGACTTGCCGGTGGGCTGGCAGAACACCAGGCTCCGACCCTGCCAGTCCGCCCACCTGGGACCGGCCGCCAGCCGCTCGGCGAGCTGTCACTTCCGGTGCGCCTTCAGTTCCTCCACCAACGGCGCGGGAAGCTTGACCGTCCGGCGCGATCTGTCCGACTTCGTTCCGTGAGGACCAGGCCGCCGCCGCGCCGCTTCGGGCACCTGGACGCCCGCCGGCTCTCGGGCCGGTCCAACCCGCACTTGTCCGGTTCGTCGCATCCGTGCTTCCAGGCCAGCCGTTGCAGCTCCCAGACGACCCGAAGGGTGCCGGCCTCCAGGTCCACGTACCGCCCCACTGCAGGATCGACGGCGCCGGGAGAGTCTTGCGGTCCGCCGCCGGTCAGGCGACGGCAAGCCTCCGTACGTCCTCATCCGGTGGGGAGCCGAACAGCTCCTCCCACGTGACCGCCGCGTCCGCCCACTCAGCGGCGACGGCGGTCACCTCGTCTGGGCCTACGTCCGTGCCGCGTGCCCGTGCCCAGCCCGACTCGCGGGTGTCGGCGATCACCGCGACGCCGGGCAGGTCGATGGTCAGCGCTGCCTGTACCGCCTCGTCGGTGAACCCGTGCAGCACCATCCGGGCCGTGTCGTTGTCGTTGACCCGGTGCACGATCCGGCCGCCGAGCTGCGCCCGCAGGGCGGTAGCACCCGCCCGAGGTCGGAGCCGAACCGCTGCCCGCACACCACCAGATGCACCCCGAGCGCCCGGCCCTTCTGCGCCAGCCGGATCAGCGCGGTCACGGACGCGGCGACCTCTTCGGTCTCCTCCCGGCCCGTGCCGGAGTCCAGGAAACAGCTCCGCCACCTCATCCACGATCACCAGCAGCAGCGGCGGACGATCGGCCGGCGACAGCTTCCACACGTTGCGGACCCCCGCCGCCCGCAGGTCGCTCTCACCGCGACGCCACGTCCCCGACAGCCCAAGCCACCAGGCCCGCGGAGGTGCGCCTCTTGCAGGCGGAGTGCCTGCTCGCGCTCCATCAGCCGAAGCGGGCGCTGCCCAAACTGGAAATCGCTGCTCGCTACGCGGACGACGCGGCACTCCGCGAACGTGTCGACTCGGCGTTGTCCTCCTGTCTGGCCACGTTCGCCGAACAGAACCTCGAGGAGGTTCGCGGGTACTTGCGCGCCGGCGATCGCATGCGGGCGCTGGAGTTGCTCCGCGCCCATGAAAGGCTGTACCAGGGAAACGAGCACTACCAGGATGTCCTGCTGTACACGGCGGAGGTCCGGCAGGCAGATCCGGCTCGACTCCGGCGCGTCCTTGAGTGGTTGACTGCGGAAGAGGTGCATGCGGCTCAGGAGGCCCTGGAGGCGAACCGGTTCGAGGAGACCCTTCACGCTTGCCGTGCGGCATACAAGATCGACCAGCGCGATGCCAGGGTCGCGATGCTGTTCGCCAGGGCGATTCTCGGCCAGTACACGGAGCTGGTGTCTCAGGAACCCTTGCCAAGCCTGACCACGCTGCGGAACTACCTGACTGACGCACGTCGGTGGGCGAACGAGGCCGGCAGGGACCCGCAACTGCGCCCGGTACATGATCATCTGGTCACCATCATCGACGCACAGTTGCGCCGCTTCGACGAGGGAATCCAGCAGGAGAGCCGGTTGCGGCGGACGAACGGCCGCGCGGAGGCCGCGTTCCAGGACGAGCGGCGGAGAAGCGAGGCAGCGAGAGCGCTCCTCCAGCGGTACGACAAGTTCGTCGCCACCTACTACGGAACCAGGCTGTCACGGTACGACCTCGACCGGATTCGATCCATATTGGACGCACTGCAACGGGACGTGTGGTACCTGCGGAACGAGTGCGGGCCGAACTCGCCGGCCCTGCGGCTGCTCGAATTGCTCGACGGTGCGATCGACCACTCGCAGGCGCAGTTCCGCGGCCGGTGACCGGGAAGTGGGTGTTCTCCAGGGGCGTCGCCGGTCGGGTGAGGGGTTTGGGGTTCTTTTGCTCGAAGGTGGGCTTGCCCTGGCCCAGGCGGGGTGCAGGTGGGGTCCCAGCCGAGGCTGTCTGCGGAGACGTCTTTGACCGTGAAGCCCTGGGATTCGTACCAGTCCTGTACGGCTCGCATCGCCCGGCGCTCGATGAGGCGGTTGGTGTCTCGGTCGCCGAACCCGGCGCCGGCGAGGCCGGACGCTTGTCGAAGGTTGCGGTCGACGTGGCTACCGACGACGACGGCCAGGATGCGGCTGGTCTTGTGGAAGGGGGCCTCGGCGCCGGCGTCTGAAGGGCGGCCCCCGGAAGGGAACCGGGGGCCGTCCTTCGTCTGGTTGGTCAGCGCAGCCGGTCGACGCCGCACTGGACGGTGTTGGTGCTGATGTTGCCGAAACTGCCGCCGGTAATGACGAAGACCAGGCCGTTCTCCAGCGGGATCGTGTGCCGGGTGTAGCCACCGGGCACGACGCTGGGCGACCGGGTCCAGGCGTACGGGTCACCCATCGCCCGGTTGACGAACAGATCCTGGTCGTCGGTCGGGCTCACGATGATGGTGCCGTACCGGCCGCCGGACGGCGACCAGGACACCGTCGGGCCGGCGGCCGGGATGTATCCGTCCTGGTCGTGCAGCAGGATGGCTGGGGCGGAATCGAACGACTCCGGGTCGTCGGCGATCCGGTAGTGCACGGCGTAGTCCCTGCCGTCGGGGTTGTTGCCGAGCTCGTACGTCATGATCCATTTGCCCCGGGGCAGTTGAGCCACCGTCGTCATGCCAGGGCGCTGGTCGTAGGTGGTTCCGACGGCGTCGTTCACGACCGGACCCCAGTGCACCAGGTCGGTACTGGTCTGATGGGCGAGCTTCTGGCCGTACTTCGGGTCGCGCTGGTCCGAGTAGTAGCAGATCAGCCGGTTGTGGTGCAGCAGCAGGAAGGGTTCCCACACCGGGGTCTGGCCGTTGGTGGGGTTGGCGGCGCCGCCACGGCAGACCGAGCTCAGGAACTGCCAGCTGAGGCCGCGGTCGGTGCTGGCGTACAGGTCGATCTTCGTCTGTGACCGGTCGGGAGGTATGGAGTTACCGGCGCACAGAATGGTGCCCCGGGGCAGCCCGGCGAACGGGCGCGGCAGTTCGTACAGGAATGGCTGGGCCGGCAGACCCCAGCCGTTGACCGTGTCGCGGACGCTGCTCTGCTGGTACCAGGTGTGCCCGCCGTCGTCGCTCCGGAAGATGGGGAACGCCGGCATCGGGCCGGAGCCGAACTGCGAGAACGTGGCCAGAAGCGTCGCCGGCCGCGACGCGGGGGCATGGCCGCCCCGCTGGTGGGTGAGCCGGACCGCGCGGGCGTACAGGGTTCCGCCTGCCGGCGGCGCGTAGACGGTGACCGGACCGAACGGCTGCTCCGGGGTCGGCCGGCGGGCGGGATTCAGGCTGGACGGGGTCGCGGCGTTGGCGGTACCGGTCGCTGCCAGCGACACCGCGGCGAGTGCGGTGCCGCTCGCGCCGAGGAACGTCCGGCGTGAGATCCGGGGACTTCGGCTCAAGGCGTTCTCCTGTCCTTCGTGGAGCGCCCGAGGGTGCGAGACGATGGTAGGCGATCGTTCGCCCATCGGGTCGGTGAAGCCAACCCTCTTCGTGCGCGCTGCCAACGTGCGGAAACGCGCCGTCGCCGCGCCATGGGTGGAGGCGGCGGCGTACAGGGCGGCCGTGAGGATGAGTGCGCCGATCGCGCGCGAGGGCGGGCGGGTGGCCTCTGGCGACGGTGACCAGCGCGCGTTCCAGGTCCCGATAGCTGTCGAACGGATGGCGGTGCCGGTTCGGGCGGTGGCGTGGGGGGTTCGTAGTACTTAAGTCACTTGACAGTCCCGCCGTCCCGTTCGAGGTTGGGACGACGCATCGTCATGTTTCTCGCACGGGGGAAGTGATACGGGGATGTCGTACCGTTCTGGGCGCCTTGGCGTCTGTCTCTTCGCGTTCGCCGTGACCGTTTCCGGCCTCACCGCGTCACCAGCGACAGCGGCGCCACCACGGCAGCGACTGTCCCAGGTCGCCGGTGCCGACGCGGTGATCAGCGTGCCGCGGCGGGCGGTCACGCCGCAGAACCCACCCAGCTCGGGTACCGGCCTGCCGCAGGCCAAGCCGGCGCGGGTGAGCTGGCCGGCGGCCGGCTCGGCCCGGGTCGCGATACCCGCCGACGGCGGTGCGGCGCGGGTCGCCGCCACGGCCGTGTCGGTCACGCTGCCCGACGGCGCGGACCGGGCCAGGCCAGCAGCCCCGGCGGCACCGTCGCGGGTGGACGTCACCGCCTACGACGACAGGACCGCCCGCCAGATCGGCGGCCACGGGACCGCCTTCCAGGTGACCAGCGCGGCCGGCGCCGGCCGGGTGGGTGTGCGGGTCGACGTCTCCGGGTTCGCCGGCGCGTTCGGTGGCGGTTTCGAGACCCGGCTGCGGCTGCTGGCACTGCCCGCCTGCGCCCTGACCACACCGGCGGCTGCCGGCTGCCGCACCTCCCGCCCGGTGCCAGGGCACGTCGACCTCACCACCCGCACCCTGGTCGCGGACGTGCCGGCCGGCACCGCCGGCAGCCCCGCCGCGGTGTACGTGGTCGCGGCCGCCACCGGCGGCGAGGAGGGCTCCTTCACCGCCACCAAGCTGGCCTCGTCCAGCAAGTGGTCGGTCGGGTTGCAGGCCGGCGACTTCTCCTGGAACTTCCCGGTGCCCGAGGTGCCAGCCCTCGCGGGCGATGCGCCCGACCTGGACCTGAACTACTCCTCGCAGGCCGTCGACGGGCTGACCGCGGCGGAGAACGCCCAGCCGTCCTGGGTCGGCCTGGGCTGGGACCTCGCCACGCCGTTCATCGAGCGCCGGTACAACGGTTGCGCCGACGACGGCGGCGACACCGGCGATCTGTGCTGGGCCGGCGACGAGCTGATGCTGTCGTTGCAGGGCACCTCCTCGGAGCTGGTACGCGACCACGCCGCCAGCGGCGACGTCTGGCGCGCCAAGCAGGACCCCGGCTGGCGGGTGGAGCGGCATCTCGGCGCCGACAACGGCGACAACGACGGCGAGTACTGGACCGTCGACACCCCGCAGGGCAGGCGGTTCACGTTCGGGAGCGGGCACCAGCCGACCACTGGCACGGCCACCGACTCGGTGTTCACCGTGCCGGTGTTCGGCGACGACGCCGGCGAGCCGTGCCACCAGGACAGCGTGGCCGACTCGTGGTGTCAGCAGGCGTGGCGGTGGAACCTCGACGGCCTCACCGACGCCCACGGCAACTCCGCCACGTACTTCTACCAGCGGGAGACCAACCGGTACGCCCGCAACGGCGACCCGGACAAGTCCACCGACTACATCCGCGGCGGGCACGTCCGCGACATCGTGTATTCCCAGCGCGCCGGGGCTGAGGACGTGACCGCGCCGGCCCGGCTGCACTTCACCACCCAGCTCCGCTGCACCGAGGCGGCCGGCGGCACCGGTACCTGCCCGGCCTTCGACGCCGACCACGCCTCCTCCTATCCCGACGTGCCGCTCGACCAGCTCTGCACCGGCCGGTGCACCGGGGACGAGCAGAAGTCGCCGACGTTCTTCACCGGTGAGTTGCTGCGGTCGGTGACCTCCCAGCGGTCGGACGGCACCGGCTACGCCGACGTGGACAGGGTCGACCTCACCTACTCGTTCCCGAAGCCGTCCGATGGCACCAGCGCCTCGCTGTGGCTGGAGCGGTTCCAGCAGTCGGGGCTGGCCGGTTCCGGCCAGGCGTCGCTGCCGCCGGTCGAGTTCACCGGGCACGAGCTGGACAACAGGGTGGACAACAACCCGTCGGCGGGCGTGCCGAGGCTGCCGAAGCTGCGGATCACCTCGGTCACCGACGAGCTGGGCCGGACCGTCGCCGTCGACTACACCCAGCCGGATCGGTGCTCGCTGGACAACCTGCCGGAGGGGCACGCCGACACCAACACCCTCGACTGCTACCCGGCATGGCGGACCAACGGCCAGAGCGCCGGCTTCGGCTGGTGGCACAAGTACCTGGTCACCAAGGTGACCGTGACCGACAGGTCCGGCGGCTCGCCTCCGGAGGTCACCTCCTACCACTACCGCGGTCAGCCGGCCTGGCACTACGACGACGACGATGTCACGCCGGCCACGCGGAAGACCTGGAGCGACTGGCGTGGCTACGGCAGCGTCGATGTGGCGCAGATGTCCGACCCGGCCTACCGCGGCGAGGCGACCAGCCGTGCGGTGTCGCTGAACCGCAGCCTGTTCTTCCGCGGCATGGACGGCGACCGGCTCGCCGACGGCGGCCACAAGTCGGTGTCGGTCGTGGACTCCCAGGGCACCTCGCTGGCCGACTCGCCGTGGCTGCGCAACAAGACCCGGGAGACCCAGCAGTTCGCGCTGGACTCCGCGGGCACGCCCACCTTCGAGCTGGGCGCCGCGCTGCACGGGTACACCTCCGCCCACGTCACGCCGTTCGAGGAGGGCAGGACCAACCCCGACGACGACGCGCACCTGGTGGTGGAGAACTCCTCGGTGAACCGGGAGACCGTGACCGCCGACCCCGGCGGCGACCGGTCCACCCGCACCACCAGCCTGGCCACCACCTTCGACACCTACGGCCAGGCCGTCGCGGTGACCGACACGGCGCCCGGCGACGTGCGGTGCACGAAGACCTCCTACGCCCGTGACGACACGACCGTGAACGCCTGGATGCTGGCATTCCCGTACCGGGTGCGCACCTACGCCGGCGCCTGCGACTCGCCGACCTCCCTGGTCACCGGCAAGGACACCTACTACGACGGGTCGGGCACGGTGGGGGCCACGGTCACCAGGGGCGACCCGACCAGGGCGGTGGACGCGGTTGCCGCCTCCGGCCCGGACACCGTCACCCAGACGGTCACCACGTCGGCCACGTTCGACGCCTACGGCCGTACCGCGACCGAGACCAACGGCAACGGCAACGGCAACACCGCGCGTACCAGCTATGATCCGCCGACCGGGCGACCGGCCACCGTCACCGAGACCAACGCGCTCGGCCAGGCCGAGACCACCACCCTCGATCCGGACCGGCAGCAACCCGTCGCACTGCGGGACGCCAACGGCCAGGTCACCACCGAGACCTACGACCCGCTGGGCCGGCTGGCGACGGTGCGGATGCCGGAGCAGGCCGCCGGCGACCCGCCGGCCAAGGTCTTCAGCTACAGCCTCGACCCGGACCACCTGCGCGCGCCGCTGGTCACCACCCGCCAGCTGCAGTCCGGCTCCACCTACGTCACCACCTGGTCGTTCCTGGACTCGCTGGGCCGGGAACGGCAGAGCCAGGAGGTCTCGCCGGCCGCCACCGCAGGCGCGCCGAAGACGATCGTCACCGACCTGCGCTACGACGACGCCGGCCACGCGGCCGCCGAGTCGCTGCCGGTGGTCGTCGACGGCCAGGCTGGCGCCGACCTGCTGGCCGTGCCGGCCGGCTCGGTCGACGAGACCAGGCACTCCTACGACGCGCTGGGCCGGGAGACCCGGGCGGCCCAGTTCGGCAAGGGACGCGAGCTGTGGGCCACCACCACGGCGTACTTCGGCGACCACACCAGGACCACCCCGCCGGCTGGCGGCGTGGTGGCCACCTCGTGGACCGACGCACGCGGCCGGCTGGTGCGCAAGGACCAGGGCACCGGATCCGCCCTGACGACGACCGGCTACACCTACACCCCGGCCGACCAGCTCGCCACCACGACCGACCCGGCCCAGCACCGGTCGACCTACGCCTACGACCTGCTGAACCGGCGTACGTCGGCCACCGACCCGGACGCGGGCGCGTCCCGCACCTCCTACGACGCCGACGGCAACCCGGTCGCGTCCTGGGACGCGAAAGCCCTGGCGGCCGGCGGCGCCAAGCCCACGCTGTCGATGGACTACGACGCGCTGGACCGGCCGACCGCACGGTGGGCCGGGGCGTCCGGCACCGGCGTCAAGCTGGCGACGTTCGGCTACGACTCCGCCTCGGTCCCCAACGGGACGGGCCGGCTGGCGTCCCGTACCACCGTCCAGGACGGCAGGTCCTACACCGAGGCCGTGCTCGGATACGACCCGCGCGGGCGGGTCACCGGCCGGTCGTGGACCTTCCCCGCCGGCCTCGGCGGGGCACTGCACCCGTCCACCTACACCGTGCGGTACGGCTACGACGCGGCCGATCACACCACCAGCGTCAGCTACCCGGACGCGGTCGTCGGCGCACCGGCCGAGACCATCACCACCGGCTACGACACGCTCGGGAACCCGAGCACGGTGACCGGCACGGTGACCGACCCGCTCACCGGCCAGACCAAGACGGTCCCGTACATCTCGGCGACCGGCTACGCCGCCGACGGCAAGCTGGCCTCCCGCGACTACGCCAACCCGCTGTTCCCGCTGCGGCGGGCGTACTCCTACGAGGACGACACGCAGCGGCTGTCCCGGCTGCAGACGGTGATCCAGGACCCGCTGACCGGGAACAGCGAGGCCAAGCAGGACGACACGTACCGCTGGGACGCCTCCGGCAACATCACCTCGATCACCGACGGCACGCTGCCGAAGCCGGTCTCGACCTGCTTCTCCTACGACACGCTGGACCGGCTCGCGCACGGCTGGACCACCGAGCACACCGACTGCTCGGACGCCTCGTCCACGCTGACCCACGACGGCCCGGCCGGCTTCAACCGGTCCTACACCTACAGCCCGGACGGCAACGTCACCTCGTCCCGGTCGCTGGCGGACACCGACACCTACACCTACGGCGACACCGCGCACCCGCACGCGGTGACCAGGGCCGGCGGCGACGTATTCTCCTACGACGCCAACGGCGCCATGACCAAGCGGCCCGGCACCCTGCCGCTCGTTCCCACCACCCTGGACTGGGACGCCCAGCACCAGCTCACGGCGGTCACCACCGACGTGGTCACGAAGACCTCGTTCGTGTACGCCCCGGACGGCACCCGGATGGCCAGGGTCGACCCGCTCGGCACGGCGACGCTGTACATCGACGGCGAGGAGATCACGGTCGCCCTCGGCATCGCGTCGGCCACCCGGTTCTACACCGAGGCCGGGGTGACGGTCGCCGAGCGGCTGCCCACCGGGCTGGTCACCTGGCAGCTCAACGACACCCAGGGATCGGCGCAGGTCGCGCTGCTGGAAGGCACCGACCTGCCGGCGCGCACCTACTATGCCCCGTACGGCCAGGTCCGCCCGCTGTCCGCGCCGCCGCCGACGGATCACGGCTTCCTCGGCAAGGTCCGGGATCACACCACCGGGCTGGACGAGCTCGGCGCGCGGTACTACGACCCGGGCCTGGGCAGGTTCCTGTCGCCCGACCCGGCCGCCGACCCCAGCTCGGCGCAGACCGCCAACGCCTACTCCTACGGTGCGAACAACCCGATCACCTACATGGACCCGACCGGGCTGTGGAGCCTGGGTGGGGCATGGAACGCCGTCAAGAACGCCGCGTCCAGCGCGGTGGACTGGGCCAGCGAGCACAAGGGCCTGCTCACCAACATCGCGGTCGGCATCGGCGTCGGGATCGCGGTCGGCGCGCTGTGCGGGACCGGCGTCGGCTGCGTGATCGCCGCTGGCGTGGCTGCCGGGGCGCTCGGGTCCGCCGCGGGCTACGGCGTGGACGTCGCCTCGGGCCAGACCCAGTTCTCCTGGGGCGGGCTGGCCCTGAACGTGGGCATCGGCGCCGCGTCCGGCCTGCTCGGCGTGGGCGTCGGCAAGGTCGCCGGCGTCGCGGCCGGCGCGATCGAGCGCACCGCGGCCGGCCAGGCCGTCAAGGCCGCGGTCAGCACCGGCGGCAAGGCCGTCGCCAACACGGTGCGCGCGGCGGCCGGCAAGGTGGCGCCCGCCGCCGGGAAGCTCGCCTCGGCGGCGAAGGCCACCGCCAAGGCGGTCGTCTCCCGGGCGCCGCGAGCCGCGACGAAGCAACCGATCGGCGGTGGCGGCCGGGTGCTGGCCGATGCCGAGGGCGCGACGCCGAAGGAGATCGCGCTCAGCAGCGGCGGGCCTACCGGCGGTAGCCGGGCCGGCCAGGACGCCGTACGCAACCGGCTGATCGCCGAGGCCGACGAGTCGGGTGGCGACTACACCTGCTGGCGCTGCGGCCAGACGTCGCGGAACCCGGACAACATGCATGTCGGTCACCGCAACGTGCCAACCTCCGAGGGCGGCAACCTGTCCCCGTACAACACCTGCCTGGAAGGCGCCGCCTGTAACCTGAGCGCAGGCAACCGTGGAGCACCCAGCCCGGGAAGGTCGTGCTACGAGAGAGGGAGTTGCGGTGCCCCCTACGGCAGAACCGACTAGCGGCGGCCCACCCGCCGGCGGCCCGGACGGCGGCGGCCCGGACGGCGGCGGCCCGAACGGCGGCCCGGACGGCTCGGTGCGGCTGCTCGCCGCGACCGGGCCGTCCGGGCGGCCGGTCTTCGAGAACGTGCCGGCGCGCCCGGCCGGGCCAGGCAGGTGGCAACTGCTCGCCTCACCCGGCCTGGCGCTCGGCGCCGCCGCCGGCGACACCGTCGCAGTCAGCGGGGACGGCTCATTCACGGTGGCGGCCAGGTCCGGAAACGTGGCCGTCCACGTCAGCGGGCCGACCTCGGCCGACCGGCACCTCGACGCGCTCACCCGCAAGCTGGAGGCGCTTGGCGGCTGGCTGGACGGCCGGTCCTGGACCCGCGATCGCACCCAGTCACTGGCCGTGTACACCATCCCGGTGAAGGCCGGCTTCGCCGCGATGGAACAACCACTGCGCGAGTACGCGACCGCCGTCCCCGACGGCGACTGGAACTACATCAACGTCTACGACCCCGCCGACGGCACCCCACTCAACTGGTGGCAGTGACGCCGTAGGCGAACGCCGTCGCGGGAGACGACCTCGTCGAAGATGCGTAGGTTGGCGGCATCGTGCTGGAGGAGATCGCCGAGCGGCGGGATGGGCTGACCGGTCATCAGCCGGTACGCGAGTGGCGGGGCGCCCGGGCCGGCCGGTGAGCCGGCCGGTTGCTGGTTCTGCCTGGCCCGCCACACCTCCGTGCGCGCCGCCCGCCCGCGCCGACGACCTCGACACGGGCCTGGAAACCGGCCTCCAGGCGAGGGCGGGATGTCCCGCCACGGTGCCCCGGTCCGGACCCGCCAACGGATGCCTGGCCCGTTCCTCGGAACGGGACCGGTTGAGCACGGAAATCGTCACGCATCTGTCCGGCGTGTCCCGGCGCAGTCCCGTTCGGCGCGAGCGGCAGCGTGGAGGCGGACCAGGTCGTGCATGTGGTAGCGGCCGGCGGCACGTTGGCGGATCAGGGAGGCGTTCTCCAGGTCGCTCAGCAGCGTGCGGGCGGTTGCCCTGGGCCGGCTGAGCAGGCGTGCGGCGGCGGGCAGGCCGATGTCCGGGCCGGGAGCGAGCGCCAGGACACGGAGCGCCCTGGCAGCATCGGGCCCGAGGGCGTCGTACGACCGGCACATGGCGGTCCGGACGCTGGCCGACAGATCATCGGTGGTCAGCGCGTCCAACCGGGCGGAGGCATCGCGGAGCTCGTCGGCGAGCACGGACAGGGGCAGTTCCTCCTGGGCCAGGGCGCGGGCGGCCATGATGCCCAGGGCCAGGGGAAGACCGGCGCAGAACTCCAGCAGGTCGGCCAGCGCGTCCGGTTCGGCGGTGACTCGCTCGTGGCCGAGGTAGCGCGTGAGCAGCAGGCGGGCTTCGTCCTCCGGGAGCACGTCCAGGTGCACCGGGACGGCGCCGTGTCCGGCGATCAGTCCGGTGAGCCGGTTGCGGCTGGTGACCACGGTGGTGCAGCCCGGGCTGCCGGGCAGGAGCGCGGTCACCTGGGCGATGTCGTAGGCGTCGTCCAGCATGATGAGCATGCGCTTGTCGGCGAGCAGGCTCCGGTACAGCCCGACCTGTGCGTCCAGATCGGCGGGCAGGGCGGCGGGATCGACCCCGAGTACGTCCAGGAAGCCGCGTATTGCCGCCTCGGCGGTCACCGGCTGTCCCTGGGATGCGAAGCCGCGCAAGTCGACGTGGAGCTGTCCGTCGGGGAACCGGTCGAGGTTCTGGCGCGCCCAGTGCAGGGCCAGCCAGGTCTTGCCTGTTCCGCCGAACCCCGAGATCAGCAGCGTGCCGCTGACGTCGACCTGGTGATCCAGGGCCGTGCTGAGGTCGACCAGCTCACGCTCCCGGCCGGTGAACAGGCGGGGCGCGGCAGGCAGCTGGCGGGGAGCCACGGCCGGACGGCCCAGTCCCGCGGTGCGACGGGCGCCGACCGCGGACAGCGAGGGGTCGGCGGTCAGGATCCGCTGGTGCAACTGTCGCAGCGCCGGGCTGGGGTCGGTCCCCAGCTCGTCAGCGAGCTGCTGGTGGATGCGGCGGTACTCGGCCAGGGAGTCCGCGGGTCTGCCGCTGCGGTAGAGAGCGAGCATCAACTGGCCGGCCACCCGTTCGTCCAGCGGGTGCTCGGCGGCGTGCTCGGTGAGCGGTGTCAGCAGTGCCGCGTGCCGGCCGGAGCGCAGGTGAATGTCGGTCAGCTCGAGTCGCGCCGTCCGCCGGAGCAGCAGGAGGTTGTGCCGGGTGGTGTTGATCCACGGGGTGTCCAGTCCGGCGAACGGCTCGCCGCGCCACAGGCGCAAGGCCTGCTCGATCAGTTCCGCGGCCCGCTCGTCGTCTCCGGCGGTTTCGGTCCGGCTGAGCAGCTCACGGAACCGGTGCAGGTCCACGTACCGCTCGTCCACCACCAGCTTGTAACCCGGCGGCTGCCTCACCAGTGCGATGTCCTTCGCCGCGGGGAGTTCCCGCCGCAGGTGCCAGAGGTAGGTGCGCAGCACGGCGCGTGGATCCCTGGGAGCCGGCATCGCACCCCAGATCCTGTCCACGAAGTCATCGACGGCCACCACCCGGTTCGCCTCGGTCAGCAGGACTGCCAGCACGCTGCGCTGGCGGGCGTGGCCGATGTCCAGCGCGTGACCGTCGGCCAGCGCCTCGACCTGGCCCAGGACACGGAACTCCACCTTCAACCAATCCTCCGAGCCTCGCGCTGAGGAGCGTCCGGTTGGGAGTACAGCCTCGGGTTACGCGCGGGTGCTCTGACCAGGAGTCACACGCCTGCCAGATGTCTGTCAGACGTCGGTGGCCAAATGTAGGTCCTGTCCAGGCGAGGCACGCCTCGTGACGTTCAGACCACGAAGGAGGTGATTCGGATGAGCGTCCTCAAGCTCCAGAACCTGCAGCCGCGGACAGCGCTGCCCGGCGCCATTACCCCCATCAGCTCAACCAGCAGCCAGAGCAACTGCTGCGTCGCCAGCGACGGCGACTGATCGCACGTGGTGCGGGGGCGCAGTGCGCGCCCCCGCACGCTTCTGCCGCCTGTCGCCATCACCGTTGACAACCGGTCACAACGTCCTTCCATCAGCAGAGGCAGCCATGCGCGACGAACGATGGGTCCACCGGTTCACCTACGCCTGGAACGACACGCTGTTCTTCGACCCGCCCGACGTCCACTACGAGCCGAGGCCCAACCACTTCCTCGCCTCCCTTGATGAGGAGGTTCGGTCCCGATTCGTCCGCTCGGGTTTCTGGTGGAGCCATCGGCACAACCCGGATCTGCCGGCGCAGGGCTGGAAGATCCATGTCTCGGCCGACCAGCGCAATGTGTACGAGGTGGCCGCATCGGTGATCGGCTATCTGACCGAACACGACATCGACTTCAAGATCGCGCTCGATCTCAACATCTTCGAGATGCTCAATTCCAAGGGCATCTCCCGCCGTAGCGGCGGCAAGCTCGCCACCATCTACCCGCGGGACGATGCGCAGTTCCGGGAATGTCTGGACGATCTGGCCCGCCTCCTGGACGGCGCCGAGGGTGCGTACGTGCTGTCGGACCTGCGATATCGGGACCACAAGTCGCTCTACTTCCGTTACGGCCAGTTCCTGAACACCTACACGGTCGACGTCCTGGGACGGCGGATACCGCAGATCATGGGCCCGGACGGTCCGGTCCCGGACAGCCGACTCCCGGGCGAGGCCCAGCCGTTGTGGGTGCCGTGGCCGTTCACCGACTGGAAGCTCGAGGACGACGACTCGGGACAGGACGACCTTCTCGCCGGCCGCTTCCGGGTCACCGGGGCGATCCAGTTCTCCAACAGCGGCGGGGTGTACACCGCCGAGGACACTCTGAACGACAACCGCGTCGTGGTGCTCAAGGAAGCCCGTCCGCACACCAACGTCAATCCGCGGCGCGATCACGATGCCGTGGACATCCTGCACCGCGAGTGGATGTTCCTGAACCGGCTGGCCGACATCGGTTCCTTCCCGGCGCCGATCGCCGAGTTCCCCCAGTGGGAACACCACTTCATCGCCGAGGAGTACATCGAGGGCATCGACATGCGCCAGGCCCTGCTGGAACGCAATCCGCTCGCCGCCGGGACCGAGGGCGGGATCGATCCGGCGAAGTCGCGGGAGTTCCTGCGGATCTTCCTCGCGGTGTTCCGCGGACTGGCTCGTGCGATCCTGGCCGCCCACGAGCGGCAGGTGGTCCTCGGTGACCTCTCGGCCGCGAACCTGCTCATCGACCTCGACACCCTGCGGGTCACCATCGTCGATCTGGAGGCCTGTCGACTGACCGAGGCCGCTGACGAGGAGGCGCCGCTGACGGAACCTGTCGACCTGTACACACCGGGGTTCAGCCACTCGCGACGCCGGTCCGCGGCGCCCACAGTCGAGGACGACCTGTACAGCCTGGCGACCGTCATGGCCTACTTCATCTACCCCGTCGCCGCGATGTCCTACCTCCGGCAGGACGTCCTCGACCTGTACCGGGTCTTCACCGACGACCTCGGCTGGACGCCGCGGATCCACGAACTGCTCGTGGATCTCGCGGCGGCACGGGTGTCTCTGCGCGACGTTCTGGACTTCCTGGAGCGCGCGGACGAGCTCATCGACCAGGTCGAAATCGCACCGCCCGGCCCGGTCGCCGAGGCGGATCTCGGCCTGCCGCGGGCCGAAGCCGGCGTGGCGGCGTTCGTCGAGGCTGTCGCCGACACCGACCGGGACTCCCTCTTCCCCGTCGACCCGTTCGCGCACGAAACCAATCCGCTGAGCCTGGGCTTCGGCGCCAGCGGCGTGCTGTGGGCCCTGGACGCCTCCGGCGTCCCGCTCAGGCCCGAATGGCTGAAGCGGCTGCGCGACGACCTGGCCGGCATGGACACGAAGGAGTATCCGGCCGGCCTCATGAACGGCCTGGCCGGCATCGCCTGGGCGGTCGACGCGCTCGGGTTCCGTGCGGAGGCCGCGCCACTGCTGGCAGCGGCCAACCGGCGTGCGCACGAGGCCGGCGACTACACCTTCTACTACGGCCTTGCCGGCGTCGGGATGACGAACCTGCACTTCTACGTCCGTGACGGCGACGAGCACCACCTCGACGCCGCGCGGGACTGCGCCGGCGCGCTGCTCGAAGCCGCTCGGCAGGAGAGCGGTCACGTCCACTGGCGCAACGAGTTCGTCACCGATGAGCCCTTCACCGGGCTCGGTTTCGGGCAGGCCGGCGTGGCCATGTTCCTGCTGCGCATGTACCAGGTCACCGGGGACGGGCGTTACCTACGGATCGGGCGCGGCGCGTTGTCCTGGGAGATGGCCCACGCCGAGCACCGGGACGACGGCAAGGTCAGGTTCGTCCACCAGGGAACCGTGGAGCCCTACATCGAAATCGGGTCCGCCGGCGTCGCGCAGGTGTTGCTACGGTACGGCGACCTGGACTCGGCCCGGACCGTCCTGCGGGAACCGTCCTTCCGGCATTCCGTACTGGCCGGGTACGCGTTCGGCATTTCCGGGATCGCCGACGCGCTGCTGGACGCGGCCGCGATCACCGGCGACGCCTCGTACCGTGACCTGGCACTGCGGCAGCTCGACTTCGTCAGGAAGGTGTTCCTGTTCGAGCCCGCCGAACGGTTCTCGATACCGCGGCGCGGCGACACGGTGCCGCTGGCCGTGCCCGGGGAGGGCCTGCTGCGGTGCTCCACCGACTACCTGACCGGCTCGGCCGGCGTCCTGCGGGTGCTCCACCGCGCCAACCACGGCGGTACGGCCGACTTCCTGCTCGACGAGGTGTCCAGGTGAAAGAGCTGTGGCGCACGCTGGGCGGTCACCGGATCCAGCTCTCTGTGATCGCCGCCCTCGAGGCGGCCTGGAGCGGTACCGAGGCCCTCGTGCATCCTCTCCTGCTCAAGGCGCTGTTCGACCAGGCGATCCTGAGCAGTGACTTCCACTGGTTCCTCGCCCTCGCCGCGCTGTACCTCGTGACCGGCCTCGTCCTGAACCTCGGCGCCTACTGGGCCTCCTGCTGGCGCAAGCGGTTCGAGAACGCTCTCGTGCTGGCCCTGGAGATGGAGTTGCTGCACCGTGCCCTCGATCAGGACGGGCGACGGATGGCGGAGGTCGGCAACGCGTCCTTCGTCAGCCGGGTCCACAACGACGTCAAGGAGGGTGTCCTGCCGGCAGTCGACGTCTGCGTCGCCATCGCGAAGAAGGCCGTGGCATCCGCTGTCTTCATCGGTGTGCTGCTCTGGCTTTCCTGGCAGGCCAGCCTTGTTCTGTTGGTCATCGTGCCGCCGCTCTTCTACGTGAGCAAACGCTTCGCCAAGCAGATCGCGGCCAACACCGATCCCGAGCGCGAGGCCGAGGCACGGTACGTCAACACGCTGACCAGGACGCTGGAAGCCTTCCACGCGCTGCGCGGCCTGCCCACCCTGCGCCCGGGCACCCGGGCCGCCAACCGAAAGGCGCTGGACGGCTACCTCGGCATCACGTTCGCCAACTTCCGGATAGGACAGAAGCAGAGCACACTGAGCGATCTTGTCATGAACGTCTCGGACACCGCTTCCCTGAGCATCGGGGCGTACTTCGTGTTCGCCGGCCGCATGACGTTCGGTGGCTTCCTCGCCTTCGTGAACTCGCTGTGGCGCGCCGTCACGGGAATCTTCGACCTCATCAAGATGATTCCGCAGACCCGCCGCAACGGCGCCGTGCTCAAACGCATCGCCACCCTTCGCGACTCCAGGACGACGCCGTACCACGACGAGGCTCCGGCGGTGCTGGTCCACGGCGCTCGAGTCGGCTACGCGGACGGGGCTGACGTGGCGATCGAGGACTTCAGCCTGAGAATCGGCGAACACGTCCTCGTTCGCGGTCCCAACGGCTGTGGAAAGACGACGCTCCTGCACATCATCTCCGGGTCTCTCGCGCCCGACTCCGGGGTGGTCACGTTGCCGCGTCGGGTGGCCGGCCTGACCGCACCGGTGAACCTGCCGCCGCTGCCGGTACGCGAACTCGTCCGCGATGAACGGCTGCGCGCGTCCATGGCGCTGGACGAGCTTGCCGACCAACTTCCCTCCGAGCTGTCGTCCGGTCAGCGCCAGCGGGCCGGAATCGCCGCGCTGCTGTGCCAGGACGCGGACGTGTACCTCGTCGACGAGCCGTTCGCGAACCTCGACGAGGCCGGCAGGGACCTGGTGCTCAGGGCCCTGAAGGAACGCACCCACGGCCGCGCCCTCGTCGTCGTGCACCACGGCGACCAGGAGCTCGACAGCCAGTTCGACCGGGTGGTCACCCTGTCGGCGGCTGTCGCCAGCCACTCACGCTGAAGCCCGTAGAGAACTGAGGTTGTCACAGCGGACACGACAAATTCCAAGCCGATCATGAGGCGTGCCCCCGGCAGGGATCGAACCTGCGGCCTCCACCTTCGGAGAGTGGCGCTCTTCCACCTGAGCTACGAGGACAACGAGCCGGCCCGGCCCGATTCGAACGGGCGCTCCGCCGCTTAGAAGACGGCTGCTCTCTCCGCTGAGCTACGGGCCGAACGTCGCTGGGGTGGGGGTCGAACCCACGACCTCTCGGTGATGAGCCGAGTGCTCGTACCGGCTGAGCTACCCAGCGGGAGACGTCGGCGGGACTCGCACCCGCGAGGGCCAGAAGGCCAGCCGCTTTGCGGGCGGCTCCGTTCGCTGCTCCGGCACGACGTCGCACTCCGTGCGGCAATCGAACCCGCGTTTCCTGGCTGAGAACCAGGTGGGCTGGCCACTACCCCAACGGAGCAGGTTGCCGCCGCCGGCCGCGTACCGGCGGCGGTCTTCGGTGCATGTGCCCCCGGCGCGACTCGAACGCGCGGCCCCCCAGGTAGGAGCTGGGTGCTCTTCCGCTGAAGTACAAGGCTGTGATCACCGATAGCCGACCGAACTTCGACCCGCCGAGGAGCAGGGCACGGATGTGGAGGCGACCGCCGGGATCATCGCGTGGAAGGCAAGGTAACCGACTGGTCTTCGACCCGTGCTGGTACGGCAGGAGGGATTCGAACCCCCTCAGCGCGAGGCGCCTGGGTTACAGCCAGGCCCGACTCTCCAACTTCGGCGCTGCCGCATGGGGTGACCGACCGGAGTCGCACCGGCATCACCAGGACCACAACCTGGTGCTCTCCTGTTGAGCTACGGCCACAGTGATCGCACCAGGACTCGAACCCGCGACCTCCGCCGTGTCGAGGCGGTGCTCTATCCGCTGAGCCATGCGATCGTGCGTGCTCGGACAGGGACTCGAACCCCGGGCCGTCTCCGCGTGAAGGAGATGCTCTCGCCGCTGCGCTATCCGAGCATGGTCGAGACGACAGGACTTGAACCTGCGACCCCAGCCACCCGAAGGCTGTGCGCTACCAAGCTGCGCCACGTCTCGATGGTCGAGCTGGCCGGATTTGAACACCTGCGCTACAGCTCGAGAGCGACCCCAACGGGACTCGAACCCGCGACCTCCGCCGTGACAGGGCGGCGCTCTCACCTCCTGAGCTACAGGGCCATGCGTGGAGTTGACGGGGCTCGAACCCGCAGCCTCCTCGGTGCGAACGAGGTGCTCTCCCAGAATTGAGCTACCCCAAAGGAGCGGAGGAGGCGCGATTCGAACGCGCTCGGGTACGCACTGCCCGACGCCGTTTCCAGCGGCGTTTCCTTTGCCTGAGGCTCCTCCACGAGCTGGCACGGGGAGATTCGAACTCCCATAGCCGCCTTAACAGGGCGGCGTCCTGCCGGTTGAACGACGCGCCAATGGCGGGTGTCCGATTCGAACGGCGTCTCCGGGTTATGAGCCCAGCGTGGTACCTCTCCACCACACCCGCAGTGCCCCCACCAGGACTCGAACCCGGAACCCTCCGCTTAAAAGGCGGCAGCTCTGACCATTGAGCTATGGAGGCGATCGAGAAGCGCAGACGGGACTCGAACCCGCATTCTCCGGAGTGAAAGTCCGGTGGCTTTACCACTTCGCCTACTGCGCCAAGACGTACGCCGTGAGGGACTTGAACCCCCAGCCCGCTGAGTAAGAGTCAGCTGCTCTACCAATTGAGCTAACGGCGCTCGGTCCGCCAGGAAGGACTCGAACCTTCGATCTCCCGCTTATCAGACGGGCGCTCTCACCACTGAGCTACAGGCGGTCGTATCGGTGACGCGGAAGGCGGAGGGCACGATCTCCACACGGTCACCCGCGCCACCTGCTTTCGAGGCAGGGGCCGTCCCCTCGACGGCGTCACCTTCCCGAGCGGAGAGAGCGGGATTCGAACCCGCGCGGGTGCCACCCCGGACGTCTTGGCAGGACGCTCCCCATGCCGTCGGCGTGTTCCCGTTGTCACCACGAGCCCGTGAGCTTCCGGAGCTGGAATCGAACCAACGAGGGCGGCGTTCAGAGCGCCGCTTGGTGCCAACACCCATCCGGAAAGGAGAGCCGCCGCACAGAGGACGGCTCAGGCGAGCAACTCGGCCCAGACAGGCACGTGCGGCTTGGCCAGCAGCCGCATCCCGGCCTCGTCAGGAGTGCGGTCCCGCTTGCGGTGGTTGCAGCTGGACCAGCTGGCCCCGCGCGCGGAGTCGAACCGCGAACCTCCGCCTCCTGAGGGCGGCGCCTCTACCTGGTTGGGCTACGCGGGCATGGAGCGGATGACCGGCCTCGAACCGGCGACCTTCACCTTGGCAAGGTGACGCTCTACCTACTGAGCTACATCCGCGCGAGCCAACGCCCGGAATCGAACCGGGTCCTCGTCCGTACCAGGGACGCGCTCCACCAGGTGAGCCTCGTCGGCGTGCTGTTGCGCTCCCGGGGCTGGAATCGAACCAGCGTCCCTGATCCGCGTTCAAAGCGCGGCGGCCCCTGCCAGCAGAGCAACCCGGGAACAGAGCCTTCGGCCGGAGTCGAACCGGCGTCTCCTGCTTACGAGGCAGACATCCTGGCCACTGGACCACGAAGGCGTACGCGTGCGCCCGGCGGGAGTTGAACCCGCACGACCCGTGGGTCACCAGCACCTCAAGCTGGCGCGTCTACCGTTCCGCCACGAGCGCGTGGAGCCTCTCCCCGGTGCCGACCCGGGCCACCAGCCCTTACAAGGGGCCGGCGCTCGCCGGAGCGAGAGGCGCAGAGCGGATGACGGGGATCGAACCCGCCGGTTCCTGCTTGGAAGGCAGGCGTCGTGCCGTTACGACTCCATCCGCATGGGCTGCGGGGGCGTCCACGCCAGCGGACACCGCCGGTGTACCGCTCGCCGTCGGCGAGGCGACCCGCGCCGTACCCCGGGAGGGAGTCGAACCCCCACATGACCCTGCTCCGTAGGCAGGCGCTCTCTCCGTTGAGCTACCGAGGCATGGTGACCTTCCCAGGAGTCGAACCTGATCCTCACGGGCTTCAACCGCGCGCTCCACCGGCTGAGCTTGAAGGCCATGTACGTCGGGATGGTGGGACTCGAACCCACGAATCTCCTGCTCCCAGGGCAGGCGGCCTAGCCACTGGCCTACATCCCGATACCGGCGCCAGCCAGCACCAAGGTGAGGCCTTGGCCGGCGCCGCATGTCGTGTCCACTGTGGAATTCTCAACCATCAGCCCCACACCCCCGCAGGGTGAGGGAAACGCACGGGTGGAAGGACTCGAACCCTCGTCGCCGGAGTTGGAAACCGGAATCCTTGCCGCTGGACGACACCCGCTCATGGAGTTGTGAACCAGAAAGGCCGCCTCCGGCTGTTCACCGTGGCGGCCATCGCGATCTTCGCGAGGGTTCTACTCCTCGCTCAGTTGGCCACCACCGCCGGTCTGCGGGTTCAGGCTTGCGTACTCGCGCCTCGACCACGGCTCGACGGTCACGGGGGAGGCGGCGGAGAGCACAGCAAAGCCGACGCACAACGGTTCGCGCGTCTGGCCGTCGATTCGGGCTCGCATCGCTCAGTCCCTCCCTTCCATGCTCGTCGGGCTCACGATCAGGATGAGCCGTACATCGACGAACGTCAACGTCATTTCCCGGCGCCGCAGCAACACTACGGTGGTCGCGTCGTCCCGGTGGTCCTCCTCGCGCGGCCGGGCCCCGTTCGGCCGGGCCACCGCGACCAAGGCGTCGGCCAGGGCCCGCGGATCAGCCTGGTACCCGCCCACCAGCTCGGCCAATACATCGGCCGGCACCTGGTCGTGCACACCGTCGCTTGTGAGGATCACCGGCGGGTCAGGGATCTCCACCTCGTACACAGTGGCGGGGACCGCGCGGCCGAGCGTCGTCTGCTCCCACTTGTTGTGCCCGGCCGAGAGCTCCAGGGGCGCGCCGTTCTGGCGCAGCTGCTCGCCGACAGCGTGGTCGGTCGTGTACCGCCGCAGGTCGGTGCGTCCCACCCGTACGCCCGGCAGTCACCTACCCAGTTGACGACCACCCCGGACGCCGGACCTACGACCGCGACGATCCCGACGGCGTCCGGCTCGTCGCCGTACAGGCCAGGGTCTGCGACCAGCTGGCCGGCGGCAAGCATCCCGGCCAGCCCGCCGCGGGTCGCGGCCGTCAGCGCGGCGGCGCCGGCCAGCAGCCCGGCCCGCTCGGCGACCCGGGCGGAATGCCCGATGCCGTCGATCAGGGCGGCGGTGACGGTGCCGTCGGCGGCCTCGTAGACGTACGCGGCGTCGGCGTTGGGCGGCTCGACACCCTCACGGGTCGCAACAGCCGCGGTGACGGTTTCAGCCACGGGACTCCGCCTCCGACGAAGGCCAGCCGGATCGGTCAGCACGGAGCCCTCGAAGTAGTTCTTCAGCTTCTGGTACAGCACGAAGATCTGGCTCTCCGGGATCTTGTTGACCTCGGCCTCGACCGGCCCCCGCTCCGATCGCTCCTCGACGTACACCTCCGGTCGAACAGGCCGAACGCCCGCTCGCCGACTTCGTGTGGGCGTTGCGGACCGGGGCAACGCCGTGGGGTAGATGCGGGGACAACCTGCGTACGGTCGCAATGGTCGAGGCCGCCATCGGCTCGGCCGCCACGGGGGAACGGGTCCGTCTTGAGCATCTGGCGCCGTGGAACGGTTTCCGATGAGCGAGCCTCGTCCCTTTCGATTCGGCGTGCTCGCGGGCACCGCTGCCAGCCTCGATGCGCTCCGGCGCGATGCCCATCTCGCCGAACAGTTGGGTTACTCGTCATTTCTGCTGCCGGACCATCTCGGCCAAGAATGGGGCCGCTGGCGACGTCAGCCTCAAGCTCGCACAGTGGCGTATGAACGCCACCGGCGCCCGCCTGATCGCGCAACGGGCCGCTCAAAAGAGGGCGCGCTAACACCAGCCGACGTGCCTTCCCACATCCTTCCCACACCGGCCCCTACTAACGATCATGGGCTCCCTCCGGCAGGAGGAAGCCCAGGTCAGGTGGTGGGTGGTGGTGCGTTGCCAGGGACTCGAGCCCCGAACCCGCTGATTAAGAGACCGCTCAGTCCTATCCAGACAGTGCCGCCGCGTGTCGCCTCGTACCAGTCTATGCAGGTCAGAGCCAATCCGTCTATCGCTACGTGCCGGACCGTACCGACCGGTGCTGGGGCATTCCTTCCCACCGCCTTCCCACATCCCGACCAAACGCGGCCCCATTGGCTACCGCGGCAGGCCGAGAACAGGGGCAGAGCAAATTCGAAGGAACGACCCGCTGCCCGGCGGTCCCGCCGGGATCTCGACCATGAGCGTGCGGGTGATGAACTGGCTGTGGGAACACGCTCCCCGGCCGCCGGCAGCGACCTGCTGATGCTGCTGGCCATCGCCGACTGCGCCGACGACGCCAGCACCAACGCCTGCCCCCGCTGGCCCTGTGTCCCGCAAGACCCGCCTGGACGTACGCCACCGTCCGCCGGATCCTGCGTCGCCTCGAAAGCGACAAGTCCTGCGGGTCCATCATGCCGGCGGCGGGCGACGCCGAGGCCGACTGGGGCGACGACGTCACCGACCAGGAGTACGACCCCCGCTGATTACGCCGCCGGCCGCCAGCCGGCGAACATCTCTCCCAAACGCGCCCTGGTCTGGTCGGTGAGGAAGCGGCGTGCTTCGTCGTCCAGAGGTTTGAGGGCGTGCTCACGCACCTCCTTGTGCTCGCCCGGCGCCGGGCAGGTGAACACGGCCAGGATCCGCAGGTCGCGCAGGACGTCGTCGCGGCTGAGGGTGGCAAGCAGCGGCACCTGAGCGAACGTCGCCGCCTTGAACGCGGCCCATACCCTGTCCAGCGCGATATCCACCACGACCCCGATTACCTGTTTACGGCTGTCGCGCATGGACGACCGAAGGATCGCGTCCTTGACGTCCTCCTTGGTCGTGTCAGGGATGTCTTCGAGTGCTCCCTGGATGTCCTCGATCGCCATGACCAAGCCCACGAACAGATCGCACCAGAAATGTGAGGCCAACCCACGCTTGACGTCGTTGGCAGTTCCCGGCATCTGGTCCTCGAGCGTCGCCGCGATCTCCGGCCACGTCCCTTCCGCCATCGCCTCGGCGAAAGTCGTCACCTGCTCAACAGCGGTCGGATGCTCCGCGCCGCTCGTGGTGGGCTGCCGGGGCTCCGGTGGATCGTTGGATGCCTGGCCGGCGAGCCAATCCGTCATGTCGACCCGAGCCAGGTCGGTCACTGCCGCGCGGTTTTCCGTGTTGTTTCTCAGTCGCTTCGAGCCGCGACGGGTCCTCAGCCGCCCCTCGCACCTCTCTCGCCGGCGCTGGCGGACACCGGAGCCGCTACGCGCCACGTCTAACCAACCTGGCCAGCCGTGCCGTGATCCGCCGCAGCCCATGCACTCGCACCCCGGCTGTTGAGCATTCGCGCAAGCGCTGTTGTGGCCCATTCGCGATCACCCCATGTTGGACCATTAGTACACAAAGAGACACGTTAGGTGATTGTGGCCGTGCGGCCAATGGGCTCAGCGGCACGCGCTCGGCCTGCACGGGATGAGGCGGCCGGGTGGCGTTACTGGAGGTGGTTGGGGTGGCGAGGTGACTGGCTGTGGCGGCGGTTCGGGGTGGGCCGGTGAGGTGGAGAGTCGCGGTGGTGCGGAGGTCGGTGCTGGAGGGGCCAGCGTGGAGGTGGATGGTGGCTGGTTCGGCGGTCCAGGCGAGGTCCTTGCCGACGAAGGTGAAGCGGTCGGTGTGGAGGTCGAAGTAGACGGTCCGGGTCTGGCCGGGGTCGAGGGGCAGCCGGGCGAAAGCCGAGGAGCTTATGTGCCGGGCGGTTGATGGAGGCGACCGGGTCGGTGAGGTACAGCTGGACCACCTCGGTGCTGCGGAGGCGGTCCGTGTTGGTAACGGTGATCGAGGCGGTGAGCTGGCCCGGCGATGTCGACGCTGGTGGCGCTGGTGGTCAGCGGGCCGTACGCGAAGGTGGTGTCGGACAGGCCGTGGCTGAACGGATACCGGGGGCATGGGTCAAGGTTGCTGATCCCCTCGGTGGGCCCGACGAGATACGAGTGTAGGTAGGTGGCGGGGATCTGGATGGACAGCCTGCCGGACGGGTCGACGCCTCCGGACAGGACACCGGCGAGCGGGGGCCGCCCTCCGTGCCGGCATGAACGCCTGGACGACGGCGGCGGCCCGGTCGGCGTAGGTGCCGAAGGCGTACGGCGCGCCGGAGACGATGACCAGTACGGTGAGCGTGCCGGTCGCGAGGACAGCCTCGACCTGGTCGTGCTGGACGCCCGACACCGGGGGGTTCGGGAACATCGCAGCCGTCGCCGGAGGGTTGCCGTGGCCGAACATGCCAGGCAGGTCGCCGACGGCGAGTACGCACAAGGCCAGCGGAAGGCTGCGCCGGGGTATACGCCGTGCTGTCGATGCGGTCAGGCTTCGAGCTGTCGGCCTGTTTCGGCGGTGGGCTGGGCGGCTTGGGGCTGCCCGGTAGAGGTGGGTGGCGTCCGGCTCGGTCGCTGCGCCGGCATCGGCTGCCTGCGGGGTGTTGATCTGGTTACGGAAGTGTTCGCGGGCTTGCTGTTCGAGTTGGTTCTCGGTTGGGGCGAGGCTTTGGCGGATGCGTTGTTCGTCTTGCAGCTGGTGGAGGTGTTTGCGGGCGCGGTTGGCGGTGCGGAGGTGGGGGACGGCTTGGTTGGTTGTAGACGGCGTCTTGCTGGTCAATGAAGGTGGCGCGTTTCAGGTCGGTGGGGTAGCGGTCACGTGCGACCTGGTGGTCGGCGAGGATCGCGGTGTGCTGATGGGCTGGTCCGGCCCGTTCGGCGAGTTCGACACGCCAGGCTTCGAAGTTGTCGAGTTCGGCGGCGAGCTGGGTGCGGTGGTGGCGTAGCTGCTGAACCCGTCCGGTGACGTGGTCGCGTTCGAGGCCGGTGAATTGGGGTCGACCGCGCCGGTCGACGGCCGCCAGTTGTTCAGTGCGTAGGGCGAGTTCCTGGTCAACGGCTGTCGCGGTGAGTTGGTCTCGGCGGTGCTTGAGGTCGCGCAGCTGGTTGATCGCTTGGGCGCTGTTGGTGAGGCGTTGGTGCCGGCTGGTTGTGGAGCGGGCGGTGGGCCTTGGCCGGCGGCGGCCTGTTCGGCTTGTTCGTCGGCGGCGCGGGTGCTTGCGGCGGCGGTGTCGGCGTCGTGGCGGGTCTGGTGGAGGAGTTGGGTGAGTTCCTCGTCGGTGTGCAGCCCGTACGGGCGGGTGGTGACGGCTGCGGCGGCGCGGGCCTGGGCGGCTGCTTGGTCGACGGTGTCCTGCTGCGCGCTGGTCGGCGCGGGGTCGTGCTGTGGCAGTTCGCCGGTTTCACCGGAATCGACAGAGGGGGTTGAGTCGTCGTGTTGGGCGGCACGACTTGTGCTGGCGCTGGGTGGGTGGCGGCTTCGTCCCAGACGGCGTGGTCATCGTAGGGGTCGTAGGGTTCGCCGTTGAGCCAACCGCTGTCGTGGACGACCCGCACGTCGTCGACGGCGATCATGCCGTCGCTGACCAGTTCCTCCACCTCCGGCAGGAACGCCTCGATCCGTTCGACATGACGGTCATCAGCGGGGAGTCGCCGGACATCCGCAGCAGGTGCGGCTTGTGCAGGTTCGCGGTCGCGCCGAAGCCCTCGGAGCCGCGGAACACGCTGGCCCCGGCCAGTCCGGCCCTGTGCGCCCGGTGCACGATTTCGGCGTACAGCGGACGGTGTTTGACCTGGTCGTTGTTCCTGACGAAGATCGACAACCGCTTGGCCGGCCCCGACAGTCTCATCGGCCGCTCTCACCGCTGGTGGTGTGGTCGCTGACCGCGCCGGTGTCGGCGCGGGCGGCGAGCCGGTCCCGTAGATGCCCGAGCCGGTCGACAAGGTGGCGGCGACCAGCGGATGACATTGACCAGCGGTACGAGGGAAGGACGCGGGATGGAACTGCGGGTGGCTTCCGTGCGGGCGGTGGAGGCCCTCGACTCCCGGTCACGGGCGGAGGCCGACTGAGATCCTTCACCCGACCAGCCATCGTCAACGCCCGCTGACGCCTGAACGCGGCACTCGTCGGCGTCGCGCACACCAACTCCCCGGCAGTCAGGGGATCAGGCGACCCGCGGGGCTGGCGGGCCGCCATACCAGATCCGTACACCAGATCAGCGCAGGTGCGCCGGGAGGGTGAGGGGCTGACCCGCGACCCAGCGGGCCAGCACGTTCCGGTCCACCACGACCACGCCGGCGTCGATCGCGTGACGCGTCGCCTGGGTGGTCAGGCCGCTTGTGGTGACCAGGACCGAGCCGTCCGCGCGGATAAGCGCAGCCGAGCCGAGTAGCTCCCGGACGACCTTCGGCGGCAGTTTCCGGTCCGGGGAGTACCGCTTGCACTGCACCGCGAGTCGCCGCCCGTTGACCGTGGCGACGATGTCCACGCCACCGTCACCAGCACCGCCGACCGGATGTGCCTCGTGCCCGTCCCGCTGGAAGAGCCCGACCACCCACCGCTCGAACTCGGTGCCAGTCAGCTCATCCAGGTCATACACGCTCACCGCCCGGGTGGTGCTCTCCAATCCCCACTCGATATCGGTGTCGCCGGGCAGCGCGTTGGCTTCAGCCCAGAGCTTGGTGACCAGTTTGGCGAGCCCACCAACCAACAGAAGCCCGCCGAACACCACCAGCCACACCCAGTAGTGGACAAGGACGTACCAGATCCCCGCCAGGACGGCGACCGTGCCGATCAGGTAGATCAGCACCTGGTCGCCGAAGGAGCTCTTGTTCCCGCGCCTGGCCACCTGGTCACCGCCCGGCCGACGAGCTCGCCGGCGACGGAGCACACGACAGGCTCGGCGAGACAGAACTCGTCGCCGTGCTCGACACCGCGGGCTGCCCTGCCGTACAGGCCGTCGGGCTGGCCGTGTTGCCGCCGAAGAACACGTACAGACCGATCACGATTCCGACCACGCCGGCCAACCCGATCCCGCCCGCGGCCGCCGGCGTCGAACGGTAGTGCCCGCGCACCGGCTGGCCGTTGCGCGTATGCGGCCGTACGTAGGTCCGACCCATTCCACATCCCTCCAGTCATCACAATCTGTGAATCTGAAGGGGATTAGAGCACCCGACTCTGACAAAATGTCGCCGTCATGATACAGACGGTAGTCGTGAGAAGAGTGCGCCGAAAATCGTCGAGAGTGATGCCCTCTCACTCAACCGATCCGCCCCCGGGCGGCAGCCAGAACGATCGGTGTGGCATCAGGGACGTGGTGAAAGCGGCCCGCGCACCAGCTCGTTGGCGCAGGCTGGACGGTCCGGCGACGCGAGGACCTGGCGTCCGGGATGGCCATCTGGCTCAGCACCTCCAGGTCGTCGACCCGCACGCCCTTGAGAATGTAGGTGACACGACGATCGGCGGTGCCGGGGCGGTGACTTCGCCGTTCCTGCATGAGGTACGAGTCCTTCAGGAGCGCGGCCAGGCAGGCCCCAGTGCCAGCCAGTCGTGGGGGGACGCGACCGGGCGGCGGTCTGGTGGCTTGGGTAGCAAGGACAGCTCGCCGGCTGGATGTCGCTGGTTTGGATTCACCATTCAAGGTGACGCCACCGTGTTGCCGCCAGTTCGCGACTCCGGTCCTCTCGTAACTGTCAGCACGGTCGCTCGTCGAATGTCCGGAAGCTCAGTAGATGGGGAGTACGGCATGAAAGGGTGACGATGACGAGTATCGCAAAGCGTCCGCGTTCACCGAGGTCAGGACGGACCGAGGGAATCACCGAGGAGGCGTGCGACCGTCGAGGGCAAGTAGCCGGCAGGAGCGGAGCCATAGTCGCTAACTCCATGCTGCTGACGCACTCTCACTGAGTCGAGCAAGGCCGCCGCTGTCCCCTGTTCCTCCCTGGACGGCTCGACAGCGAACCCCAGCACCGGCTTGGCAGTGCCTTGCCGCGCGCGCATGCCATGATGCAAGGTGTCGTACTGTCGTCGAACGTCGCCGAGATGTTTCTCATCCCGCTCGTGTCGGTACTCGTGGCGGAGTTCGTGCGGGGTCGAGTCACCGAGATATGGACCAAGGTCGTCCGGTCCAGGGTCCGGATCGAATGGCTCTGCTGCGATGCCGGTGGCATTGTTGGGATCGATGCGGTCAGCGGCGGCACGATCCCAGGAGATCCAGTGCTCTCGATTGATCGCGGCAGCGGGGGCGTGATCGTCGAGGCGGTTTGTTCGAGCGCGCCGCAGAAGGCGCGCATCTCGCTGGCTGCGACCCAGGCGTCGTACGCCTTCCGGAACGCCTGCCGTCGCATTGCCTCGATCGCCTTCGGCCGGGCCTGCTTGAGGACTGCGTGCCACTGGCGTTGCCGTTCGTCCGCCTGGCGCTGGAGCTCGGCCAGGTAGCGCGATCAGGCGGGTGCCGGTGGCGTTCCTCGTCTGTCTTTCTGTGTGCGGCTGCCGACCGGCCGCCGCGGTCGGGAAGAGAAGCTGGGCGGGAGGTGTGGGGCGGAAGTGGTTGGTTTGGGAATTTTCTATATTTAGCATTTTTGCTGTGGGTGGGGCGCTTGGGGAACTGGGGGAACGGCTTCACCAGCTCCGGGAGCTTCACGGGTTGTCGTTGCGGGTGCTGGCCCGGCGGCTGGGGCTGGCGGGGCACGGGAACCTGCTGGACTAC
Organism: Mycobacteriales bacterium; assembly: GCA_045806985.1. Taxonomy (GTDB): domain Bacteria; phylum Actinomycetota; class Actinomycetes; order Mycobacteriales; family JBJMIH01; genus JBJMIH01. Next base: position 18,211 of record JBJMIH010000265.1, on the reverse strand, counting down.
GAGCGGGGGCGGCGGCTTCCCCCGGAGGACCTGGTCGAGCGGTACGAGCGGGTGCTGGGGGTGGCGGCGGGCGAGCTGGTCGGGTTGCGGGAGCGGGCGCTGGCGGAGCGTGCCGGACGGCGGGTGCGCGAGCAGCACCCCATGCCACCGGCAGACCCGGAGCCGGACCCGGAGCCGGACCCGGACCCAGGCCTGGACCCGGAGCCGGGGCCGGTCGCGCAGTTGCCGGCGGGGGTGGCGGACTTCGTGGGCCGGGCCGGCGAGCTGGAGTGGCTCGGCGAGCTGGTGGCCGGGTGGCGGGGGCACGAGGTACCGGCGCCGCTGGTGGTCGCGGTCTCCGGGGCGCCGGGCGTGGGGAAGACCGCGCTGGCGGTGCACTTCGCGCTCCGGATGGCGGCGGAGTTCCCCGATGCGCAGCTGTACTACGACCTGCGCGGCGTGGAGGCGGCGCCGGCCGACCCGGGCGCGGTGCTCGCGGCCTTCCTGACCGGACTGGGGTACCGGCCGGACCGGCTGCCGGCCGGGACGGCCGAACGCGCGGCGCTGTACCGCTCCGTGCTCAGCACCCGGCGCGCCGTGGTGGTCCTCGACAACGCCGGCGACGAGGCGCAGGTACGCCCGCTCCTGCCCGGCGCCGGGACCTGCCTGGTGGTCGTCACCAGCCGTAACCGGCTGGCCGGGCTGGCGGCGTCGCGGTGGCTGCCGCTGGACGTGCCGGACGAGGCCGTCGCGCTCGCGCTGCTGCGCGGGATCGTCCCGGCCGAGCGGATCTCGGCCGATCCGGCCGCCGCCCGCGAGGTGGTACGGCTGTGCGGCCGGCTTCCGCTGGCGATCCGGATGGTCGGCAACCAGGTGGCGGCGCTGGGCTGGAGCGTCCGGTACGCGGCCGACCGGCTCGCCGACGAGTGCGGCCGGCTGGACCGGTTGTCCGCCGGCGACCTGCGGGCGGGCGCGGCCTTCCAGATGTCGTACGACCTGCTGGCACCGCCCGTCCGGACGGCGTTCCGGCGGCTGGCGCCGCTGCCCGGCGCCGACTTCGGCGCCGAGGTGGTCGCGGCGTCGACGGGCACGCGCGTCGAGGAGGCGGAGGCGAACCTGGCCGCGCTGGCGCAGGCCAGCCTGGTTGAGCCGGCGGTCACGGCCGGCCGGTACCGGGTCCACGACCTGCTCCGCCTGTACGCCCGGCGGCGCCTGATCGCCGAGGACGGCGGCGCCACCGGCGCCGAGCGGGCGGAACAGCGCGTGGCGGTGTGGCTGCTGGCCGCGGCCGGCCTGGTGGCGCGGGGCCTGCGGCCGCCGGGCGCGGTGCCGATCCAGCAGGAGCCGGCGGCCGAGCTGAGGGCCGCGCTGGACCGTACCGGCCCGCTGCCGGCCGCTCTCGACGGCGGCGCCGGGCCGGCGACCGCCTGGCTGGACCGGGAGTGGACCGGACTCGCCGGCCTCGCCCGGCAGGTGGCCGGCACCGACGCCGCCCTGCTGCTACCGGCCGTGATGGAGGACCTGGTCTGGTACCTCGACCTGCGCTGCCGCTGGCAGGAGTGGCGGGACCTGGCGGAGGCCGGCCTCGCCGCGGCGCGCCGGGCCGGCGACGAGGTCGCGGCGGCCGCGATGCTGAACTGGCTGGGACGCGCCAACGCCGGCCTCGGCGAGTACACCGTCGCGCTCGACTGCCACCGGCAGGCGCTCGGCCTCGACGCGACGGCCGGACGCCCGGCGCTGCTGTCGGCGGCGCTGGACGGCGCCGGGATGGCGCTGTGGGGCCTGGGCCGCTTCGAGGAGGCCATCGACCACCACCGGCGGGACGCGGAGGTGTCCCGTCGCAGCGGCGACCGCTGGTCGGAGGCCACCGCGTACAACCATCTCGGGCACGCCCTGCGCCACCAGGGCCGGCCGGCGGAGGCGTGCGGGTGGTTCCGGCGGGCCCTGGCCATGTTCCGGGCCGCCGGCAACGACCGGTCCGCGGCGATGGCCCTGCTCAACCTGGGCCTGGCGACCTCCGCGCTGAGCCGTTACGAGGAGTCGCTGGCGCTGCACGGCCAGGCGCTGGCGGAGTTCGAGAGCGGTACCGACGACTGGGCGCAGGGCGTGGCGCTGGCGGGGATGGCCGACGCGCGGCAGGGGCAGGGCAGGTACGAGGAGGCGGTCGCCGGCTACCAGGCGGTGCTCGAACGCTTCCGGCGCGCCGGGGACGACCTCCGCTACCTGGCCACCGACCAGGCGCTGCGGGAGGCGCGGGCCAGGACCGAAGTCGCCGCCACCGATCCGTCGGCTGGTACGTGACTGTCCTGAGAGTGTCATGCGGTCCGGTTTCGGCCGTTCTGGCATGGTCCACTGCCGCCATGAGACGGATCACCGGAGCGCCCGCCCAGGTGGTGGCGGTGCTGACCGCGCTGGTGCTGGCCGCGTCGGTGGCCACCGCGGCGGGCGGAGTACGGGCGCAGGCCGACACGGCGGGCCGGGCGCGCCAGGCGGGCCCCGCCAAGGGGCCGCGACCGGCCGACTTCGGTCCACACGCGACCGCCTCCGCCGACGTGGCCGTCACCGGGTACGGCGACACGGCCGGCTACCACCTGGAGGTGGGACGGGAGAGCTCCGGGTTCCGCTGGCGCGAGGTGGCGGTGCTGCGCCCGGCCGGCCTGGACGAGGCGTCCTGGACCGGGTACCAGTGCGTGTCCGGCGACGGCCGGTACGCCGCCGTCGCCGTCCTCCCCACGGCCGCCGCGAACCTGGCCGCGGCAAGGGACCACGGCGCGTTCGGGTACGCGGTGGACCTGTCGTCGGGCGCGGTGCGGCCGGTCGCCACCGGGGTCGGCCTGGTGTACTTCTCGCCCGGCTGCGGCGCCGGCGACCAGGCCGCCTTCACCCTGTACCCGGGCTCCGGCCAGCGCTCCACGCAGGTGCTGACGGCGAACCTCGCGACCGGTGCGGTCACCTCGACGGTGACCGTGGCCGGGCAGCTCTCCTCGGTCGTGCCCACCGCCACCGGGCTGGCCGCCGCCCTCGGCTCCAACCTGGTCGCGGTCGGCCCGCAGGGCGCCACCTCGGTACTCGCCAGGGTCGGCGGTACCCCGTTCGACCTGCGGCCGGCCGCCGACGGCGGGCTCAACCTGCTGGCCGCGAAGCCGGGCTCGACCGTCTCGCGGGCCCTGCACGAGCACGCGGGGACGCTCGCCAGCCTGGGAACGGGCCCGCTGCACCGGATGCGCCTGTTCCCCGGCCGGGCCGGCCACGCCGTCCTCTCCGGCGCGAGCAAGACCGACGCGGCGGCGCTCACCGCGGCCGGCGTGACCGGCATCGCCGACCGCAGGCTGGCCCACGGCGCCGACTCGTCCTCTCTGGACGGTCACGCGCTGGTCGGCGCGGACGCCCACGCCCGCCGGACCGACCCGGTGCTGCTGGCGACCCGTACCGGCCGGCTGCTCAGCGATCCGCGGGCGGCGGCCTCCGCCCGCCGGAACACGGCCGTGCCCGCCTACCGGGCCACCACCCCGGCGACCTCCACACCCACCTGCTCGGTGCCCAGGCTGGACGCGGCCAGGCAGGTGCTCCAGCCGGCTCCGGCCCAGGTGGACTGGGCGGCGCAGATGGCAGAGCAGGGCAAGCTGGTCGGGTCGCAGTACACCCGCCCGGCCGGGTTCAACAACATGGGCCTGGCCGCGTACGCGCCGAACTCCGACTTCCCGCCGATCCCGCTCGACCACCCGGCCGGCGACGCCTGGAACACCGTGCCGCGTTCGGTCTTCGAGGCGGTCATGGCGCAGGAGTCGAACTGGTCGCAGGCGTCCTGGCACGCCACCAAGGGGGTGTCCGGCGACCCGCTGGTGGCCGACTACTACGGCGCCGGCGGCGGCATCGGCTCGATCGACTACGCCGGCGCCGACTGCGGGTACGGCATCGCCCAGGTCACCACCGGGATGCGGGCCGGCGACACGATCTACTCGCCGCAGGGCCAGCTGAAGATCGCCGTGGACTACCAGGAGAACATCGCCGCTGGCCTGCGGATCCTCGAGGCGACGTGGAACCAGCTGTACGAGGACGGCATCGTCGTCAACGGCGGCAACCCCCGCTACCTGGAGAACTGGTTCTTCGCGGTGTGGGCGTACAACTCCGGCATCCAGCCGACCAGCGCGTACAACTCCACCGGCTGCACGCCCGGCCCGTCCTGCACCGGCCCGGACGGCACCTGGGGTCTTGGCTGGGCCAACAACCCGGAGAACCCCGCCTACCCGCCCAACCGCGACCCCTACCTCCAGGACTCCTACGCCGACGCCGCGCACCCGGGCAACTGGCCGTACGAGGAGCGGATCATCGGCTGGATGGCCAGCCCGATCATCCGGTACGGCAGCGTGGCCTACGACCAGCCGACCTACCACGGCGGCCATGGCTGGCTCCAGCTCCCGCCGTTCGCCACCTTCTGCGTCCCCGCCGCCAACCACTGCGACCCGAACGCCACCAACTCCACCGATCCCGGCGCCGGGCACTGCCTGCTGGCCGACTACGAGTGCTGGTGGCACCAGCCGGTCACGTGGATAGCGAACTGCGCCTCGACCTGCGCGACCAGCTCGTACGCCTACACCACCGGCTCGGCCGAGCCCGGCGATCCGGACGACTACCCGCCCACCTGCAACCAGGACACGGCCGTGGTGCCGGCCGGCTCGATCGTCGTCGACGACGAGCCCTCGCCACCGCTCAACCTGCAAGGCTGCGGGGCCGGGAACTGGTCGTCGGGTGGCACGTTCACCTACACCTACGGCGCCGACGCGGCCGGCGACCCGGTGGGCGCGATCGACACCCACCAGGTCGGCAGCGGCCTGGGCGGGCACATCCTGTTCACCCACACCGAGGACGGCTCCGACCCGTCGCTGATCAACACCGGCACCTGGAAGCCGAGGCTTCCCTCGCTCCAGTACTACAAGGTCAAGGTGCACTTCCCGGAGCTGGGCGCCCGCGCCACCAACGTGGTGTACACGATCAACCCGGGCGGCGGGGTCAGCCCCTGGAAGATCCGGGTCAACCAGGCGTGGGACACCGAGACCTGGGCCACCATCGGCACCTTCGCGATGGAGAACGGCGGCAGCGTGACGCTGACCAACAAGTCCACCTCGGTGGCGGGCGACGGCGACGACTACGTCGACTACGACGTGGCCTTCGACGCGATCGCGTTCGTGCCGATGGGCGGCACGCCAGGCCAGCCGATCGGCGGCCCGCCGCAGGTGCAGGACGAGCCGAAGGGCTCCAACCCGGCCTGGGTGAACTGCGGCTGCGTGGCCCGCACCGCCGGCGACCCTGTCGACACCGCGACTGGCTACTTCGGACAGACGTGGACCGACCTGTCCACCCCCGGCAGGGGCGAGCCGCTGAGCTTCGCCCGCAGCTATGCCGAGGCCGTCGCCGACCCGGCCGGCCCGAACGGGGCGGCGGCCGTGGACGGGCCCTTCGGCTGGGGCTGGACCTACTCCTACAACCTGTCCACCGGCACCGACGCCGGCGGCAACGTCACCGTGCGGCAGGAGGACGGGTCGCGGGTCACGTTCCTTGACTCCGGCGGCACCTACACCCCCTCGGCGCCCCGCTACGACGCCACCCTGACGGCCACCACCACGACGTACGTGTACACCCGGCGGGGCAGGGACATCTTCACCTTCGACCGGCTCAGCGGCCACCTGCTGTCCGAACAGGACCTGGCCGGGGCGAAGGCCAAGCCGGCGTACGCCACCACGCTGACCTACGACCCGTCCGGCCACCTGCACACCATCACCGACCCTGGCGGCCGTGCGTACACGCTGACCTGGACCGGCAGCCACATCACCCAGCTCGCCGACGGCGCGGGCCGGGTCGTCAGCTACGGCTACGACGCCAACGACAACCTCACCGACGTCTACGGGGTGGGCACCACCCGCTCGCCGTCACTCCAGAACGACGACCACACCGTCTACACCTACTCCCCCGCGCACCTGATGACCTCGATGCGCGACCCCGTCAACTACGGCGGTCCGGCCACCGCCGTCACCGCCATGACGTACGACAGCGCCGAACGGGTGACCGCGCAGACCGACCCGCTCGGGCGCACCACCACGTTCACGTACGGCCCCGCCGGTGGCCTGTCCGCCGGGCAGACGCTGGTCACCGACCCGGCCGGGCACCGGACGCTGGACACGTACGCCGGCGGACTGCTCACCTCGGAGACCAGGGGGTACGGCACAGCGGACGCCGGCACCTGGTCCTACACCTACGACCCGGTCACGCTCGGGATCTCCACCAGCACCGATCCGGACGGCGCCCTCACCACCTACAGCTACGACGACCACGGCAACCGGATCGCCGAGTCCGACGGGCTGGGCGTGACCACCAACCACGCCTACGACAGTGCCGACCACCTGGTCGAGACCATCGACGGCAACGGCGTGGCCACCGTCAACGTGTACGACCGGTCCGGTCACGTGCCGTCCGGCGTCACCGGCGTCGGCGACCTCACCGCGAGCACGGTCACGCTGGCCAACAACGTGGTCGAGTCCGCGACCGGGAACTTCGGGCCGGCCCCCACCCGCACCACCAACTACTACTACGACGACGCGGCCCACCCGGGTGACCGCACCAGGACGGTCGACCCGGACGGCAACACCACCAGCGACACCTTCGACAAGGCCGGCGACAGGGTGTCCAGCGCCGACGCGACCGGGGACACCACCCGGTACGGATACGACACCGGCACCGGATGGCTCACCTCCCAGGTCAGCCCGACCGGCACCGCGGCCGGCACCACGGTCGGCTGCACGCCGCCGGCCACCGGCTGCACCACCTACGCCCACGACCGGCACGGCCACGTGACCGCCACCACCGACGCGCTCGGGCACGTCACCAGGGCCGCCTACGACGCGGGCGGGCACCGGACGTCGTCCACCGACGCCAACAACCAGACCGGCACGTACCGCTACGACGCGGCCGGCCAGCAGGTGGGCACCAGCACCGCCGACGGCGCCACCACGAGCACCGACTACAACCCGGACGGCTCGGTCGCCGGCACCGTCGACGGGCTGAAGAACAGGACCCGCTACGGGTACGACGGGCAGGGCCGGCAGGTCTCCCGCACCGACCCCGACAACCGCACCACCACCACGACCCTCGACCGGGCCGGGCACGCCGTGCGCGCCACCGACCCGTTCGGCCGGACGGCGACGATGAGCTACGACGCCGCTGGCCGGGTGGTCGGCCGGACGTACTCCGACGGCATCACCCCGGCGGTGACGTACGGTTACGACAAGGTCGGCCGCAGGGTCTCGATGACCGACGGCACCGGCACCTCGACCTGGACGTACGACACGTTCGGCGACCCCACCAGCAAGACCACCGGCACCGGCAGCACGGTCAGTTACGGCTACGACGCGGCCGGCAACCAGACCTCGATCGCCTACCCCGGCCAGTCCACCCCGGTGACCAGGACGTACGACGCCGACAACCGGCTCAGGTCGGTGACGGACTGGAACGGCAACCGCACCAGCTTCACCTACACCGCCGACGGCAGGCCGGCCGTCACCAGCTACCCGGACGGCGTCACGGTCACGAACGGCTACGACAACGCCGGGATGCTCACCTCCACCGCGCTGGCCAACGGCTCGGGAGCGATCGGCGCCGTCCGGTACGGGCGGGACGCGGTCGGCCAGGTCAGCTCGCAGGCCCTCGCCGGGACGACGCAGACCTACGGATACAACGCCCGCGAGCAGCTCGCGAACGCCAGCGGCGGCGGCACCGCCACGGCGTACGCGTACGACGCCGCCAGCAACCCCACCACCGTCGGGCCGGCGACGCAGGCCTTCGACCCCGCCGGCCAGCTCAGGACCAGCGGCGGCACGGCGTACACGTTCGACGCCGAGGGCGAGCGCACCGGTGCCACGCCGGCCGGCGGGATGGCCACCACCTACCGCTACGACCAGGACGCCCGGCTCACCGGCCTCACCACCGGCAGCGGCACGGCGACCTACAGCTACGACGGCGACGGGCTGCGGGCCGCCAAGAGCGTCGCCGGGGCGACCAGCACGTTCGTGTGGGACGACGAGCCGACCCCCAACCTGCTGACCGACGGCGCCACCGACTACCTGTACGGGCCGGACGGCCTGGCGATCGAGCACATCGGCACCGGCGGGTCGTTCTGGTACGCCCACGACCAGGTCGGCTCCACCCTGTACCTGTTCGGCGCGAACGGCACCGTGGCCGGCGGGTACACCTACACGCCGTACGGCGTGGCCACCCACACCGGCGCCGCCGCCACCCCGCTGCGGTACACCGGCCAGTACACCGACAGCGAGTCCGGCCTGGTGTACCTGCGGGCCCGGTACTACGACCCGGCCACCGCCGAGTTCCTCACCGTCGACCCCGAGGTCGAGACCACCGGGACCGCGTACGTCTACGTCGCCGACGACCCGCTCAACCTGACCGACCTCACCGGCCGGTGCTTCATCGTCTGCCCGCCCGACATCGGCCAGGCCGCCTCCAACGCCTGGCACTCGGTGTCCACCGCCGCCAACAACGCCTGGCACGCCGCCGACACGTTCATGCAGCAGAACTCCACCCTGCTCGGTGCCGCGGAGGTCGTGCTCGGAGTGGCCGGGGTGGCGGCGATGTTCACGCCGGTCGGCTGGGTCGGAACGCCCATCCTCATCGGCCTGGGCATCGCCGGCACGGCCCTGAGCGTCGCCACCACCGTCGACGCCTGCGTCGACCACCAGTGGGCAAGTTGCGCGCTCGGCACCTTCAGCCTCGCGTTCAGCGGAGCGGGCTACCTCATGAGCAGCGTGGCCAACGAGATGTTCGCCACCGCGAAGGCCGTCGACGCCACCGGTTGGGCGGGCCCGCTCATCGGAGGCGCCCAGCGGCTGTTCTGGAACGGGATGGGCTGGGCCGCCAATGGCCTTTCCGCGGCGTACAACTACGCGTCGATCATCGCCGGCGCAGCCACGCTGGGCTGCGGCCCGTGACCCCTCTCTCACCACGAAATGGAGGCAACATGCTGTCTGTCCGGAAGAGACTGGCCGTCGCCGCGGCTGCGGCCGGGCTGGTGTCCGTGGCCGGGTACGCGACCCCGGCGCAGGCGTACCCGCTGGACCAGCCCCCCTGCTACGGCGCGTCCTGCGTGGGCAAGGACCCCAACATCCGCAACCGCCAGGGCGTCAGCTGCGCCTCCACGGCCGTGGACGTCGTCACCGTCACCTGGGTCGCCACGTACGTCCTGCGCTGGTCGGACTGGTGCCACGCCAACTGGGTGAAGTCCTACCTGACCGTGTCGACCGGCGGCACGGCCCCGAACAACTGCTGCTGGTTCTACGCCCAGACCTACGACGGCCACCAGGAGTGGGGCAACGGCGCCTACACCAACATGGTCGACGGCAGCCAGCTCGCCCGTATGGTCTACGAGGCCGAAGACGGCGACCCCAACGACGGCTACTACACCGGCTGGTACTGACCCCGTCACCCCGGACGGCCACCTCGCGCGGAACTTCGCCCGCGCGGGGTGGCCGGTGGGGCGGGTGGGGTCTGGCACAGTGGTGGGGACGGCGTGTGGAGAGCGAGGATGGGCGATGGCTCGCGGTGGGGCGGCTGCGGCCGCCGACCATGACCGGCAGCGTGATGAGCTGGTGGATGCGGCGCTGCGGGTTGTTGGGGAGCGTGGGCTTGGCGAGTTGACGGTGCGGCGGATCGCGGAGGCCGCGGGGACGTCGACGATGAGTGTGTACAGCCGGTTCGGTGGGCGGCCCGGGATGTTGGAGGCGGTGTATCGGCGGGCGTTCGTCTTGCTGGGAGAGGCGTTGGGTGCGGCGTCGCCGGGTGAGTCCGGTGGGGGTGCGGTTTCCCGGCTGGTCGGTTTGGCGTTGGCGTACCGGTCGTTCGCGTTGGCCAGTCCGCCGCGCTACAGCTTCATGTTCGGCCGGCCGCCGGTTGATTTTGAGCCGGCGGAGGAGTTGCGGGGTGAGGTGTTGCGGGGGGCGTTCGGGCCGTTGATTGGGGCGGTGCGGGACGCTTCGGGCCGTGAGGGTGTGCAGGCGGTGCGGGTGGCGTATTTCGTGTGGGGTGCGATGCACGGCCTGGTGGGGCTTGAGCTGGCGGACGTGCTGCGCCATCCGCTTCCCGGGTGGGATGTCGCGGCTCCCGCCGATGAGGGCGCCGGGGAGCGGATGTACGCGGCCGGGGTGCGAGCCATGCTCCGCGGCCTCGGCTTGATCCCCGTCGCCGACGAGGCAGGATCCTGACCAGCCGTGACTGGTCGGGACCCTGCCGGTCGCACGCCGGTTCAGCGGAAGCTGCCGATCCAGTCGTAGTTGCTGTTCAGGCCGTGTCCTACCGTGCGCGCGTAGGGGTCGTACGGCGAGACGGTCAGGCTGCTCGGCTGGGCCTGCGTCGGGCTCACCGTCGGAAAGGTGACGGCCGAGGGCGCCCGGCCGTTCTGTACCCACCCCATGAGCGGACTGAGCAGGTCACCGGCGGTGGCCGGATCCCCGCCCGTCAGGCAGTGGTACTGCGCCGGGACCATGTAGAGGCGGCTGAAGGACTGGTAGCCGGAGGTGTGGTCGGCGACCGCGCGATAGAAGGCGGTGGTGGTGAACGGCGGGGCGCCCTGGTCCGCCCAGCCGTGGTAGAGGATGATCTTCCCGCCGTGGTCGCGGAACGCCGACAGGTCCGGGTTGGTGGAGTTGTAGAGCGACGCGCTCTGCTGGAGCCGCTGGTACTCGCGGTCGGTGAACCGGAAGTCCCGCAGGGTGAAGGAGTCGGGCGGGTTCACCGGGTACGCCAGATACTTCAGGTCATTGACGGCGAACTGGGCGGCGTTGGTGGTCAGCGCCGAGCTCGCGTCGTTGCCGGCCGCGGCGATGTCCCAGCCCGCCCAGGCCAGTTCCGACCCGTACGGCAGGCCGCCAGGGTAGAGGTTGCGTCCGTGCGCGTCGGTCGGACCGGTGTAGAACGCCCGGACCACGGCCACCTGCGCCGGTGTGAGGCAGGCGGCCGAAGCGGTCCCGGCCGGGCACTGGATCGTCGCCGGGTCGAAGTCGCAGGTGCGCGGGTCATCGATCACCGCATCGGGGCCGGCACAGGACTTGAGGACGGCGGCGTGCAGGGCAGGCAGTTTGTCCGTCCCCAGGATCTGCCGACCGGCGGAGTCCGTGTTGGAGCGGTAGATCCAGGTCTCGAGGACGCCCGCGAAATCGGTCGCGTCGAGGACCGGAGAGCCGGCGAGGATGCCGTCGAAATCCGCGGGGTAGCGCTCGGCCTCGATCAGCGCCTCACGGCCACCGTCGGAGCAGCCGTCGAAGTACGAGTACGAAGGCGCCCGCCCGTAGTAGGCACCCATGACCGCCTTCGCCACCTGGGCCAGTGAGTGCTCGGAGCGGTAACCGAAGACGGCACGCAGGGCCGGGTCGTCCCGGCCCCACAGCCCGTCGAGCCGGCCACGACTCAGGTGTCCCTCGTTGTCGGAGGCCAGCACCAGCTCGCCGTTGGTCACCGGTGCGCAGCCGGTCGACAACTGCGGGGTCGGGGTGACGCGCGCGGTGGGCACGTCGCCGCAGAATCCGCCACATCCGATCTGCACGTACTGCCCGTGCCAGGTGGACAGCGGCAGCTTGACCTCGAACTGGGTTTGCGGGGCGATGTAGCCGGTGACGTCGCAGTACGCCGGACCGGCCGTGGTCACCGCCGTGGCGGCCAGGATCCGGCTCGGCGCGTCGGGAACGGTGGCCAGGTCGAGGCCCGCGAGTGCCGCGCAGTCCGTCCGCGGCGCGATCGCGCCGGCGCTCGCGGCCCGGACCGTGCTGGCGACTGACTGTGGTACGACGTCCGCTCCGAGCGCGAGGGGTAGGGCGAAGGCGGCCGCGGTGAGCAGCGGCAACGTACGTCTCCCTGGGTGGATCACCATCAGACCGCCTCCATAACGATTGTTATTGCTATTGTTATAGCAGAACAACCCGTCGGTGTCACGGGACAGTGCGCCGGTCTCCTCAGCCGATGGCGCGTTGGATCGCGTTGGCGATGGCCTGCTGGCCGGCCGCGTTCGGGTGCATCGGTGTCGCCGGTGCGGCGGGTATCAGCGGTTCGATCCAGCGGGTTGCGGGATCGGTGCATGCGTCCTGGCCGACGGACGGGGTGTCCGTGTCGACGTAGTCGTCGCCGGCCGCGCTGGCGCGGCTGCTCACGACCAGGACGCGCGTGGGGCGCGAGGTGGTGGATGCGCGGCAGTGCCGCGGCCAGCGCCACCGAGGTCGCCCGGATCTTCTGCTGGATCTCGTCAGTGCCCTCGGCGGTGTGGGAGGTGCGGCACGGCGCGCGGTCGTCGGTCGTATGGAGTGCCCCGGCGACGATGACGCCGGGCGCGTCCAGTTCGACGCAGCGGGTGAGGATGCCGCGGAAGTCCAGGTCGTTGCCGCCGATCCCCAGCGTGACGAGCGTGGCGTCGGCGGACTGCCAGTTGTCGGCGACGAGGACGGGGTAGCTGTGGCTGGGGCGCCCGCACCCTGACCGGACGTCGAACGGTGTCGGGATGCCGGAGCCGGCGGCGTACGAGTCGCCGAGTGCGACGTACAGGGTGCGGTCAGGGCCCTGCCGGCCGGCGGTGTGCACGGCGGCGACCAGGCCGACCGAGCGCGAATGCCGCGACGGCACTCGTGCCCAGGCGACGGCATGTGGCCGTACAGGTGCCGACCTTCCTTCTCGAGGAGGAGGTTCGGCGCGCCGCGCGCCTCGTTTCCTCCCTGCGGCCGAGGTCGGCGTGGTCGGGTGCTTCGTAGCGTCGCTGCCGTGATGGAAAAGAGCGGCGCATGATCGAGGCGCGATCACTCACGAAGGTCTACGGCGACAAGACCGCGGTCGACGGCATCGACTTCCAGGTCAAGCCCGGACTGGTCACCGGGTTCCTCGGGCCGAACGGCGCCGGCAAGTCGACCACGATGCGGATGATCCTCGGGCTGGACCTGCCGACCGCGGGCACGGTGAGCATCGACGGACAGGGCTATCAAGGCAAGGTCTGGCCGTTGCACGAGGTCGGCGCCGTGCTGGACGCGCGCGCCGTACACCCGGGCCGGTCCGCCCACAACCACCTGCTCAGCCTGGCCGCGGCGAACGGCATCGCGCGCCAGCGGGTCGACGCGGTACTCGAAGAGGTCGGTCTGACGTCGGTGGCCCGCAAGCGTGTCGGAGGTTTCTCGCTGGGCATGGCGCAGCGGCTCGGTATCGCCGGAGCGCTGCTCGGCGATCCGGGAACGCTGTTGTTCGACGAGCCGGTCAACGGCCTGGATCCGGAGGGGATCCTCTGGATCAGAACACTCATGCGCTCGCTGGCCGCGGAGGGCCGCACGGTCCTGGTCTCCAGCCACCTGATGAGTGAGATGGCGCTGACGGCGGATCATCTGCTGGTCATCGGCCGCGGCCGGATACTCGCGGACACGCCGCTGTCCGAGATGATCGCCCAGCACTCGGGCGACCGGGTGGAGGTGCGCGCGGCCGACACCCAGCGGATGGCCGCGGACCTGCGTACCGCCGCGGCGCGGGTCACGGTGGAGCCGGATGGGACGCTCGCGGTCCTGGGGCTCACGTCGAAGCAGATCGGCGAGCTGGCCGCCGAGCGCGGCCACGTGCTGCATCAGTTGCGTGATGTGGCCACGTCGCTGGAGAAGGCGTACTTCCGGCTGACCGGTGAGAGCGTCGAGTACCGTGCCGCGGCGCGGGTGGCCGGATGAGCGCGCGGACGGACACCGGCGCGGCCGGCGGCGTCCCGCTCGATTCCCGCCTCAGGGCCACCGCGCGCAGCGAGTGGATCAAGTTCCGCTCGGTGCGCTCCGGCCCGTTCGTGCTGCTGGCGACCGTGGCGATCCTGCTGCTGGGCGCCTGGGCGCTCTGCGTCGGTTACCGCCATGGCTGGGCGACGATGTCGCCGGGCGACAGGGCCTCGTTCGATCCGGTGGTCACGAGCCTGGAAGGGATCCTGCTGGCGCAGCTGTTCATCGGCGCGCTCGGGGTGCTGACCGTGACCGGCGAGTACACCAGCGGCCTGATCCGCGGCACGTTCCTGGCCACGCCGCAGCGCGGCCAGGTGCTCGCGATCAAGGCTCTGGTGTTCGCGGCGGTGATCTGGGCCTGGTGCACGGTTCTGTCGTTCGCGGCGTTCCTCCTCGGGCAGGACCTGCTCGGCCCCGCCAAACATGCCGGGATCGGTGATCCGGGCGTTCTGACCGCGGTGTTCGGCGCTGGCTTGTACCTCCTGTTCGTCGGCCTGCTCGGCGTGTTCATCGGCGTCCTGGTGCGGCGCACGGCCGCCGCGCTGGCCACGTTTTTCGGCGTGGTGGTCGTCCTGCCGTACGCGATCGGGTTGGTCCCGGGCAGGTCCGCCGCGCTGCTGGCCGAGTACCTGCCGAGCAACGCGGGTCAGGAGGGCTGGACGCTGCCGCACGGCGGCGCGTACACGCTCGGGCCCTGGCCGGGGCTCGGTGTCTTCGCGGCCTACGTCGTGGCGGCCGGCGCCGCCGCGTTCGCGACGATCCGGAGGAGGGACGCGTAGTGTCCGACACGATGGCTCGCGCGAGCGCGCATCGCGTGCCGCACGAGCCCGCCACCGCCGGCCGCCGGGCGCGCGCGGTGCTCGTCACCGAGTGGATCAAGCTGCGGTCGCTGCGTGCCATGCTCATCACACCGCCGCTGACCGCGGTCGTGTGCATCGGGCTGGGCACCGTGGTGTGCGCCAACAACGCGTCGACGTGGCCGCGGCTCGACGCGGCGGGCAAGGCCGCGTTCAACCCCCTGGACGTCAACCTCCAGTTCGTGATCATCGCCGCCTTGTTCCTCGGCGTGTTCGGCGCGCAGGTGGCCACCAACGAGTACGTCGGCAGCCGCCTGATCCGTACCACCCTCTCGGCCACTCCGCAGCGCGGCCTGGTTCTGGCCGCGAAGGCGGGCCTGGTCGGCGCGATCGCGTTCGTACTGTCGACGGTGATCTGTTTCACGGCCTTCTTCACCGGTCAGGGCATGTTCTCCGGCGCCGTCCCGCGTGTCTCGCTCGGTGATCCGGGCGTGGCCGGCCACGTGATGGGTTCCGTCTACTACCTGACCGCGGTCGGCCTAATCGGCTTGTTCGTCGGCACCCTGGTCCGCAGCGCGGCAGCGGCGATCTCCGGCATGTTCGCGCTCATGCTGGTACTGCCGATCATGGTCAACAACCTCCCCGCGGACGCCGTGACACGCCATACCGTGCCGTATCTGCCCTTCAATCTGGGCTGGTCGCTGTGGCACTCGCCGTCGGGCGACAACGTCAGCGGGAGCGTCGCGGTACTGGCGCTCGCGGTCTGGGTCCTGGTCCTCGCCGCCGTCGCGGCCCTCGGGCTGCGCGGCCGCGATGCCTGAGGCCCGGCCCCAGGCGGCGGGGATGATGGTGCTCATGCGGGCGTGGAGACCGGGCCGGTTGACCGTGGACGTAGCCGTCAGCGTGCTCGCGGCGCTGGTCACCGCCGCCGGCTCCGCCGACCAGGTTGCCCCGTGGCTGCCGCACGCGGTCGTCGTGCCGCTCGCGCTCGGGCAGGGCCTGTTCCTGCTCGCCCGGCGGCGGGCGCCGAGGGCGGTGCTCGCCGCGACCACGCTCGTCGGCGTGTTCATGCTGGCTGTCGGCTACCCGGACGGCGTCGCGGGCTGCGCCACGGGCTGCGCCGCCTACGCCCTCGCCGTGCACGCCCAGCGCGGCGGGCCGGCGGAAGTCGGCGGGATACTGCGCGACGCGGCCGCCGTGCTGGTCGCCGCGATCGCCCTGGCCGTCGCCGCCGCGACTCCGGACGCACGCCACCCGTCCGGAGCCTGGGACCTGTTCGCCTTCGCGGCACTGATCGCCGCGAGCTGGGTTCTGGGGTACGCGGTCCGCACGCGGCGCGAGTACGTGGCGGAGCTCAAGGACCGCGCGGCACGGCTGGAGGCGCAGGAGGGCGAGCGGGCCGCGCGTGCGGTCGTGGACGAACGGCTGCGCATCGCCCGCGAACTGCACGACGTGATCGGCCACTCCATCAGCCTGATCGCGATCCAGGCGGAGGCCGCGGCCCGCTCCGCGCGCGTGAACCCACAGGCGGTCCCGGACTTCCTGGGCAGAATCTCGACCGCGAGCCGCCAGGCGCTGGCGGAGATGCGCGGCGTGCTGGCCGTGCTGCGCCCGGACGACGGGGCCGACCTGAGCCCGCAGCCCGGCCTCGAGCAGGTGACCGAGCTCGTCGAGAGCCTGTGCGCGGGCGGCCTGCACACGCGGCTCGAGCTGGAACCGATGCGCCTGCCGCCCGGAACAGCACTGGCGGTCTACCGGATCGTGCAGGAGGCGCTGACCAACGTCCTCAAACACGCCGGGACCGGCGCGAAGGCCGCGGTCACCATCATGCGAAGCGGAGCGACGGTGCGGGTCTCGGTCCACGACGACGGCGCGGGACCCACCGGCCCGGTGTCGAGCGCGGCCCACGGGATCGTCGGTATGCGCGAACGAGTCGCCGCGTACGGCGGGGCCCTGCGCACCGGGGCCCGGCCGGGCGGCGGGTTCGAGGTCGAGGCATCCATCCCCCTTCCGGAGCGGGAGGTGCCATGACCATCACCGTACTGATCGCCGACGACCAGGGGTTGGTCCGCTCGGGCCTGCGCGCCATCATCGAGTCCGAGCCGGGCATGGAGGTCGTCGGCGAGGCCGGCGACGGCGCCGAGGCGGTCGAGGCCGTGCGGCGGCTGCGCCCGCACGTGGCGCTGATGGACATCAGGATGCCGCACCTGGACGGCGTCGCGGCCACCAGGGCGCTGTTGCGCGGCACCGCCCCGGTACCCACCAGAATCCTGATCCTGACCACCTTCCACCTCGACGCGTACGTCACCGAGGCGCTGCGAGCCGGCGCGTCCGGCTTCCTCCTGAAGGAGGCCACCGCCGACCAGCTGGTCGAGGCGTTGCGGGTGATCGCCTCGGGCGAGGCCATCCTCGGGCCGTCAGTCACCCGGCGGCTGCTGGAGACGATGGCCGAGAAGCCGGCCGTACAGGCAGACGACGGACAGCGGATCAGGGACCTGCTGTCCGCGCGAGAGCTCGACGTGCTGCTCCTGGTCGCCCGCGGCCTGTCCAACGCCGAGATCGGCGCGAAGCTCCACCTGGCGGAGACCACGGTCAAGAGCCACGTGCAGGGCATGCTGGGCAAGCTCGGCGTGCGCGACCGCCTTCAGGCCGCGGTCGCCGCGTACGACTCGGGGCTGGTACGGCCGGGCAAGCGCTGACGCGGCCCACCGGGCTTCTGAGGGAGCGGCGGCGCGGCACCGCGCCGCCGCTACCCGGCGGTGACCGCCTGCTCGCCACGGGTCGTGTGCGAGCAGGACGACGTCACCGCCGGTCGTACCTGCTGACACCGGTGGAATGGTCCGCCGGCGTGGTCATCCGAGGGTCCATTGCTGGTTCGAGGCACCGGTACAGGACCAGAGTTGGACCTTGGTGCCGTTGGCGGTGCCGTTGCCGGACACGTCCAGGCACAGTCCGGACTGGACACCGGTGACCGTGCCGTTGGCGTTGAGCTGCCACTGCTGGTTGGCCTGCCCGTTGCAGTTCCAGATCACCACCGGGGTGCCGTTGCTGGTGCCCTGGCCGGAGGCGTCCGCACACCGGAGGTTGCTGCCGCTGTACACGGTCAGCTGGCCCGAGCTGGTCCTGGTCCAGGTCTGGTTCGACCCGCCGTTGCAGTCCCAGATCTGCAGCTGCGTCCCCGGCGACGTGGTCGAGTTGTTGACATCCAGGCACCGGCCGGAACCGACCGCGTGCAGCACACCGGTGCTGCCGGGCGGGCCGGGAGCGTAGCCGGCGGCGGTGATGTTGGCCTGCACCGCGTTCTCGGTCGCCTCCGAGGGGTAGCCCGCGGTCATCACGCCTTCGTAGAAGGTGCCGGCGGAGCCGATGCTGTTGTCGCCGCCGGTGCCGAGGATGATCGCGCCTTCCTTGCGCATCGGGTCGTAACCGGCGACGTTGGGGCGCGGACCGTCGTAGAACGTCGACAGGCCACCGGACTGCGCGTTGCCGGCCCGGATGGCCCAGTGGTGCGGCTGGCCCTTGATGATGGCGGTCAGGAACCGGAAGTTCACCGACGGGTCGTTGGCGTTGAAGCCGAAGTTCTGCCCGGAGTAGAGGCCGTTCTCGAGGTCGGCCATCACCCAGGGGCCGTTTCCGGTGCCGAAGCCCCAGACCTTG
>JBJMIH010000264.1:0-22106 GCA_045806985.1 Mycobacteriales bacterium | reverse complement strand
GGGAGGACTTCCCGATCCTGGCGCGTACGGTCCGTGACGGCCAGCCACTCGCCTACCTCGACTCCGGCGCCACCGCGCAGAAGCCGCGGCAGGTGCTGGACGCCGAGCGGGAGTTCTACACCCAGCACAACGCGGCCGTGCACCGGGGAGCGCACCAGCTCGCCGAGGAGGCCACCGAGGCGTACGAGGGGGCCCGCGCCACGCTCGCGAACTTCCTCGGCGCGCACCCCGGCGAGATCGTGTTCACCCGGAACACCACCGAGGGCATCAACCTCGTCGCGTACGCGATGAGCAACGCCGCCACCGCGGGGCCGGAGGCCGAGCGGTTCCGGCTCGGCCCCGACGACGAGGTGCTGGTCACCGAGATGGAGCACCACGGCAACCTGGTGCCGTGGCAGCAGCTGTGCCAGCGCACCGGGGCGACCCTGCGCTGGGTCGGGCTCACCGACGACGGCCGCCTCGACCTGTCCACCCTCGACCACCTGCTCACCGAGCGCACCAAGGTGTTCGCGTTCACCCAGCAGTCCAACGTGACCGGCACGGTCACCCCGGTGACCGAGCTGGCCGCCCGGGCCCGCGCGGTCGGCGCGCTGACCGTGGTGGACGCGGCCCAGTCGGTGCCGCACCAGCCGGTCGACGTGAGCGCGCTGGGCGACGTGGACTTCCTCGCCTTCTCCGGCCACAAGATGCTCGGCCCGAGTGGGATCGGCGTGCTGTGGGGCCGGCGCGAGCTGCTCGAGGCGATGCCGCCGTTCCTCACCGGCGGGTCGATGATCGAGGTCGTGCGGATGGAGTCGTCGACGTTCGCGCCGCCGCCGCAGCGGTTCGAGGCCGGCGTGCCGATGACCGCGCAGGCCGTCGGCCTGGCCGCGGCCGTGGACTACCTGTCCGCGATCGGCATGGAGAAGGTGGCCGCGCACGAGCACGCGCTCACCGCGTACGCGCTGGAGCGGATGTCCGCGCTGGACGGGATCCGGATCATCGGCCCGCCGGTGCCGGCCGACCGCGGCGGCGCGGTGTCGTTCGTGGTGGACGGCATCCACGCGCACGACGTGGGCCAGGTGCTGGACTCGCGCGGCGTCGCGGTGCGGACCGGCCACCACTGCGCGTGGCCGCTGCACCGGCACTACGGCGTGCCCGCCACCACCCGGGCCACGTTCTACGTGTACAACACCCTGTCCGAGGTGGACAGGCTGGTCGACGGTGTGCAGCACGCGCAGAAGTTCTTCGGGACGGTGTGATGCTCGACGCGATGTACCAGGAGATCATCCTGGACCACTACAAGCATCCCCACCACAAGGGGCTGCGCGACCCGTACGACGCCGAGGTCCACCACGTCAACCCGAGCTGCGGCGACGAGGTGACCGTCCGGGTCAAGCTGCGGCCCGCCGACGACAGTTTCGTGGTCGCGGACGTGTCGTACGAGGGCGTGGGCTGCTCGATCAGCCAGGCGTCCGAGTCGGTGATGACCGACCTGGTGATCGGCAAGGGCCTGCCGGAGGCGCTGGAGTTGCAGGAGCACTTCCTCGGCCTGATGCAGAGCCGGGGGGACACGGACAGGGCCGAGTCGCTGGAGGACGTGCTGGAGGACGCGGTCGCGTTCGTCGGCGTGTCCCGGTACCCGGCGCGGGTGAAATGCGCGCTGCTGGGCTGGATGGCGTTCAAGGACGCCGCCGCGCAAGCGGTGGCGCAGGGAGGTGTGACGGCATGAGCGAGCCTGGTGACGTCGAGACGCAGGCACGGCCACTGGCCAGCGTGGACGAGATCGAGGAGGCCATGAAGGACGTGGTCGACCCCGAACTCGGCATCAACGTGGTCGACCTGGGCCTGGTGTACGGCATCCACGTGGACGAGGCCGAGGGCCACCACACCGCCACCCTGGACATGACGCTCACCTCGGCGGCGTGCCCGCTCACCGACGTGATCGAGGACCAGACCCGGATGGCGCTGACGTCCGGGCCGGGCGGCGGGCTGGTGGACGACTTCCGGATCAACTGGGTGTGGATGCCGCCGTGGGGTCCGGACAAGATCACCGACGACGGCCGCGAGCAGCTCAGGGCGCTCGGCTTCAACGTCTGACACGCCCGCTGACCGCCAGGCTCGGTACGGCGGCGGACCACTATGCTACCCCCCCAAATGGACCTTTACGCCGTACTGCAGCACCAGGAGCCACCGCGCGGCCAGACCGTGACGCTCGGTTCCCCCTACGGCCCGCTCCGGCTCGACCTGTTCGGGGTGCAGCCGGTCGGCCTGATGACGGCCGAGCAGTACTCGTACGCCGCCGACGTGGTGCACCTGGCTGGCCGCAAGCTCCGGGCCAACGAGCTCGGTGAGGCCGAGAACCTGCTGCGCGAGCTGGTGCGCCTGCTGCCCTACACCGAGGACGGCTTCCTGGCGCTCGCCGAGGTGTGCCTGCGCGCCCAGCGGCCGGCCGACGCGGTGTACTTCGCCCGCCAGGGGGTGGCGCTCAGCCAGTCCTTCGTGGCGCTGGAGATGCTCGGCAGGGCGCTGCTCGCCGCCGGCCAGCCGCCCGCCGGCCTCGCCGTGCTCGGCCACCTGTGGAACAGCCGCCAGCAGACCAGCCCGGAGGTGGCCCGCGAGGTCGCCAGGGCGTTCGCGCAGGGCCTGGCCATGGTCGGTGACCTGGCCACCCGCAACCAGGTGGTGGAGCAGGCGTACGCCGAGCGGCTGGCCCACGAGGACCCCGGCCTGCTGCTGCTGTACGCGCAGTGCCTGCAGGCGCGCAACCAGATCTACGGGGCGTACGAGTACGCGCTGGAGGGCCTCGAGCGGTGCCGCCGGGACACCCCGGAGGAGATGACCGCGCTCAGCCTGTTCGTCGCGCAGATCCGGCCGGCCGCGCTGGACGCGGCCGCCAGCCTGTCCAACGGTGGCAAGCTGCGCACCGACCCCGAGGTGCACCGGCTGCTGGACCACAAGGAGCCGCCGCGTTCGCCGGCGTACGCGCTCAGCGTCACCCCGTGGGGCATGGTGCGCCTCGACTATCTGGGCCGCCAGGACCTGCCGATGCAGGAGCTGGCGATCTACGAGCCCGGCTCGGTGCTGCTCGCGCCGGACGCGCTCGACTACTACCGCGGCGCGCTGAACCAGTTCAACGCGGCCTACGACAGCAAGGACCTGGCCCGCTGCGTGGAGATCGCCAACGACCTGACGCGGCGGTTCCCGCACGAGCACCAGCCGTACATGCTGCTGGTGGACACGTACACGCTGCTGAACCAGCCGGAGGAGGCGTTGTACTACGCCCGGCAGGCGTTCGCCGGCAGCCCGAGCTTCGACCGGTTGCTGACCATCGCCAAGGTCCTCAACGCGATGGAGCGGCCCACCGCCGCGCTGCGGCTGATGGACGAGCTGTGGGAGCTGCGCGGCGACCCGGGCCTGGCCGACGACCGCGACCTGCTGCACAGGGTGGCGTACGCCTACCTGTACAGCCTCGTCGAGCGGCGCGAGCACGACAACACCGTGCGGGTGGGGGTGGAGGCGATGCGGCTGTTCCCCCGCGACGCCCAGCTCGGGTACGAGCTGGCGTGCGGTTATGCCGGCCGGGAGGAGTGGGACGCCGCCCGCGGGGTACTTGACGAGGTGGAGGCGGCCGGCCTGCCGGACGGCCAGCGGTCCAGGTACGCCTGGCTGCGGGGCCGCATCGACGAGTGGAGCAGGCAGAGTTGACGCTGGCGGACATCCTGGCCAGGGCGGAGAAGGGGGAGTTCCCGGCCGCCGACGCCGGGGTGACCGTCTGCCCGGCGCCGTCCGCCCGGGAGGCCGCCGTGGTGGCGTTCACCGCCCACACGGTGGTGGCCAGCGACGCCGACCCGGACTGGGTGCGGTCCCGGCTGCCAGCCGGCGACCTGGGTGCCCCGCTGAACCCGCCGTTCCTGACCGCGCTGTGCGCGCGGCTGGACCGGCGGGTGAACAACATCGACATGATGCTGCTGGCTCCCGCGCTGGTGGCCGAGATCGGCGGGCTGGTCGAGGTCACCGACCGGAACCACCCGCGGGTGCGGCGGGCGCTCCGTTACCGCGACGACGTGCGGGTCTGGGCGTGCGCGGGCGGCGTCGTGCTGCTCGGCAGGGGACTGGGCGGGCGGATGGAGGTCGCCGTCGAGGTCGGGCCGGCCGGCCGCGGCCAGGGCTGGGGCCGGCGGCTGGCGCTCGCCGCCAGGACACTCGCCGGCGGGCCGCTGTGGGCGCAGGTCGCGCCCGGCAACGCGGCGTCGGTGCGGGCCTTCCTGGCCGCGGGGTACCGGCCGGTCGGCGCGGAGGCGCTGCTCGTCACGGCGACCGGAGGATGAGCCGATGGACCTGATCGAGGTGCTGGCCCACCAGGGGCCGCCGCGGAACTCGCTGGTCGCGGCGATGCCGTCGCTCTTCGGCGAGCTGCGGCTGGACCTGCTGGGCGGCGAGGAGGCGTTCGCCGCGATCACCGCGGGGCAGCTGGTGACCGACGCCGAGTACGCCGCCCTGATGGCGTCCGCGGAGGACCGCGCCGCGGCCGGCGACGGCCCCGGCTACGCCGCGATCCTGCTGGACGTGGCCGCCCGCGACCCGTTCACGCTGGAACCGTACGCGCGGCTGTCCCGCTGGTACGAGGAGTCCGGCGACCTGGGGGAGGCCGTCTACTTCGCCCGCCAGGTGATCGCCCTCCGCCCCGCCTACCAGTCCCGCTTCCGCCTCGCGAACCTGCTGGGCCGGTCCGGCCAGCTCGACCAGGCCAGGGTCGTGTTCGCGCACCTGTTCGAGTCCCGTCACCAGTGTGACCAGCCCGGCGTCCGGTACGACGCCACCGCCGACTACCTCCAGACGCTGCTCCAGCTCCAGGACTGGCCGGCCCTGCGGGACCTGTCCGCCCGGGCCTGGGAGGACTACCCCGGCGACGTCGGCCCCGGCTTCCACCTCGCCGTCGCCGCCCACTCCCTGCACGAACCGGCCGCCGCCAGCGCCGCCCTCGACCGGATCGAGCCGTTCCTCCCCGCCGACCACATCCTGGCCCCGCAGGTCGCCCGGTTACGGGCGGAAATACGCTAGTTGCGGGATGCTCGTCAACTGGGCTGTTTCGTGTGCCGAGATTAGGCTCCTGACGTGAGCCTGTACGACGTCCTCCGGCACGAGGGCGTGACCAGCGCACCGTCGGTGGCCCTTCCGTCGCCGTACGGGCCGTTGCGGCTGGACGTGTACGGCTCCGGGCCCGCTGGCCCGCTCACTCCGGCCGAGGCCGCCGACGTGGCCGAGGCCGCCGAGGCGGCCCGGGCGCGCTGGCGCGACGGCGCGTTCGCCGCCGCGGAGGTGCAGCTCATCGAGGTGGTGACCGCCCGGCCGTACGCGGCCGAGGCGTACGGCGCGCTGGCCGAGATGGCGCTCGCCGGCGGCCGCCCCGACGAGGCGCTGTACCACACCAGGCAGCTCGTCGCGCTCGCCCAGACCTTCCCCAGCCTGCAACTGCTGGCCACCGTGCTGGCCGCGCTCGGCAGGGACGCCGACACCGCGCTGGTGCTCGGCCACCTGTGGGAGGGCAGGGCGCAGGCGCCGTGGGACATCCGCGAGCAGGTGGTCGCCGACCTGCTGGCCGCGCTGGACCGGCTCGGCGACACCGCCGCGCTGGCGCGCGTCGCCGCCACCGCCTACGCCGAGCGGCACCTCGATCCGACCGTCCGGTACTTCCACGCGGCCGGCCTGGCCGCCACCGGCGACCTGCTGGAGGCCGCCGCCTGCCTGGCCGACGCCCTGGACGCGCTCGGTGAGGCCGACGACCGGGTGCGCGCGCCGCTGGAGGCGCTCGGCGGCCGGCTGGCCGGCCCGCTGGAGGCCGAGGAGCGGCGGCTGTCGGCCGGCGGCGCGCTGACGGTGCGGGCCGCGCTGTACCGGGCGCTCAGCCACCGCGAGCCGCCGCGCTCGCCCCGGTGGGTCCGCTGCGTCACCCCGTACGGCGCGCTCCGGCTGGACCTGCCGCCGGACGGCGCGCCCGTGGCCGGCGACCTGGTCGTGCCGGGCGAGGAGCCGGCGGGCGACACCGGGTACCTCGCCGGCACGGTGCGCCGGGCGCTGGCCGCCGCCGGCGACGGGGACGGGCCGCAGGCGCTGCGGCTGGCGCACACACTGGCCGGGCGGTACCCGTACCGGCCAGAGCCGTACCGGCTGCTCGCCGACTACCACCTCGGCCAGGGCAACCCGGCCGAGGCCGTCTACCACCTGCGCCAGCTCGTCGCGGTCGCGCCCACCTGGTCGGCGCTGCTGCCGCTGGCCAAGGCCCTGCTCCAGGCGGACCGGCGCGGGCAGGCCCTGGAGGTGCTGGCCGCGCTGTGGGACCGCCGCCGGGACGCGCCGGACACCAGCGCGCCGCGGGAGGCGTTCGCGGCCTACCTGACCACGCTGCTCGGCTCCGGCGACCCCGCCGACCTGGACCGGGCGGTGGCGGTCGGGACGTCCGCCCGCGACGATCTCGGTGGTCACCCTGACGCCGCCTTCCTGCTGGCCTGCGCGTACGGCAGGGCCGGCGACCGGGCCGCCGCGTTCGCGGCGCTGGACCGGGCCGCCGGCTTCCCGGCCAGCGACGCGCAGGCGGCCAGGATGGAGGCGGCCTGGTACTGGCTGGACGCCGTCGAGAAGGCTCGAGCTCGGCCCGAGGGTCAGATCCCGCCGGAGAACGTGTCGCAGGAGTCCGGGTCGCCGGTCCGGTAGCCGCTGGAGAACCAGCGCTGCCGCTGCGCCGAGGTGCCGTGCGTGAACGACTCCGGGGTCACCCTGCCCTGGTAGCGGGCCTGGATCCGGTCGTCGCCGACCGCGGCCGCGGCGTCAAGCGCCTGCGCGATGTCACCGTCGGTGAACGGCTTGTCGTAGAAGCCGGTCTGCACGGCGTCCTTCGCCCACACCCCGGCGTAGCAGTCGGCCTGAAGCTCCAGCCGCACCGAGGCGCTGGCCGGGCCGGTCCGGTCCGAGCCCACCCGCTGCGAGGTGCCGAGCAGGTCCTGCACGTGGTGGCCGTACTCGTGGGCGATCACGTACGCCTGCGCGAACGGCCCGCCCTTCGCCCCGAACTTGCTGTGCAGCTCGTCGAAGAAGCCCAGGTCGAGGTAGACCTTCTTGTCGGCGGGGCAGTAGAACGGGCCGACCTCGGAGCTGGCCTGCCCGCAGCCGGTCAGCGTGGCCCCGGTGAACAGGTGGGTGGGCGCCAGGGTGTACCGGCGGCCCTGGCGGGGCAGCTCGGCGCTCCAGTACGCCTGCACGCTGTTGACCACGCCGACGATCCGGCAGTCGGAGGACTGGTTGGCGTCCGCGCCGGTGTGGCACCTGCGGCTCAGGTCGTCGCTGGTCCCGCCGGAGCCGCCGCCGGTGAGCACGTTGGTGCCCAGCAGCAGGCCGAGGACCAGCACCACGATGCCGCCGAGCCCGCCGCCGACCGCGATGCCGCCCCTGCCGATCGGCAGGCCGCCGCCACCGCGGGCGTCCTCCACCTGCGAGGTGTCGAGCTGGGCGTCGTCGTCGAACTGCATCCCGCCTCCCGCGCCACCACCTGATCTCACGGTACTGAAAGCCGCGATCCGCGCACGCCCGTGATCGCCGGGTGGCGCGGCTTCGTAGACTCGGGGCGTGGCGGCCACCAATTCCCCCGAAGAGCCCGCTTCCCCCCGAAACCACGCCGAGGCGCCGGCCGGCGTCGCCGTGGACGAGGCGTCGGGGCGGCCCGCGGCGAAGCGGCCGAAACGGCGGTGGTGGAAGCGCTGGCTGCTGCGGCTCGGCATCGCCGCCCTCGCGCTGGACGTGCTGGTCACGGCATTCTCCTTCGGCTACAACGCGGCCACCACGCCGCACGTGAAGCCGCCGGCCGGGCTCAGCTACGTGCGCACCGGCGACCTGGACACCCGGTACCGGATCTGGGGAACCACCGGCTCGCCGGTGGTGCTGGTGCACGGGTTCGCCGAGACGGCCGACACCTGGGACCGGATGGCCCGGGCGCTGGCCCGCGACCACCGGGTGTACGCGTACGACGTGGACGGGTTCGGCTACACCGGCCGGCACGGGCCGTACACCATCGACCACCTCGCCACCCAGCTGCTGGACTTCCTGGGCGTGATGAAGATCACCCGGCCGACGCTGGTCGGCCACTCCAGCGGCGCTGCGGTCATCGCCAGGGCGGCGCTGCGCGCGCCGGGCCGGGTCGGCGGGCTGATGTTCCTCGACGGGGACGCGCTGAGCACCAGCCCCGGCCCGCCGCCGGCCGTCCGCAAGTACGCGTTCGCCGACCCGTACCGGACCACCATCCTGCGGATGGTGGTGCTGTCCGACACGGTGATCAAGGCGATCTACAACTCCCAGTGCGGCCCGGCCTGCCCGCGGCTGGACAGGGCCGGGGTGGAGCAGTGGCGCCGGCCGTTCCAGGTGCCAGGGGCCGAGCACGGTGTCTGGCAGATGATGAACGGCAACGTCGTCGGGATGTCCGCCAAGGCGGTGGCCGGGCTGCGCAAGGTACCCGTGCCCAAGTCGGTGGTGTTCGGCGCGGAGGACCACGTGTTCGCCAAGAAGGGCGCCGCGCAGACCGCCGCCCGGATCGGCGCGCCCGCCCCGACCCTGATCCAGCACGCCAGGCACCTGTCGATGATCAGCCACCCGGCCGCGGTCGCCGCGGCGGTGGAGGCGCTCGCCAGCCGGGTGGCCACGTCGTAGCCGGGACTGGGCCTAAACCGGTTCGCGATCACCCCGGCCCTCCCCGTACCATGAGGCCCGTGACGATCCAGACGAGCTGACGGGCTGACGAGCCCCATCGCAGTTCCACGCGGTGGGGCGGCTTTCGTATGCCCTGGTCCGTCCCAACCGCGAAAGAGTCGGCTCGATGATCATCGCCACAGACCTCGAACTCCGCGCCGGCGCCCGGCTGCTGCTGTCCGGCGCCAACCTGCGCGTCCAACCCGGCGACCGGATCGGCCTGGTGGGCCGCAACGGCGCCGGCAAGACCACGTCACTGAAGGTGTTCGCCGGCGAGGCGTTGCCGCACGCCGGCCGGGCCGAGCGCCGCGGCCCGGTCGGATACCTGCCGCAGGACCCGCGTACCGGTGACCTCGACACCACCGCCCGCGACCGGGTGCTGTCCGCCCGCGGGCTGGACACGCTGCTGCACGACATGGCCAAGGCGCAGACCGCCATGGCCGAGCTCGCCGACGAGGCCGAGCGGGACAGGGTGATCCGCCGGTACGGCCGGCTGGAGGACCAGTTCGCCGCGCTGGGCGGGTACGCCGCCGAGAGCGAGGCGGCCCGGATCTGCGCCAACCTCGGCCTGCCCGACCGGGTGCTCACACAGCCGCTGCGCACGCTGTCCGGCGGGCAGCGCCGCCGGGTGGAACTGGCCCGCATCCTGTTCTCCGACGCCGAGACGCTGCTGCTGGACGAGCCCACCAACCACCTCGACGCCGACTCCATCGCGTGGCTGCGCGACTTCCTGCGCTCCCACAACGGCGGGCTGGTGGTGATCAGCCACGACGTCGGCCTGCTCGAGCACGTGGTGAACAAGGTGTGGTACCTCGACGCCAACCGGTCCGTCGTGGACGTCTACAACGTGGGCTGGGCGAAGTACCTCGAGCAGCGGGAGACCGACGAGCGGCGGCGGCGCCGCGAGCGGGC
Organism: Mycobacteriales bacterium; assembly: GCA_045806985.1. GTDB lineage: Bacteria > Actinomycetota > Actinomycetes > Mycobacteriales > JBJMIH01 > JBJMIH01. The sequence continues at coordinate 12,479 of JBJMIH010000264.1, read as the reverse complement.
CAACGCCGAGAAGAAGATCGCCACCCTGATGGCGCAGGCCGACAAGATGCGCGCCAAGGCCACCAAGGCGAAGGCCGCGCACAACATGGAGTGGCGGGCGCAGCGGCTGGCCGCCGGGCTGGCCGAGGTGCGGGTCGCCGACAAGGTGGCCAAGCTCCGGTTCCCGGAGCCGGCGCCGTGCGGGCGCACGCCGCTGACCGCGGACGGGCTGTCCAAGTCGTACGGTTCGCTGGAGGTCTTCACCGACGTCGGGCTGGCCGTCGACCGGGGAAGCAGGGTCGTCGTGCTCGGCCTCAACGGCGCCGGCAAGACCACGCTGCTGCGGCTGCTGTCCGGCAAGGAAACCCCGGACACCGGCGAGGTCACGCCGGGCCACGGGCTGCGGCTGGGGTACTACGCGCAGGAGCACGAGACCCTCGACGTCTCCCGTACGGTGCTGGAGAACATCAGGGCCGCCGCGCCGGACTCCACCGACGGCGAGCTGCGCCGCATCCTGGGCGGGTTCGGCTTCCCCGGCGAGATGGTGGACCAGCCGGCCGGCACCCTGTCCGGCGGCGAGAAGACCCGCCTCGCCCTGGCCATCCTGGTCTGCTCGGCCGCCAACGTCCTCCTCCTGGACGAGCCGACCAACAACCTCGACCCGGCCTCCCGTGACCAGGTCCTCGACGCCCTCCGCCGCTACAACGGCGCCATCGTCCTGGTCACCCACGACGAGGGCGCGGTAGAGGCGCTCCAACCGGAGAAGGTCATCCTGCTCCCCGACGGCGTCGAAGACACCTGGAGCCCCGACCTGATGGAACTGGTCGAACTGGCCTGACCGCCAGTCAGGCGCAGTCCGCCAAAGCCCCGGCCCGCCGAACCCGAACGGCACATACCCCGTCGGCGAACGGCGGGAGGACCGCCGGCGCCAGGGTGTCGTAGAGCATGCCGGCCGTCGCCTCGTCCTCGATTATGAGCGGACACTCATAGTCACAAGGAGACGCCGGCTCGAACCGGAGAAAGACGACACCCCAGTGGGCGCTCTCGCGGAGAATCCCGACGAGGATCGGGTACCGTTCCGACTCAATCCTGTAGCGGGCTAACACGCGCTGCACAACGTCCCGCGCCGGCTCGTCATCGAGCGCGGCAGAGGTGTGGTAGATGCCCGACTCGTCGGCGTTGCGCCTCATGAATTCCTGGTACTCCGGATCGCGCATCAGCCTGGCAAGCTGATCGCCCACCTTTCGGCGGCTCTCGTTGTCAATCATGCCTGCCACCTCCGCAGCCTATCCTCCCATGATCGTTTCATGCTCGTCCTCGCTATTTCGTACTCTTCGTCCACCACCTTCCATCCTGCTTCGCCACATGGGATCGCGCGGATCGAGATCCGTTTGGCGAGCTGGCTGCTGTGCTTGTCGACGTCGTGGCAGTGGACCTCGCCGTGCAGGTTCTGCGGTCCGTCGAGCTGCTCAAATTCGGGGTGGAGGGGTAACGCGCTCGGGGTCAGAGGCGGGTGGCTCCTATGAAGTTGTGGTGGTTCAGGGGGGCGACGGTGACCGTGCGGCCGGGGCGGGGGGAGTGGATCATCCGGCCGCCGCCGACGTAGATGCCGACGTGGGAGATGGAGCGGGGGCCGGGTCCGAAGAAGACCAGGTCGCCGGGTTTCAGCGCGTTGCGGCCGACCGGATGGCCGGTGCGGTACTGGGACTGCGAGGTGCGCGGGAGCCGCACCCCGGCGGAGCGGTAGGCCGCCCACACCAGGCCCGAGCAGTCGAACGCCCTCGGACCGGTGCCGCCCCAGCGGTACGGCGCGCCCAGGTGGGACTGGGCGTACTGGACCGCGGTCTGGGCGTGTTGTGTCGGCGCGGTGGCGGCGCCTGCCGTGCCGGCGGCCGGGGTCCCCGGGAGGACCGCGAGCGTGGCGGCGGCGAGCGGAATGACGGCGAGTTCTGCGGTCCACCGGCCCGGACTGCGCCGGCGGCGGACGCGCTGTAACGGAACAGTCATGGAACTCTTACTACCCGCAGTGCCGGTCGGCTCGCGGCCGTACCGGTCACCCGTGTCGGGTGAAACGGCAGGTGGTTCGTCCCGGTACCGGGCTCGATCAGCCCGTGCGTACCTGCACCGGAACCGGGGCCAGCGGGGCGACGATCGTGAAGTCGACGGCCAGCGTCACGGTCTCGCCGGGGCCTGGCGCGAACCCGTGCTCGGCCACCACGTCGTGGTGCCAGCCCGGCCCGGCGACGACCATGTCGACCAGGCTGGAGGTGCGCCGGCTCGGCGTCTGGCCCACCCACTCGTCCACCGGCTCGCCGCGCTCCGTGTGCAGGACCGCGCGCGGCCGCAGGCCGGTCAGGTCCAGCGTGACCGGCTCCTCGCCGCGGTGCGCCAGCCGGGCCTTGGCCGACCCGGCGACGGACTCCAGGGCGATCGCGGCGACCGGGTGCTCCACCGCCGCGTCCAGCAGCCGCCGGCAGTGCCGGGCGAGCGCGGCCCACGGGTCCCTGGCCGCGTCGTCCTCGGGTGGCGCCGCCGCATCCACCTCCCCGGCCACCAAGCTGTCGCGGAGGCCGAGATGGGCGGTGTGGGCGGCCGCGGACGGCAGCTCGACCTGTTCGTACGGCCGGTCCGACGGCTGCGCCACGGTCGGTGGCGGGGTCGTGGCCGCGGCGTTGGCCAGCGCGATCGTCGTCGCGAGGACGTCCGGCTCGACCTTCCCGGCCAACCGGCCCACCGCACCCGCGGCGACGGTCCGCCACGCCGTGAGCGTGCCGTCGTCGTCCAGCTCGAAGGTCTCGCCGTCGCCGGGAACGCCCCGGCCCCCGATCCGGTAGTAGCGCACGATCACCGATGATCTCCCCACTTGGGCTCAGCAGCAGGGTACCGGCGACCGCGGGATACTGCCCGGCCGGTCACCCCCCGCTGGACGAGTCGCTGGCGGAGGCGCTCGGCGACGCGTCGGCCGCGGACGGCGAGCCGGACGGCGTCGGCGTCGGGTCGGTCGCGCTGGAGCCGGACGACGACGGGCTCGGCGACGGCGACGAGCTGGTCGGCGGCGGGCTGGAGGGCGTGGTCGGCGGCGGTGACGACGGCGGCTTGCTCGGCGGCTTCGAGCCTCCCGGCGGCGGCGCGGGCTGCGTGCCGGTCGGCGAACCCGGGCCGGGCTGCGGTTGCGGCTTGGGTTGCGGCTGCGGTTGCGGGATCGGCACCGGCTTCGGCGCCGGGCCGCCCACCGCGGGCACCACCCGGACGGCGCCGGCGAACCCGGAGAACCACACCGGCACCACCTTCACCACGTCGCCGGGCTCCGGGGCCTCCACGACCATGCCCTGCCCGATGTACATCGCCACGTGGTGGATGGTCGCCGGGTCGGAGGGGTTGTCCGCCCAGAACATCAGGTCGCCGGGCAGCAGGTCGGCCAGCCCGATGTGGGTGCCGGCCCAGAACTGGTCGCGGGACACCCGCGGCAGCCCGACACCGGCGCTCGCGTACGAGGCCTGCACCAGTCCGGAGCAGTCGTATCCGGACCGGCTCTCGCCGCCCCACACGTACGGGACGCCCAGCTGGGCGAGGGCGAACCGGACCGCGGCGTCGGCCTGCGGCCCCGGGTGCATGCCCTTGCCGGCGGCGGTCTTGGCCGGGTCGTACTTGGCCATCAGGTCGGCCCAGGCGGCCCGGTTCGCGGCGTCCATGTAGGCCTGGTACGCGGCCAGCCGGGCCCGCACGGCCGGGCTCATCGCGGCCATCCTGGCCTGGATGGCGGCGGCCTGCTGGGACAGCGCCTGCTGGTTGGTGGCCAGGTCGGCGGCTGCCGCCGTCCGCTGGGTGGTCAGCTGGGACAGCTCACCCTGCAGCCGGGCGACCTCGCGGTCGGCGCGGTCGATCGCCTCCAGCTGGGCGGCGGTCGGGCCGGGCGGCGTGGCCGGGGTGGCCGGGGTGGCCGGCCCGGTCGATCCGGACGTGGACGTCGACGGGGACGGCGACGGCGAGCCGGACGGCTGCGTGTCGGACGGGGACGGCGAGGGGCTGGCGGGCGCGCCGGCCGGGCCGGTGGCCTGCCGCGCGCCCCCGGCGGAGCTGGACGCCGGGTCGGTGGTGGCCGGCGGCACGTCGGGGAGCGCGGCCAGCTTGGCCTGCGCCTCGGTGAGCTGGGTGTTCACGCCGGCGATCTGGATGTCCAGCACCGCGAGCCTGGCGTTGGCCGCGTTGACGGCCTCGGAGTACCGCTCCGCCGTGGCGTAGGCCTGCTTGAGACCCAGCTCGGCCACTGTCGCCTGGGCATCCACCGTAGACAGCGATTTCACGCTGCTGGCGGGGTCCGCGTAGGCCGGCGTCGAGGCCATCACCAGGCCACATACGGCGAGCGCCGGGACCAGGATGCGGACTGGCGAGGTCAGCGAGCGGGGGGATCGCTCCGAGGCGGCTGAGTCCATACGAAACTTCCTACCCGACCGGACCCTCGCGATGGAAGTGCTTCGCGTGCAGTTTGTCCTGTCCGATGGGGCACAGTCGGCGGGGATTCACCCTGCCACGGTAGCGCCAGAGCGGCCGCGTGGTGGGCGGCTCTGGCGGCGGCGTCGGCATTCCCGGCCTCCAGCTCGGCGGCGGCCAGGGCGCCGGTGGCGACGGCCGCGGCCCGCCGGAACGCGGTGCGGGCGGCCGCCAGCCGGGGGCCCTCCTCGGGCAGCAGGTCGCCGGAGTACGCCGCCACGGCCGCCCGCAGCGCGGCCCTGGCCCGCTCCGCGTCGCCGGCCTCGGCCGCCGCCCGCCAGGCCGCCCTGGACTGGGTGAAGGTGGCCACGTCCACGGTCCCGCCGGGCGGCAGCACCAGCCGGTACCCCTCCGCCGACCCGGCCACCCGCAGGCCGTACCGGCCCAGCCCGTACCGGTCCAGCGCGGCCGCCAGCCGGCTGGCCAGGTTCGGCGGCGCCGGCACCGCACGGCCGGGCTGCCAGGCCATCGCCCGCAGCAGCGCCGCGCAGTCGGCGGGCAGGCCGCGCAGGTCGGCGGGGCGGCCCTCGACGGTGAGCCGGAACCCGCCGAAGCACCTGACCGCCACCTGCGGCCCGGTCCAGCCGCGCGGCAGTGCCGCCGGCCGGGCCGGCGACGGCGGGGGAGCGGGCGCGTGGGAGAGCTGGGGCCGGCGCGGCCGTTCCCGGATGGCGCCGCGCGGGGCGAGCTGGGTCTCGTAGTACCTGCGCAGGCCAACCGCCCAGCCGCCGGTCCTGGTGGCCAGCTCGGCGGCCCGTTCCGGCGGGATCGGCACCCCGTACACCTCGGCGAACAGCCGGGTCACCTCGGGCGGCCGGAACCGCAGCAGCTCCGGGCCGAGGACCAGCCAGTCGGCGCCGACCAGGGCGGGCCGCGACCGGCCGGCCAGCAGCAGCTGCGCGGACGCCGGCAGCGCGTCGGCCAGCGCGGCCAGGTCGTCCTCGGCCGGGGTACCGGTCAGCTCGTGCGCGTCGTCGAGGAGCAGCAGCACGTCGGGAACGGTGTCCAGCTGGGTGATGAACGCGCTCGCGGCCCGCGGCCGCTGCCCGTCCAGCGCGACGCCGAGGCCGCGCACCCCCGGCACCAGCCTGGCCACCGGACCCTGCCGGAACCCGGTGAACTGCTCCAGCACGGTGGTCTTGCCGAAGCCGGCCGGCGCGACCAGCAACGCCCGCGGGGCCTGGTGCAGGGCCGCCAGCAGCCGCGGGCGGAGCAGCCCCCGCTCGCTCGCCATGGCGACCTCCCTGTCAGCAGGACGGTCCTGACAACCGCAACGATACGGGTGACATTCCAGTGCCTGTCAGGATTCTGGCCCACAGAACTACCCAGCGGGTTTACCAGGGATACAACAGTCGCGCCAGGACGATCCCGGCGGCCCCGCCGCCGGTGGCGCGCAGCGGCGGCGGGCCGCCCCGGGCCGGTACGGCGGCGGTGACCAGCCACGGGACGTACGGCAGCAGCGCGCCGCCCGGGTCGGCCCTGCCCACCCCGGTCGCGAGCACGCAGATCACGCCGGCCGCGGCGCCGACGAGGAACGGCCACCCCGGGGTGCGCAGGACCCCGCGAACGGCGGCGACCAGCGCCGGGCCGCCGGCGACCAGCAGCACCAGCAGCGCGGCCAGCACCTGCTGGCCGGTGGAGTGGCCGCCGGCGCGGGCGGCGGCGCGGGCGGCGTGCCGTGCGGCCGTCAGCCCGTTGGTCCAGTGGAATCCCCAGTGCGCGGCGAGCGCGACCGGCGGCAGCGCGGCCAGGCAGGTGAGCAGGTTGAGTGCGGCCTGGCGGCGGACGAAGTAGGTGCAGATGACGGCGACCGCGAGCGCGGGGGCGAGGTAGGAGCACAGCCCCAACAGGCCGAGCAGCAGCCCGGTCAGCAGCGCCCACGGGGCGGTCCGCCCGATCGGCTTGCGCCGCTCGCTGCCCACCACGCCGCAGGTGACGGCCGCCGCGCCGAGGGCGGCCGGGACGGCGTCCACTGTCTGCGGCGCCCAGGCCAGCGCGGGCAGCAGCGCCAGCGCCGGCAGCAGCGCCCGCTCGGCCCCGGCCAGCGACCGCACGCTGGCCAGCACCAGCGGTACCACCAGCGCGCCGATCGCGCAGAACGCCACCGCGAGCCGGCCGGGCTGGTCGGCGCCGAGCCGGCGCAGCAGCCACACCGCGAGCAGTGCGCCGGGCGGGTGGTCGCCGTGCGGGGTGGCGCGGAACAGCCGCAGCGGGTGGTCGCCGGCCCTGGCCGCGCCGGCCAGCAGCGGTGCCGGGTCGTGCCGGGAGCCGTGGCCGGGCACGCCCCGGCAGGCGAGCAGGGCGAGGCTCCACACCAGCGCCGTCAGATATCCGACAGTCGCCAGCAGCGGCCAGGGCAGCCGCGTGTACGCCCGCGCCACCGGGCCGGGCACGCAGGTCCCGACCAGCACCGCGACCGCGACGAGCGGGGCGAGCAGGGCCGCCGGCGAGCTCGTTGCCCGAAAGGGCACGCCGAAGGGGAAGTCCGATCTGCCCCCGATGTGCCCCAGCAGCAGCCAGCCGGTGCCCACCAGGCCCGCCACCAGCACCGCCCATCGCACCAGGTCGCCCCAGGAACTTGGATCTTTCCCGGGCGAAAACGGGGGAGACGTGGAATGCTCGTTTCCAGGCTCTGGCGATCCGGCCGCGACTGGATCATCCTGAGACTGTGCCCCCTTGGCGCGTGGCAGGTTCGCGGGTGAACCGGCCGATGGCTGCTGAGGCATGGGCACAGGGTAGTGAGACGCCCTCGGCGCAAGAACCTGGCGGCCGGTGTGGTCGTTCCGCTCGCCGTTCGGCCCCACCTGGGCAATCATGGTCACAGCAGCGCCGACCACACACCGTGGTCACGAGAGGGGAGGCAGCATCGTGGCCGACCTGAAGAAACACAGTCGGATCACCGGTACGGAACGCGAGAAGCTCGCCAGCGAGCTCCGCAAGCAGTACGACGCGGGTGCCAGCATCCGCGCGCTGGCCGCAGCGTCCGGGCGGTCGTACGGGTTCGTACACCGCATTCTCACCGAATCAGGCGTCAACATGCGGAGCCGCGGCGGGGCGACCCGTGGTCGGCGGACCGCGACGGTCGGGGCGGGAAGCAAGCCCGGATCGTAGCGATCGGTACCCTCGGTACCCCGATCTCTCCGCTCGTTGGTGAGTCCGGGTACCGAGGGAGTGCCGATGGCGACTAGTGCCGGTAGCAGCACGCCGGAGCGGGAACGGGGCGGCTCCGGGGTCCGCTGCGAGTTGGACGCGTCCGGGGCGGTGGCCAGCGTCACGCTGGACCGCCCGGAGGTGCTGAACGCGCAGACGCCGCACACCTGGGTGGCCCTGCGCGAGGTGTCGAGGAACCTGCCGGGCACGGTCAGGGTGGTGATCGTGCGCGGGGCCGGCAGGGCCTTCTCCGCCGGCCTGGACCGCCGGATGTTCACCCCCGAGGGCGTGCCCGGCGAGGGCAGCTTCACGGACCTGCTCGCCGACCCGGAGCCGGACACGACGATGGCCGGGTACCAGGAGGCGTTCCGGTGGCTGCGCCGCCCCGACCTGATTTCGGTCGCCGCCGTCCAGGGCCATGCCATCGGCGCCGGCTTCCAGCTCGCCCTCGCCTGCGACCTGCGGATCCTCACCGAGGACGCGCAGCTGTGCATGGCCGAGACCGGGCTCGGCCTGGTCCCCGACCTGACCGGCACGAAACCGCTGGTGGAGCTCGTCGGGTACGCCAGGGCGCTGGAGATCTGCGTGACCAGCCGGCGGGTGTCGGCGGCGGAGGCGGCCCGGATCGGCCTGGCCAACCTCGTCGTGCCCGCCGACCACCTGGACGGCGCCGTCGCCGACCTGGTCGCGGCCCTGCTGGCGGCCCCGCGGGACGCGGTGGTGGAGACCAAGGCGCTGCTGGCCGGCGCGGCCGGCCGCGACCTGGACGCGCAGTGCGCGGCGGAGCGGGCCGCCCAGCTGCGGCGGTTGCGTGATCTGGCGCACATGGCCGACGGCTGATTACAGGATTACATTTGTACGTACGCGGGGTGAGGAGGGTGGAAGAGAGGTAACTGCGGTGGCGATGCACGGGGGTATGGGCGGCCCGGTCGCCGGGATGCGGTCGCTGCTGCGCGACTCCTCGGTGACGAAGCAGAAGTTGGCCAAGGGCACGCTGCGGCGGGTGCTCGGCTTCGCCGGCCCGTACCGCCGCCAGCTGGTGTTCTTCCTGATCACGATCCTGTTCGACGCGGCGATCACGGCCGCCACCCCGCTGATCTACCGGGAGATCATCAACCAGGGCATCGTCGACCACCGCAAGGGCCTCATCGTCACGCTCGCCCTGCTCGTGGCAGGGCTGGCGATCGTGGACGGCGGCCTGTCGCTGGTGCAGCGCTGGCTGTCCGCCGTGGTCGGCGAGGGCCTCATCTACGACATGCGCCGCAAGGTGTTCGCGCACGTGCAGCGGATGCCGATCGCGTTCTTCACCCGCACCCAGACCGGCGCCCTGGTCACCCGGCTGAACAGCGACGTGCTCGGCGCCCAGCAGGCGTTCACCGGCACGCTGTCCGGCGCGGTCAGCAACCTGCTCACGGTGGCGCTCACGCTGCTGGCGATGTTCCTGCTGTCGTGGAAGATCACCCTGGTCTCGCTGGCGATGTTGCCGATGTTCCTGCTGCCGGCCCGGCTGATGGGGCGCAAGTTGCAGGGCATCACCCGGGAGTCGTACAACCTCAACGCCGGGCTCGGCAACCAGATGACCGAGCGGTTCGGGGTGGCCGGCGCGCTGCTGGTCAAGCTGTTCGGGCGGCCGGGCGACGAGAACGCCGAGTTCGCGAGGCGGGCCTCCCGGGTCAGGGACATCGGCGTCACCCAGGCCGTGTACAGCCGGATCTTCTTCCTGTCGCTGATGCTCACCGCGTCGCTGGCCACCGCGCTGGTGTACGGGTGGGGCGGCGTGATGGCCGCCGAGGGGGCGCTGGACGTCGGCACGCTGGTGGCGCTCACCGCGTACCTCGGCCGGCTGTACGGGCCGCTGACCGCGCTGTCCAACCTCAACGTCGACGTGATGACCGCGCTGGTGTCCTTCGAGCGGGTCTTCGAGGTGCTCGACCTGAAGCCGCTCATCGACGAGAAGCCGGACGCGGTCGAGCTGCCGGTCGGGCCGCTCGGGGTGGAGTTCGAGCACGTGGACTTCACCTACCCGAGCGCCGAGGCGGTCTCGCTCGCCTCGCTGGAGGCGGTCGCCGTCCTGGACACCACCCCCAACCAGCAGGTGCTGCACGACGTCAGTTTCCAGGTGCGGCCGGGCGAGATGGTCGCGCTGGTGGGGCCGTCCGGCGCCGGCAAGACCACGATCAGCGCCCTGGTCGGGCGGCTGTACGACGTGCAGGGCGGCGCGGTCCGGCTCGGCGGTGTCGACGTGCGCGACGCGACGCTGGCCTCGCTGCGCGAGCGGGTCGGCTACGTCACCCAGGACCCGCACCTGTTCCACGACACGATCGGCGCCAACCTGCGGTACGCCCGGCCCGACGCCACCGACGGCGACATCACCGACGCGCTCAAGGCGGCGCAGGTGTGGGGCCTGGTGGAGAGCCTGCCCGAGGGGCTGGACACGGTGGTGGGGGAGCGCGGGTACCGGCTGTCCGGCGGCGAGAAGCAGCGGCTGGCGCTGGCCCGGCTGTTCCTCAAGGAACCCGACCTGGTGGTGCTGGACGAGGCCACCGCCCACCTCGACTCCGAGTCCGAGCGCGCCGTCCAGCAGGCGCTCGACCTGGCGCTGGCCGGCCGCACCTCCGTCGTCATCGCCCACCGCCTGTCCACCATCCGGCAGGCCGACCGCATCCTCGTCATCGCCGGCGGCCGGCTGGTCGAGTCCGGCCGGCACGCCGAACTCCTCGCCGCCGGCGGCCTGTACGCCGAGCTGTACCGCACCCAGTTCGCCGACCAGGAGCCCGCCGCCACCACCGCACCGCAGACCACCGACTGCACCCAGTAGTCGGTGTCGAGAACGGGCCGGCGGCTCCGACGTCCCGTCCGGAAGCGCGGCGGAGGGCGCTCGCGCTCGAGGTACGAGGAGGTCCCACCATGAAGTACGTGATCCTGATCCACTCCAACCCCGACCCGTGGGGGCACCCGACCACGCACTACACCGCCGAGGGGCGGGCGGTGCCGGCGGACCGGCAGGCGGAGATGGACCGGCAGTTCGAGGCGTTGCTGGCGGAGATCTCGGGGTCGGGTGAGCTGGTGACCGCCGAGGCGCTGGCCGACCCGGCCTCCTCCACCGTGTACGGGTGGGGGCCGGAGGGGCACGTGGCCACCGACGGCCCGTACGCGGAGGCCAAGGAGCAGCTGGCCGGGTTCTTCCTGGTCGACTGCGCCAGCCGGGAGCGGGCCGAGCAGCTCGCCGCGCGGTTCGCCGGGCCGGGCAACACGGTCGAGCTGCGGCCCGCGATGTGGCCCGGCGGCGACGACCAGTGACCACCGCCGGTCTCGAGGACGTCTGGCGCGCGTGCGTGCCGGACGTCCTCGCCGCGCTCGTGCGCCACCACGGCGACTTCGACCGGTGCGAGGACGCGGTACAGGAGGCGCTGCTGGCGGCGGCGCGGCAGTGGCCGGCCGACGGCACGCCGGACAACCCGCGGGGCTGGCTGATCAGGGTGGCGTCCCGGCGGCTGGTGGACCAGTGGCGGGCCGACCAGACCCGCGCCGAACGGGAGCTGCTGGTCGTCCGGCGTACCCCCGCCGAGGCGCACCTCGCCCCCGCCGCCGACACGCTCGGCGGCGGGGCGGGCGAGCAGGACGACTCGCTGACCCTGCTGCTGCTGTGCTGCCACCCGGCGCTGACCCGCCCGTCGCAGGTGGCGCTGACGCTGCGGGCGGTCGCCGGGTGGCCTGACCGACACGTCGCTCGCGGCCGAGGCGATCCGGCTGGCCCGCGAGCTGCACCGGCGGCTGCCCGCGGCCGGCGAGGTGACCGGCCTGCTGGCGCTGATGCTGCTCACCCACGCGCGGCGGACCGCCCGCACCCGCGCCGACGGCTCGCTGGTACCGCTGGCCGAGCAGGACCGGTCGCGGTGGGACCGGGCGCTGATCGCCGAGGGTGTCCGGCTGGTCGAGGCCGCGCTGCCGACCGGGCCGGTCGGCCCGTACCAGCTCCAGGCCGCGATCGCGGCCGTGCACGCCGAGGCCCCGACCGCCGCCGGCACCGACTGGGCGCAGATCGACACCCTGTACCGGATGCTCGACGCGCTCACCCACGGCCCGGTGGTCACCCTCAACCACGCGGTCGCGGTCGCCCACGTCGCCGGCCCGGCCGCCGCCCTGGCCATGCTCGAACCGCTGCTGGCCGACCGGCGCCTGCGCCACTACCACCGCCTGCACGCCGTACACGCCCACCTGCTCGCGATGGCCGGCGATCCCGACCAGGCCCGCGCCGCCTACGCCACCGCCGCCCGGCTCGCCACCAGCATCCCCGAACAGCGCTACCTCAACGCCAAGGCCGCCGGGACCGGCTGAGCCGCCGCTGCCCGTTCGGGCAGCCAACCGTGCGCAGAGGACGGAACCGTGCCCCCGTCCCCGGCGGGCCGGCACCGGCCAGGCTGGAGCCGTGCGGGAGACGGAGCGCGCGGACGACCACGACCGGTCCGACGACCGGCAGCGGGCCGCCACCGAGAGCGACGGTCCCGGGCCGGGGCTGCCCGGCATCCTCGCCCTGCAACGCGCGGCCGGCAACGCGGCGGTCGGCAGGTTGCTGGGCCGGGGCCGCCCCGCCGTCCAGCGACAGGCCACCGGCGGCGGGGTGCCCCCCGCCCTCCAGGCCCGCGCCCAGCAGCAGATCGACGCCGCCAAGGCCCGGCAGGCGCCGGCTGGCGGCGCCGCGGGCGGCCAGCAGGAGGGCGAGCCGGCGGCGCCGCCCAGCCCGGAGGCGGTCGCGGCCGAGCGCGCCAAGCAGCGGGCGGCCATGTCCGGCACCGTCGACCCGCCGGACACCAGCGGCTCGCAGTCCGAGGCCCGTACGGCGGCCGACGCGGCGAAGG
>JBJMIH010000263.1:0-8611 GCA_045806985.1 Mycobacteriales bacterium | reverse complement strand
GACGACATCGCCACCGAGTACTCCGCGCTGATGAGCAAGGTCGTCGCCGACGGCGACCGGAAGGTGAAGTTCCCGCTCAACGAGCCGGCGGTGGGCAAGAAGAAGTCCCAGATCGACGAGTACCTCGAGTTCTACGGCGGCCCCGGCGTGCAGCACGTCGCGTTGCTGGTCGACGACATCCTGTCCGCCGTGGACGGTATGCGCGCCGCCGGCCTGGAATTCCTCGGCACCCCGGACAGCTACTACCTGGACCCGGAACTGCGGGCCCGGATCGGCACCGTCCGCACCGAGATCGAGGAGCTGCGGAGGCGCCGCATCCTGGTGGATCGGGACGAGGACGGCTACCTGCTGCAGATCTTCACCAACCCGGTGCAGGACCGGCCGACCGTGTTCTTCGAGCTGATCGAGCGGCACGGCTCGCAGGGATTCGGCAAGGGGAACTTCAAGGCGCTGTTCGAAGCCATCGAGCGCGAGCAGGCTCGCCGGGGGAACCTCTGACGAAAATCCTCGCCGTCTGGCCCGACCTGGGCCACGATGGTGCGCATGACACAGCCACCGCCCCCGGGCAGTCCCGGGGACCAGCCTTGGACCAACCCCGGTGGGGGCGCTCCCCAACCCCCACCGGGGCAGCCCCAGTACGGCCAGCCCCAGTACGGCCAGCCGGCGGGTGGACCGCCGCAGGCGCCGCAGTACGGGCAGCCGGCCGGGGGCCCGCCGACGGCGCCGCAGTACAGCCAGCCACCCGCCGGCGCCTGGGGCTCGGCCTACGACCCGTCGGCGCCGGAATGGTGGCGCCGCCTGCTCGCCCGGATCGTCGACGGCATCATCGTCGGCATCGTGGGCACGGTCATCGGCCTGGCGCTGGGTGGCAGCTACTCGGCCACCAACTACGGCGACCAGCTCAAGCTGACCATCCCCACGTACGTGCTGTACTTCCTGTACGACTGGATCCAGCACGGCATGTGGGGCCAGACGATCGGCAAGCGACTGCTCAACACCAAGGTCGTCCGGCTCGACGGCGGCCCGATCACGCAGGGCGAGGCGGCCATCCGGTCCGCCGTGTACACGCTGATCCCGATCGTGCCGTGCCTCGGCGCGATCTTCGGCCTGCTGAACGCGCTCTGGCTGCTGTGGGACAAGCCGTACCGGCAGTGCCTGCACGACAAGGCCGCCCACACCAGGGTGTCCCGGCTCGACATGGCCGCCGCCGGCCCGCCCGGGCAGCCCGGCTACGGCCAGTACTGACGATCACCAGCTCACCCGGCAGGGGGCGTGCCCGCGCGGCGCGCCCCCTGTCGCGTTCCACCCTCCGCGAGCCGTGGGGCAGGATACGGGCATGACCGAGCCTCCGGAGCAGCGCCCAGGCGACCAGACCTGGGTGTCGCCGGGCGGCGCCGCCCACCGCGGCCGGCCGGCGGCCCCGTACGGCGCGCCCGCCGGCCAGTCGCCGGTGGCGCCTCCACCGCCCCCGCCGCAGCAGGCCCCGCCCCAGCCGCCGCCCCCGCAGGACGCGGCGTACCCGGGCCAGTACCCGCCGCCACCCGGCCAGTACCCGCCGCCACCGTCCGGCCAGTACCCCGCGCCGCCCGGCCACCCGGCCGCGCCGTACGGCTACATCCCGCTGTCGAAGGACCCGTCGGTCGCCGGCTGGGGCCAGCGGTTCGGCGCCCGGCTGCTGGACGAGACGCTGTTGTGGCTGCTCACCGCCCCGATCTGGTACACGCTGCTGGCCCCGCCGGTCCGCGACTACATCAAGGCCCGGCCCTCCATCGGCAGCCAGGAGTACAACGACCTGGCCGCGCCGCTGGCGACCGCCGAGCTGAAGGCCTTCGCCGCGATGGCTGTCGTATTCGTGCTGTACGACCTGCTCTGTCACGGATTGTGGGGGGCCACGCTGGGCAAGCGGGCGGTCGGGATCAAGGTCGTCAGGGCCGTGGACCGGCAGCCGATCAGCTGGGGCCAGAGCCTGGGCCGGGCGCTGCTGTGGCAGGGGCCGATGGCGGTGTTCCCGCTGTGCTGCGCGGGCTTCCTGTACCGGGGGCTGGCCGCGCTGTGGCCGCTGTGGGACAGGCCGCACTCCCGGTCGCTGCACGACAGGGCGGCGCACACGCTGGTGGTCAGGGCCGGTGTCCCGGCCGGCGGGACGGGCGGACCGCCCGGGTACCCGCAGGGCTAGCCTCGAAAGGATCTGGCGAAGGAGAACCATGAGCGTCCGCACCCGCTCCACCGTGGCAGCGCTCCCGCCCTACCGGGCCGGTCGAAGCCCGGCCGACCTGGCCCGCGAGCTGGGCATCGCCGACGCGATCAAGCTCGCCTCGAACGAGGTGCCGTTCGGCCCGCTGCCGTCGGTGGTGGAGGCGATCGCGGTGACGGCGGCCGGCTCGCTGCACCGCTACCCCGACCCGGCCTGCCGCGAGCTGACCGCCGCGCTGGCCGCCCGGCACGGGGTGAGCACGGCGGAGATCCAGGTCGGTCCCGGCACGGTCGGGCTGTGCCAGCACCTGGCCCTGGCGTTCGCCGGGCCGGGCGACGACGTGGTGTTCGCCTGGCGGTCGTTCGAGGCGTACCCGGTGGTGACCGGGCAGGTCGGGGCGCGGGCCGTGCAGGTGCCGCTGGACGGTGACCACCGCCACGACCTGGCGGCGCTCGCCGAGGCGGTCACCGACCGCACCGGACTGGTCTTCGTCTGCAACCCCAACAACCCGACCGGCACCGCCAACCGTGCCGCCGAGCTGGAGAAGTTCCTCGACGCGGTGCCCGGCGACGTGCTGGTCGTGCTCGACGAGGCGTACCGGGAGTTCGTCACCGACCCGGACGTGCCGGACGGGCTGGAGCTGGCGCGCGGCCGCCGGAACGTGGCCGTGCTGCGGACGTTCTCCAAGGCGTACGGGCTGGCGTCGCTGCGGGTCGGGTACTGCGTGGCCAACCCCGAAGTGGTCGAGGCCCTGCGCAGGGTGACCGTGCCGTTCGCGGTGAACACCCTCGCCCAGGCCGCCGCGCTGGCCTCGCTGGAACCGGCCGCAGCCGCCGAGCTGGCCGAACGGGTGACCGCGGTGACCGCCGAGCGGGACCGGGTGGCCGCCGAGCTGGCCCGGATGGGTGTGGACATCCCACCGGAGAGCCAGACCAACTTCATCTGGCTGCCACTGGCCGGCGAGGCCGGGCCCGAGTTCACCGCCGCCTGCGAGCGGCGCGGCGTCATCGTCCGGCCGTACACCCCGGACGGCGTGCGGGTCACCATCGGCACGGCCGCCGAGAACGACGCCTTCCTGTCCGTCGTCGCCAACACCCTGGCGGCCCGCTGATGGCCGGCGGGTTTCCGGACGGGTTCGAGTTCGGGGTGGCCACGGCGGCGTACCAGATCGAGGGCGCCGTCACCGAGGACGGCCGCGGACCGTCCATCTGGGACACCTTCACGCACACCCCCGGCAGGGTGAAGACGGGCGAGACCGGCGACGTGGCCTGCGACCACTACCACCGCTGGCCCGAGGACATCCGGCTGATGGCGGACCTGGGCGTGACGTCGTACCGGTTCTCGCTGGCGTGGCCGCGCGTGCAGCCGGCCGGGTCCGGGCCGGTCAACCCGAAGGGGCTGGACTTCTACTCCCGGCTGGTGGACGGGCTGCTCGAGGCCGGCATCGCGCCGGCCGCGACGCTGTACCACTGGGACCTGCCGCAACCGCTGGAGGACGCCGGCGGCTGGCTGACCCGCGCCACCGCGGAGCGGTTCGCCGAGTACGCCGGCATCGTCGCGGAGCGGCTCGGCGACCGGGTGGCCAGGTGGATCACCCTGAACGAGCCGTTCTGCAGCGCGATCTACGGGTACGCGGTCGGCCGGCACGCGCCCGGCAGGGACCTCGGCCTCGGCGCCCTGCCCGCGGTGCACCACCTGCTGCTCGGGCACGGGCTGGCGGTTCCGGTGCTGCGCGCCGCGTCACCGGGCGTGCCGGTCGGCATCACGCTCAACCTGACCCCGCCGTACCCGGTGGAGGACACCGACGCGGACGCGGCCGCCGCCACCAGGGCCGACGCGTGGATCAACGGGATGTACCTCGACCCGGTGCTGCGCGGGCGGTACCCGGGCCAGGGCGTGGACGCGGCCTTCGACGCGCTCGGCGTGGTGGAGAGCGGCGACCTCACCACGATGGCGGCCCCGCTGGACTTCCTCGGCGTCAACTACTACGCGCCGATCCAGGTCCGCGACCCGGCCGCCGGGCCGGCCAGCGACGACGAGCGGCTGGGCGCGCTCGGCGCGGCACTCGGGTTCGGCGTGGTCGAGTACCCGCCCGAGGTGCGGCGCACCGGCTTCGACTGGCCGGTCGTCCCGGAGGCCTTCAGCGACCTGCTCTCCGGCCTGCGCGACCGGTACGGTCCCGACCTGCCGCCGATCCACATCACCGAGAACGGCTCGGCCTGGCCGGACACCCCCGGCCCGGACGGTCGCGTCGACGACCCGGACCGGGTCGCGTACCTCGACAGCCACCTGGGCGCGGTGCGCAGCGCCCTCGCCGACGGCGTCGACGTCCGCGGCTACTACGTCTGGTCACTCATCGACAACTTCGAGTGGGCAGAGGGCACCAGCCAGCGCTTCGGCCTGGTCCACGTCGACTACGACACCCAGCGCCGCACCCCCAAGGCCAGCTACGACTACTACCGCGACTTCATCACCACTCACCGGTCCGGGCGGTAGGGGGTCAGGTCGAGGGGTGGGGTGCGGTCGAGGGTGAGGTCGGCGGCGAGCAGGCCGGTGTAGGGGCCGAGGGTGAGGCCGTTGCGGCCGAGGCCGGTGGCCACGATCACGTCGGGGGCGGTGCGGAGCGGGCCGAGGACCGGGAAGCCGTCGCGGCTCATCGGGCGGAAGCCGATGCGGGTCTCGGCGAGGGTGGCGTCGGCCAGGCCCGGGGCCATCGCGAGGACCGCGCCGAGGACGCGGTGCACGCCGCCGGCGGTGAGCCGGTGGTCGAAGCCGGCCTCCTCGCGGGTGGCGCCGCCGACGATCCGGCCGCCGGGGAAGCCGAGCAGGTACTGGTCGGTGGTGTTGCGGACGTTCGGCCAGCTCGCGGTGTCGTGGTCGGCGACGGCGAAGTGCAGGATCTGGCCGCGCTGCGGGTACACCGGCAGTTCCACGCCGAGCGGCCGGCACAGCTCGACCGACCAGGCCCCGGCGGCGACCACGATCCGGTCGGCGGGTACCGGCTCGCCGTCGACCGTCGCGGTACCGGGTGCCAGGGTCACCTCACCGGTACGGAAGCGGGCGCCGTGGTCGAGCGCCGCGGCGTGCAGCGCGTCCCGCAGCAGGCGGCCGTCCACCCTGCCCATGCCGCTGGTGTGGAAACCCGCCACGTCCGGGTCGACCACCGGTACCCGGGCCGCCGGCTCGCCGGGCTCCAGCACGGTGATCTCGCCCATGCCCTCGTTGCCCGGCCGGGCGGCGAACTCCCGCAGCACGGCGGCGGCCCGCTCCGCCTCCTCCCGCGTCGGCACCACCGTGATGCCGCCGACGACGTGGAACCCGGGATCCGGCCCGTACCCCCGCAGCTGAGCGACCAGCTCCGGGTAGTGGTGGGTCACCAGCGGCGCGAGCCCCTGCCAGCCGGGTTCCTCCATCCACGGGTAGAACACCCCGGCCCCGGCGTTGGTGGCCTGCCCGGGGTCGCCCCGGTCCACCCACTCGACGTCGACCCCCACCTTCGCGAGGTGGTACGCCGCGCTCGCCCCGACGATGCCCGCTCCGATGACCAGTACGCGCATACGGCCATTCTCCCAGTTTGGGAGCCCTGTCGGCGGCGGGCCTGAGTTACGCCAGCGCCGCCGACAGGGAGCCGCGGACCACCGGTTCGGTGGTGAGGGTGGTGCCGAGGAGGTCGAAGGCCCGGAGGGCGGCTCCGAGGACGGGCGGGTCTGCCAGCAGACGTACCCGCGCGAGGGGTGCGCGAACCGCGATGCGGGCGGCGATCTCCTCGTGCAGCACAGGATTGTGGGCGGTCAGCAGGCCGCCGCCGAGTACCACCTCGGCGGGCCGGTCGAGCAGGTCCAGCCGGACGAGCGCGGCGAGCGCCATGACGGCGACCTCGCGGCCGAGCCGCAGCACGATCTTGCCGGCGGTACGGTCGCCGGCCAGGCACTCCTCGTACACGGCCGGGGCCAGCTCGCGCAGCCGCTGCGGATCGATGACCTCGCGGAAGACGGCCTCGCCGACCTCCAGCGCGGTGGCCCGGCCGAAGTGGGCCGCCACCCGCGCCGCCAGGGTGGTCGGGTCGCCGCGGCCGTCCTCGGCCCGCACCCCGTGCCAGAGCGCCGCCATGCCGAGCGCCCCGCCGCCGCCCCAGTCGCCGGTCTCCACGCCGAGCGAGGGGAACCGGAGGGTACGGCCGTCGGCCGTCGCGCCCACGCAGTTGATGCCGCCGCCGCAGGTGACCGCGACCGCGTCCGGTCCGGACGCTCCGGCCCTGAGCAGCGCGAACGTGTCGTTGTCGACCTCCAGCCGGCCGGCCCAGCCGGTGGCGAGCAGCCGCGCGCGCAGCTCGCCGATCTCGTCCGCCAGGTCGGCCCCGGCCAGGTGGAACACGGCCTGCTCGGCGTATGGCGGCGGTCCGTCCAGGCCGGCCCGCGCGGCGGCCTTGCCGACCAGTTCGGTCAGCACCGCCATCGCCCCGTCGTAGCTGGAGTTCTGGTGGTTGGAGCCGCTCCCCCGAACGGCGGCCAGCACGGTTCCGTCGGCGGCCAGCAGGGCCACGTGGGTCTTGCTGTTGCCGCCGTCGACCGCCAGTACCGCCGCCGCTCCCCCGCTCATCGCTTCCCCCGTGCGCTCCGCACCGCGCCTTCATGCGCCGCCGAGCCGACCTCCGCAAACCGCGCTACGGCCGCCTCGACACCGCGGCGCGCTGCTGCGCTCACCGAGCCTCCCCGTGCGCTCCGCATCGCGCCTTCATGCGCCGCCGAGCCGACCTCCGCAAACCGCGCTGCGGCCGTCTCAACACCGCGGCGCGCTGCTGCGCTCACCGTGCCCAGGCCAGGTACTGCTTGTTGGCGGCGAGCAGCTCGTCGGTGAGCTTCTCGGCCACCTCGATCTGGCCGATCAGCGGGTGCGCGAGCAGCGCGGCGAAGACCCGCTCCCGGCCACCCCTGATCGCCGCCTCCAGTGCCAGTTCCTCGTACCCGGACACGTGCGAGATCAGCCCGGCGTACAGCGGGTCGATCTCGCCGACCTTGCACGGCCGGGCGCCCCACGAGTCCACCATCGCCGGCACCTCCACGACCGCGCGGTCGGGCAGGAACGGCATGGTGCCCTCGTTGCGGACGTTCACCACCTGCGGCGCGCCCACGTCCTCGGCCCGCTCCTCGTCCACCAGCGACACCATGAGCTGCACGGCCGCGTCCGAGTAGTACGCACCGCCACGCTCCTCCAGCAGCGCCGGCTTGCTGTCCAGGGTCGGGTCGGCGTACATCTCCAGCAGCTTCTGCTCGATGGTGAACACCTTCTCGGCCCGCGACGGCTCCGCCTTCTGCTCCGCCACGACCGCGTCGTGGGCGTAGAAGTAGCGCAGGTAGTAGGAGGGCAGCACGCCGAGCCGGCGGAGCAGTTCGAGCGGCAGGCCGGCGTGCTTCTCCAGTTCCTCGCCGCGCTCGGTGATCAGCGCCGGCAGCACGTCCTGACCGTCCACATAGGCTGCCCGCACCCAGGTCAGGTGGTTGAGCCCGAGGTGGTCGAGGGTGACCCGGCCCGGCTGCACACCCATCAGCCTGGCCACCATCCGCTGCACGCCGATGGCGACGTTGCACAGCCCGACCGCGCGGTGCCCGTCGTCCAGCAGCGCCCTGGTGACGATGCCGACCGGGTTGGTGAAATCGATGATCCACGCGTCCGGCGCGGCCTTGGCCGCGACCCGGCCGGCGATGTCGCGCACCACCGGCACCGTACGCAGCGCCTTGGCCAGGCCGCCGGCGCCGGTGGTCTCCTGGCCGATGCAACAGAACCGCAGCGGCAGCGTCTCGTCGACCATCCGGGCCTGCTGCCCGCCGACTCTGAGTTGGAGCAGCACCAGGTCGGCGCCGTCGGCCGCCTCGTCCAGCCGGGTGGTGGTGCGCACCCTGCCGGGGTGGCCGGCCTTGGCGAACATCCGCCGGGCCAGCCGCCCCACCAGCCGGAGCCGATCGGCGGCCGGGTCGGTGAGGACCACCTCGTCCACTGGGAGGACGGCCTGCAGGCGGGCCAGACCCTCGATGAGCTCCGGAGTGTACGTGGACCCGCCGCCCACGACCGCAAGCTTCATCCCTTCACTCCCGTCAACGTCACGCCTTGCACGAAGGCTTTCTGGGCCAGGAAGAACAGCAGGATGGCGGGCAGCATCACGAGCACTGTCAGCGCCATCGTCAGGTTCCACTCGGTGCCGTGCATACTGCGGAAGCTCGACAGGCCCAGCGAGAGGGTCCAGTTGTTCGAGGATTCCGACGTGTAGAGCAGCGGCCCGTAGTAGTCGTTCCAGGAGTAGAAGAACTGGAACAGCGCCGCGGCGGCGATGCCCGGCCGTGCCATCGGGATGATGACCCGCAGCAGTGTGCGCAGTTCTCCACAGCCGTCGACCTTGGCGGCCTCCCCGTACTCCCGGGG
>JBJMIH010000262.1:0-26005 GCA_045806985.1 Mycobacteriales bacterium | reverse complement strand
GCTGCGCGCCAGCTACCCGGACGGCCAGCTCTACACCCAGCTGCGCACCGGCGCCGGCCCGGACGCCGACCCGACCGCGGTGCTCGGCGGGTTCCTGCGCGCGCTCGGCGTCCCCGCCTCCGAGATCCCATGCACCCTCGCCGAGCGCGCCCAGCTGTACCGGGAGCGGCTCGCCGACCGCCGCGTGCTGGTGGTGCTGGACGACGCCGCCGACGAGCGGCAGGTGCGCCCGCTGATCCCCGGCACCGCCGGCTCGGCCGTGCTGGTCACCAGCCGGGCCCGGCTGAGCGGCCTGGAGGGCGCGCGGGTGCTGGAGCTGGAGGTGCTGTCCCAGGACGCCGCCCGCGCCCTGCTCGGCGCGCTCGCCGGCGAGGAGCGGGTACGGGCCGAGGCGGACGCCGCCGACCGGGCGATCGAGCTGTGCGGCCGGCTGCCGCTGGCCCTGCGCATCATCGGCTCGCGGCTGGCCGCCCGCCGGTACTGGACGCTGTCCCGGCTGGCCACCGCGCTGGCCTCGGAGCGGCACCGGCTGGACGAGCTCACCGCCGGCGACCTGGAGGTGCGGGCCAGCCTCCAGCTCAGCTACTGCCGGCTGCCGGCCGCGGTGGCGCGCGCCTGGCGGCTGCTCGGCACCGTCGACGCCCCGGACTTCCCGAGCTGGTGGGTGCCGGTGCTGACCGGCGACCCGCACGCCGACGCCGACCACGTGGTGGAACAGCTGCTGGACGCGCACCTGCTGGAGGTCGCGCCGGGCGGCGAGCGGTACCGGTTCCACGAGCTGACCCGGCTGTTCGCCAGGGAGTGCGCCGAGCGCGAGGAGCTGGACGAGGTGCGCGCGGCAGCGCTGGCCGGCCTGGTGGACACCTACCGGACCGTCGGGCGCCGGTCCGACGCGCGGCTGGGCAGCAGTTTCCTCGGCGAGGTGCTGCCGGCCGACCCGCTGGACACGCTGCCGCCCGGCCTGCTGGAGGAGGCCCTCGCCGACCCGATGGCGTGGTTCACCGCCGAGCGCGCCACCGTGCTCGCGCTGATCCGCCAGTCCACCAGCACCGCGACCAGCACCGCCACGACGACCGCCGCCGCGACGTGGGAGCTCGCCGCCTCGCTCGCCACGTTCCTGGAGATCCGCGGGCACCTGGACGACTGGCGGCAGTCGCACGTGCTGGCGCTGGCCGCCGCCACCGAGACCGGGGACGTGCGCGCGGCCGCGGTCCTGCACCGCAACCTCGGCGAGCTGCACACCGTGCAGGACCGGTACGCCGACGCGATGGTCTGCTTCGGCAGGGCCGCCGACGGCTTCGCCACCGTCGGCGAGCCGGCCGGCGAGGCGGCCGCGCTGTCCGGGTTGGGCCTGCTGCACCGGCTGGCCGGCCGGCACGACACCGCGCTGGACTGCTTCCGCCGGGCGGTCAACCTGTGCCGCCGGTCCGGCAACGCGCGCGGCGAGGTGTACGCGGGCTCCGGCATGAGCGTGGTGTACCTGGAGAAGGGCTGGCTGGACGAGGCCGAGGGCTGCCTGTTGCAGGCGCTGACGCTGGCGCACCGGGTCGGGTACCCGGCCGGCGTGGTCAGCCAGCTGCGCGCGCTCGGCCTGGTGCACCGCGGCCGCGGCGCGCTGGACGAGGCGGAGGCGTCGCAGCGGGAGGCGCTCGCCCTGTCGGCGATCCTCGGCGACCGGCTCGGCGTCGCGCACGCCCGGCAGTGGCTCGGCGTGCTCGCCGCCGACAACGGCGACCGGGACACGGCGGCCCGGCTGTTCCGCGAGTGCCTGGCCACCTACCGCGCGCTGGAGAACCGGTTCGGCCACGCGCTGACCCTGTACCACCTGGGCGACCTGCACCTGAGCGCCGGCCGGGACGAACCGGCGCGGGGCTGCCTGGCCAAGGCGACGGTGCTGTGGGACCGGATCGGCTGCCCGTACTGGCAGGCCCGCACCGGCGACCTGCTGGTGACGCTGGCCGAGCGGTCGGCGGACGACGCGCGGGCCGAGGCCGGCCGGGCCCGCGTCCGCGAGCTGCGCCGGCTGGCGAACCTCCCCGAGCCGGTACCCGGAATGCCCGACCCCTACCGCCCGCTCAGCCTCGCCACACCGAGCCCGGCCCCGTCCTAGACGGTCGAGTGGCCGGGACCCGGGGGCTGGGTCCCGGCCACTCGGGCCTACCTGCGGGTCAGCCGCAGTAGGACGGTCCACCCGACGGCGCGCCGCAGGTGAACGTGGCGTTGTACAGGTTGTTGACGTAATTGATCACGTTGTTGCCCTGGGTGACCAGGCCCGAGACGATGCGTTGGGTGGTACGGCCGAGCGTGGCGGGCGAGCGCCCGACGTCGCCGCCGCCGGCCAGCGCCAGCCGCGACTCGACCGGCCGCAACGCGCCCACGTCGGCCCCGTTGACGAACGGTTCGAGGCCCTTGGCCGCGCCGTACCCGAGCGCGCTGAACCCGACACCGATCGCGAACTCCTTGAGCGAGTCGTGGACCGAGTGGCCGTCGTACAGGTCGGCCCCGAGTTTCACGGCGGCGAGCGCCACCCCGGCCGCGAAGCACGCGCCCGCCGAGGCCACGACGCACACCCCGAACACGGCCGCGCCGGCTATGGTCCGCCAGTTCTTCTTCGTCCAGTTCCAGGTGGCCGCGGCGCCGACGGCGATGCCGGCCCCGACCTCACCCGCCGCCGAGGCGGTGGCGTGCCAGGCCGCCGCCGCTCCGGACGCCACGGCGTGCGATGCCACCGCCGCCGCGTGTTTCGTCCAGCGCTTGGCGACCTTGTACGCGTGACTCAGCGGTTTCGTGACGTGTTTCGTGACCCACCGGCGTGTCACGTGGATGTAGTGGTGGACGGCACGTCTCGCGACGTGCCAGTAGTGCGTCACCGCGTGCGAGAACCGGTGTACGGCGTGCCTGATGGAGTGCGTCACGTGGTGCCAGGCGTGGCTGACCCGCTTGGCGATGTGCTTCACCTTCTTGACGGCGGCGTGGTAGGTGTGCACCCAGAAGTTGCTGAAGGCACTCCAGCCGGAGTTGAACCAGTGGCTGACGTGCTTGGCGACCGCGTGCTTCACCTTGTGCCACAGGTGGCTGCCCCACCACAGGCCGGTCGGGTCCGAGCCGGTGACCGGGTTGTTGTTGGCGTACGAGTAGCCCTCGAGCTGCTGCACGTCGTCGGTGTCCTGCACCGGGTCGACGCTCACGAATCTCCCGAGGCTGGTGTCGTAGTCCCGCGCGCCCAGGTGTTCCAGCCCGGTCACCGGGTCGGTGATGCCGCCCACGTACCCGCGGTCGCCGGGGTAGTTGGAGCTGGCCGTGCCCCGGGTCTGGCCGAACGGGGTGTAGTACCGCCGGGTGACGGCCTGGGTGGAGGTGTCCACCGCGACCGTCGAGGTGCCCTGCGGATCGGTGAGCAGCCAGTACAGGCCGGTGTTGGTGCGCAGCGCCACCATCGAGTCACCGCAGTCGTAGTACCGCTGGCCGGTGAGTGTCCCGTTGTTGTCGGCGTGCACCTCCTGGTCCGGCAGGTACAGCGTGGCGCCGGTCGGGTCGTGCTTGATCAGCAGGTCGCCGTCGGCGTCGTACAGGTAGCTGCTGGTCTGGCCGTTCACCGTGGCCGAGCCGAGCCGGCCCTCGACGTCCCAGTTCAGCACCTGGGCCCCGGCGGCGAGGTTGCGCGCCGTGGTGTTGCCGGCCGCGTCGTAGCCGTAGGTGTCGGTCTTCCCGCTGTCCGGCCCGCCGGTGGTGGTCACGGACTGCACCGCGTGCGGGTGCGCCGCGCCGGGCCCGGTCGGGTAGGTGTAGGTGTGGACGACGTCGGCGATGCCGCTGGACGTGGCGTGGTCGGTCTCGCCGGTGCGGTTGCCGTCGACGTCGTAGGTGAAGGACTGCCAGTACGGCGCGGGCCCGCCGATGCTGCTGGTCTGGGGCGCGCCGGCGCAGTTGTCGGTGGCGCTCCAGGCCTGGGTGAGCCGTTGCAGGTAGTCGTACTGGAAGCACTGCGTGTCGGTGGCGACCCCGTCGGCGGCGGTGGAGATCTTGGTGATGTCGCCGGAGTCGTCGTAGGAGTAGGAGCGGTCCGACAGCGTGTACGGGCCGGTGTCGCGGGTGTCCAGGATCCGGCTCAGCCGGTTGGTCCCGTCCTCGTAGCTGTAGGTGCGGGTCCACTGGTGCTGGTTGGCCGGCATGGTCTCCTGGAGCACCTGGCCGAGCTTGTTGTAGCTGATCCCGGAGACGTAGTCGACCGCGCCGTGCAGCGTGGTCGGCTCGCTCTGGCTGTCGTACCCGTACAGCATGGTCTCCGCGGCCAGGCCGCCCGCCGCGGGGAACGAGCTGCGGTGCAGCGTCCCGTCGACGTTGAAGTCCTGCGTGTAGGAGTAGGTGCCGGCCAGGAAGCCCTCCGAGGCCGGGATCGTGGTCCTGTTGCCGGTCGGCCGGTACTCGTTGTCGTACCCGGTGATCTCGTCGGTGTAGGCGTTGCCGTTGACGTACCGGGTCGAGGAGGTCGGGTACCCCTTGGCGAGGGTGTCGTAGGTCCACCCGATGAGCTTGGTGCCGGAGGTGGAGTTCAGGTACTCGCCGGTCTTGCGGCCCAGCGCGTCGTAGCTGAACGCGAGCGTGTTGCCGCGCGCGTCCGTGCTGGAGGTGATCTGGTCGAGGTCGTCGTAGGACTGGGTCAGCACGCCCGAGTCCGGGTCGTCGATCTCGACCTGGCGGCCGCGCAGGTCGTACTTGTAGGTACGGACCGCGCCGGACGGCTGGGTGACCGACGCCAGCGCGCCCTCGGCCGTGTAGGTGTACCTGGTCGAGTCGTACGCGCCGGTCGGCGTCGAGCCGTGGTACATCCGCCGCTCGGTGACCAGGCCGTTGGCGTCGGTGATCTCGGTGGTCGGCGTGCCGCCCTTCGGCGGGGTGACGTCCACCCGGTCATCGCCCACGTACGTCATGGTGGTCTTCCACTTGTCCTGGCCGTGCACGCGGAAGACCTCCGCGACCGGCCGTTCCATGGCGTCGTACGTGGTCACCGTCTGGCTCGGCACGTCCGCGTCGCTGTTCGGCACGTACAAGCTGGTAGACGGGTCGCCGTCGGCGTAGTAGTCGCCGTTGGCCTTCACCTCCTGGCCGCGCGAGTCGAAGATCGTGTCGGTGATGATCCGGCCGCCGCCCGGCGCCGGCTCCTGCGTCTGCCGGGGCCGGAGGTTGGCGTCGTACAGCTCGTAGCTGGTCGAGTAGGAGCCGTCGTTGCCCAGCGTGCTGGTGCCGATCGCGGTCGGCCCGTCCGAGCGCACCAGGTAGCTGAACGTGGTGTTGGCGGTCTGGGTGGCCTTGTCGCGACCTGGCAGCCACACGCTGGTGAGGCGGCCGAGCGGGTCGTACGCGAGGTTGGTCACCTTGCCGTTCGGGTCGGTGATGGTGAGCGGCGAGCCCCACGCCGGGTCGACCACGGTGGTCGAGGTGTACCCGAGCGGGTCGGTGGTGGTGCTCCTGGTCACCGGGCCGCCCACGGTCGGCGTGTAGCCGGTCAGCGTGGTGTGGTTGGCGTTGTCGGCGGCGCTGGTGACCCGGCCGGTGGAGTCGTACTGGCGGGTCTCCACGGTCTGGTACACCGGCGTGCCGCCGCTGTAGGACACCAGCCGCTCGGTGCGGGTCTCGTCGCCCTTGGTGGGGGCGACGCCGTAGGCCTGGCCGTCGTAGGAGGTGCGGCTGTCGGACAGCACGTCGGTCGGCCGGTTCGGGGTGGTCGCGCAGGCGTCGTTCACCGTCTCGACCCGGGTCACCGCGTCGAGGATGTTGGCCGCGGTGTTCCGTGCGTACGTCACCCGGGTGCACTTGTCGTCGGCGGTGGTGGACAGGTCGCCGTGCTGGTCGATCTGGGTCTCCATGCCCACGCTGTCGTAGCCGGTGTCGGTCTCCACCGTCCGGCTGGCGCCGCTGGCCAGCGTGGTGGTGGTGCGGCTGCGGACGTTGCGCACGTAGGCGGAGTTGACCGTGACGCCCATCCGCGTCTGCGTGCCGCTGTTGATCACGGCGGCGTCGTCGATGACGTCCTCGGTCTTCGTGCCGTTGTTGTAGCTGACCTCCTCGCGCGGCATCCCCTGCAGCGCGTCGGCGTCGGCCAGGGTGGTGTTGGTCGAGTCGGTGATGGCGACCGACTTGACGCCGCCGGCGGCGGTCTCGTCACCGTCCATGCCGCGGAAGTACAGGTAGTCGGTCCGCGACTGGACCGGGTCGGTGCTGGCGCCGTGCGTGACCCGCACCTGCCCGTAGCCCTTGTACTGGCCCCAGGTCTTGTACTTGGCCTGGGTGAGCACGTCGTCGTCGTGGTGCCAGGCCGGCGTGTCGACGTAGGTGTACCCGGTGACCTCCGGCGGTGCCCCACCGGTGCCGTCGATCGAGGTGACCTGCGTGGTCACGTACTTGTGGAACCAGTCGAGCTGCGGGCTGGTGGCGCCCTCCGGGCTCCAGTACGCGGGGAAGCACCGCTTGGTGTTGTTGTCCACCGGCGGGGTCTGGCCGGCGACGCACTCCTGCGGGCTGTAGCTCACCGACAGTTGCGCGCCGGTCTCGTCGGTGACCGAGGAGATCCGCCACTTGGTCAGCGGCGGCAGGCCCTCGGTCTGGTCGACCCGGCCGGTGAGCTGGACGCCGGCGAACGTGACGTCCGGAACGGTGGCCGTCCCGCCGCGCTTGCCGGCCCGGGAGATCTTGCTCAGCCACATCTCCGGCGAGGTGCCGTCACCCGTCGCGGGGAACGACTGGGTCAGCGTCCAGGCGTCCACGCTGGAGTACGCCGAGTTCTCGTACACCTGGCTGGTGATGCTGGTGAGCCGCTTCCGGCTCCAGAACGTGGGCGAGGAGTAGGTGCAGGTCGCGCCCGAGTTGCAGTTCGCGTCCACCGGGGTGTCCGGCCAGTGGCTGGCGTTGGCGGTGGTGAACTTGCTGGCCGCGCAGTCGAAGGTGGCGTCCGGGATGCACCGCTCGGAGCTGCCGAAGGTGACCCGGTACGGCGCCGAGGCGGAGTACAGCGTGTCCGAGCGCTGCCCGTAGTCGATCTCGTCCAGCGTGCCGCCGCGGGTGTACACGGTGGACGTGCCGGCCGAGGTGGAGGTGGCGCCGCGGGCGTAGTAGTTGGTCTCCGCCGTGTACCAGAACGACTGGGCGTTGCCGTGCGTGTCGACGACGTAGTCCAGGTTCCAGCGCCAGGCCTGCTGGCACCAGGAGGCCGAGTAGGTCGAGCCGTGGCACGGCTCGCCGCTGTTGTTGCCGTACACCGGCACGGTCCAGGCGGAGTTGCTGGTCTTCTTGCCGGAGGCCCAGCCGGGCAGGTGGTTGAGGCCGAAGTAGTACTGGGTGCCGTCGGCCGTGGTGACCCGCCAGTACTCGCCGTCGTTGTCGCCGTTGGTGGCGCCGGTGAGCTTCTCCACCTTCGACCCGTCGTCGGACTTGGGGTGCCACGCGCCGGTGGTGGCGTCCTTGACCAGCTCGGTGGCGTGGCCGTTGAGCATCAGGCTGGCGTTGTCGTCGCGCCAGCAGTTGTCGCCGGTCTTCGGGCTCACCCCGTCGTCGCCGCAGCCCACGTACCGCCGCTCGACATAGCCCGACCAGTAGTCGAAGCCCTCGCCGACCCAGGACACCTGGTTGTTGGTGGCCGAGGTACGCCCGTCGGTGCCGCCGGAGCTGTAGCCCAGCGAGACGTCCGGGGTGCCGTCGTCACCGGACGGTGACGGCGGGATCTCCATCGGGTAGGACCAGGTGAAGTCGCCGGTCTGGGTGGAGGCCTGCCAGGACGCGGACGGCGACAGCGAGGTCGCCTTGTAGTCGCCGCCGCCGCCGGACGTGGTGGCGGCCACCGCCAGCACCGTGCCGGCCGGCGTGGCGGGCACGTCCGCCGACACCGTGCCGGCCTTGACGTCGTTGTGCGAGAGCAGGACGGTACGGCCGCCGCAGGCCGGGTTCGTCAGCGCGCACTCGGGCAGCTGGATCAGGTGCAGCCGGGACGCCCAGTCGGCGCCGACGGCGGCACCGAAGCCGCTGTAGTCGACCTGGAGGTTCACCGGGCCCGCCGCGGCCTGCCCGTCGGCACGGGAGACCCGCATGAGCACGCCGGTGACGCCGGCCTTCGCGGTGGCGGCCCGGTCCATCACCTGGACCTTGACCTGGCCGGGCACGGCCGCCGCGGCGGCGGCCGCGGTCATGCCGGCCGGCTTGACGGCCGGCGCCGCCGCCGACACCGGCAGCGAGCCGACCCTGGTCCTGGCCGTCCCGGTGGCGGACACCGGGGCGGTCGCGGTGCCGGCGGCCGGCCAGGTCACCTTGGCGGGCTTGTACGGGTGGGACGCGGCCGGGTCCTTCGGCCGCGCCTTCGCCTTCAGCCCGTGGCCCGGCACCGCGTGCTGGGCCTGTCTGCCCGGCGGTTTGGGTGGAGCCGCCACTCCGGGCTGGCCGACGGCCAGATCAGCGAGGGTCAACAACGCCGCGAGCGCCACCAACCGGCGGCTTACCCGTATGCGCATGCAACGCTCCTTCCGAACTCCCCAGTCGGTGTCACCAGTCCCCCGGCTCATCAGGTGTTTCCCCGGCGGCGGCCCGCACAGCCGGGTTCGGGCTGGTACGCCCCCGCGCCAGGGCGGCCCGGACCGCGTCGTGCAGGTCGAGGCTCGCCAGCAGGTCGACGAGGTTGCGGTACGGCCCGGCGTCGTCGACCACCGCGGCCGCCACCAGCGCCGGCCACAGCGGGGCCAGCCGCTCCGCCGGGGCCCGGCGCAGGGCCGCCCGAACCTCGCCGAGCGCGCCGCCGGCCCCGTCCCCGGTGGGCTCGGCGACCAGCCGGGCGACGTACTCCCCGGCCGCGTCCACGTCGGCCGGCCGCTCCAGCGCGGCGGCCACCACCTCGCCCACCGGCTCGACGGACAGCCCGCGCAGCCCCTTCCGGTATCGCCGCAGTGCCGCCGCGTACGCCTCCCACTCGGCCTCCGCGACCTCGGCGGGGTCCACCTCCGGCGCCACCCCGGATGGCGCCGGAGGCGCAATGGCCGGACTGTCGGGGTAGTCCTCCACGAGTTCCTCGAGGTCGGGGTCGCCGGCGGCGCGCGCCACGGCGACGACCTGCGCGAGCAGCGCCTTGTCGCCGAGCATCTCCAGCAGGGCGACCAGGCCGACCACCACGAAGTACCGGTCGTCGGGCTGGTCGGCGCTGCCGGCGAGGGCCGACGCCACCAGTTCCGGCAGCCGCCGGGTCAGCGCGTCCCGGTCGGCGGCCAGCAGCACGTCCCGGACCGTCCGCTGGTGCCGCCCGCCGCCGACGGCGCGCGGGAACACCACGTCCAGGTTGTCCGCCACCCAGCCGCGCGGGCAGGCGGTGGCCAGGAACTCGACCGCCACGCCCAGCCCCGGGCCGCCGGCCAGCCGGTGCCGGAGGCCCGGCCCGAAGTCGGCGGCCAGCAGCCGGCCCGCCGCGTCCCGCAGGTCGCGCCGTGCCGCCACGTAGTCGGCCCATGCCGCAGGTGCTGTCATTGCGGCATCTTGTCCTTCCGGACACGCTCCGAGGACGCGGCCTTCACCCAGGTGACGAACGCGTTGTACAGCGTCTTCTCGTCCTCCGGCTCGGTCGGGTAGAAGGTGTGGTGGCTGGACAGGTGCGGCGCCAGGTTCGGCCCGTCGTGCGTCCAGTAGATGCGCAGGTTCGGTGGGATCGGGGTGTTCGCCGGGATCTTGTAGTACCAGGTCTGGTTGGTGGAGGCGGCGGCCTGCTTGGGATCGGCGAAGGTGGAGAAGCCCATCAGCTGGCCGTCCTTGCCGACGGCGAACGGGACCACCTTGCCGTCCTTGAGCTTGTAGTCGTCGCCTTCCTTCCAGTGCGGCTTGGGCATCCCGCCACCGCCGATCCAGAGTGGATAGTTCGGGGTGAAGCGCCGTTCCTCGGTCGGGCTCGGCGAGGCGGACGGCGAGGGTTCGTGGCGGCGTTTCTCCGGTTCGCGGGTGTGGTGGCGGACGTGCAGGCGGATCGGGTTGTGCCTGCCCAACCAGTGCAGTCCGGACCGGACCGCGTGGACCACCCGGTGGATGACATGCCCGAAGCCCCGCAGGAACGACAGCACGTGGTGGAAGATCCACGTGTTGAGGTGCCAGAGCGGGCGGAGGATGTGGTGGGTGAAGATGTGCCACGCCGGCCGGATGATGCGGTGGTACGTCCACCTCGCCGCCTTGTGCCAGCAGATGATGAAGCACTCGCCGCTGGGGTCGGAGTAGGTGACGGGGTTGTTGCCGGCGTAGGCGTAGCCCTCGAGCTGCTGCGGTTCGGTGGTCACCCGGATCGGGTCCGGGCTGAGGAACCGGCCCAGCGTCGTGTCGTACTCGCGCGCCCCGAGGTGTTCCAGCCCGGTGACCGGGTCGGTGGTGCCGCCGACGAACCCCCTGCTGGCCGGGAACGTCCCGGCCGGCGAGCCGCGGGTCTGGCCGAACGGGGTGTAGTACCGCCGGCTGACCGCCTGGCTGGCGGTGTCGACGGCCACGGTGGACGTGCCCTGCGGGTCGTCGAGCAGCCAGAACAGCCCGGCGTTGGTGCGCAGCGCCACCGTGTCATCGCCGTGCCGGTAGTACCGCTCCCCGGTCAGCGCGCCGTTGTTGTCCGCGTGTACCTGCTGGTCGGGCAGGTACAGGGTGGCGCCGGTCGGGTCGTGCCGGATCAGCAGGTCGCCGCCGGCGTCGTACAGGTAGCTGCTGGTCTGGCCGTTGACGGTGGCGGAGGCCAGGTGGCCCTCGGCGTCCCAGGCCAGCGCCTGCGCGCCGGCGGCGGTGCCGGTGGAAAGGTCGCGGGCGGTGGTCTCGCCGGCCGCGTTGTAGCCGAACGTGTCGGTCTTGCCGCTGTCCGGCCCGCCGGTGGTGGTGACCGACCGGACCGTGTGCGGCTGCGGCGAGCCCGCGGTCGGGTAGCTGTAGGTGTGGGTGACGTCGGCGCCGCCCGCGCTGGTGGCGTGGTCGACCTCCTTCGTGCGGTCGCCGACCGCGTTGTACCCGAAGGTCTGCCAGTACGCCGCCGGCCCGCCGAGCACGGTGGTGCTGGGTGCGGTGGCACAGCCGTCGGTGGCGGTCCACGCGTCGGTCAGCCGCTGCAGGTAGTCGTACCGGAAGCACTGCGTGTCGCTGGTTGCCGCGTCCGCGATCCGGGTGATGTCGCCGATGGAGTCGTAGGAGTAGCTGCGGTCGCTGAGCGTGTACGGCGCGGTGTCGCGGGTGTCCTGCGTCCGCAGCAGCCGCTGGGTGCCGTCCTCGTAGGTGTTGGTGCGGGTCCACTGGTGCTGGTTGGCCGGCATGGTCTCCTGCAGGACCTGGCCGACCTTGCTGTAGGTGGTGCCGGAGACGTACTCGGTCGCGCCGTGCAGGGTGGTCGGGTTGCCGAGGTCGTCGTAGCCGTGGAGCAGGGTCTCGGCGGGCAGCCCGCCGGCCGCGGGGAACGCGTCCCGGTGCTGCGTCCCGTCGACGTTGAAGTCCTGCGAGTAGGTGTAGGTGCCGGCGAGGAAGCCCTCCGCGGCCGGGATGGTGACCGAGTTGCCGGTGGCCCGGTACTGGTCGTCGTACCCGGTCACCGCCTGCGTGTAGGCCTGCCCGTTGACGTACCGGGTCGCCGCGGTCGGGTAGCCCTTGGCGAGCGTGTCGTACGTCCACTCGGCGAGCTTGGTGCCGGACGTGGATCCCAGGTACTCGCCGGTCTTCCGGCCCAGCGGGTCGTAGCTGTAGGCGAGCGTGGCGCCGGTCGCGTCCGTGGTCGAGGTGAGCTGGTCCAGGTCGTTGTAGGTGTAGGTGACCGTGCCGGAGTCCGGGTCCTGCGCGGAGATCTTGCGGTTGCGCAGGTCGTAGCTGTCGCGGTGGACGTTGCCGGCCGGATCGGTCACGGTGGCCAGCTCGTTGGTGGGCGTCCAGGTGTACTTCGTGGTGTCGTAGGCGCCGGTCGGGGTGCCGCCGTGGTACTGGCGCAGCTCGACCAGCCGGTCCCGACTGTCGGTGATCTTCGTGACGGCGGTGCCGCCGGCCGGCGGGGTGATGTCGACGGTGTCGTCGCCGCGGTAGGCGTACGTGGTCCGCCACTTCTCCTGGCCGTGCACCCGGAAGACCTCCGCGGTCGGCCGCTCCAGCGCGTCGTAGCTGGTGATGGTCTGGCCGGGGATGTCGGCGTCGCTGTTCGGCACGTACAGGTCGGCGGACGGGTCGCCGTCGGCGTAGTAGTCGTCGTCGTCCTTGACCTTCTGGCCGCGCGAGTCGTACGACATGTCGGTGATCACCCGGCCGCCGCCCGGCGCGGGGTCCTGGTTCTGCCGCGGCCGCAGCAGCGCGTCCAGCAGGTCGTAGCTGGTGGTGTAGGTGCCGTCGGCGCGCAGCGTGCTCGTGCCGACGGCGGTCGCGCCGTCGCCCCGCAGCAGGTAGCTGTAGGTGGTGTTGGCGCTCTGCGTGCCCTTGTCCCGGCCGGGCAGCCAGACGCCGGTGAGCCGGCCGAGCGCGTCGTAGCCGAGGCTGGTCAGCTTGCCGTTGGCGTCGGTCTCTGCCAGCGGCACGCCCCAGGCCGGCTCGAGGGTGGTGGTCGTGGTGTGGCCGAGCGGGTCGGTGACCACCGACTGGGTGGGCGGGCCGGTGGCCGGGGTGTAGGTGGTGGTGGTCGTGTTGCCGGCCGCGTCGGCCTCGGTGTGGATCCGGCCCAGCGCGTCGTAGCCGCGGACGGTGTCGGTGACGTAGACGGGGGTGCCGCCCGAGTACGCGGCCAGCCTCTCGATCCTGGTGACGTCGCCCTTGGTGGGCGCCGCCCCGTACGCCTGGCCGTCGTAGGAGGTGCGGACGTCGGAGACCACGTCGGCGGGCCGGTTCGGGGTGGCCGAGCACGGCACGTCGACCTTCTCCTCCCGGCTGGCGAAGTCGACCATGCCGGTGGCCGGGTTGCGGACGTAGCTGATCCGGGTGCACAGGTCGTCGGCGGCGGAGGCGACGTCGCCCCTGTCCTCCACCTGGACCGGCTGGCCCGCGCTGTCGTAGCTGGTGTCCACCTCGGTGGTGCGGGTGCCGCCGGCGGCCAGCGCGTCGGTGGTCCTGGTGCGGACGGTGCGGACGTACGTCGACGCCACGGTCGCGCCCAGCCGGGTCGCGGTGCCGGTCTGGTTGACCCAGGCGTCGTCGATGACGTCCTCGGCGGTGGTGGAGCCGTCGCCGGTGACCTGCTCCCTGGCGAAGCCCTCCATCGGGTCGTTGTCCGGCAGCGTGGTGCCCTGGGAGTCGGTGACCGAGACCGACTTGGTGCCGCCGGCCGCGGTGGCGTCCCCGTTCATGCCGCGGAAGTACAGGTAGTCGGTCCGCGACCGGACCGGGTCGGTCGCCGTGCCGTGGGTCACCCGGACCTTCGAGTAGCCCTTCCACTCGCCCCAGGTCTTGTACTTGGCCGGCGTGAGCACGTCGTCGTCGTGGTGCCACGCCGGGGTGTCCAGGTAGTCGTAGCTGGTCACGTCGGCGGGCGCGCCGCCGGTCAGGTCCAGGTTCTGCACCTGCGTGACGAGGTACTTGTGGAACCAGTCGAGCTTCGGGGCGGTCGCGCCGTCGGGAGTCCAGTACCCGGGGAAGCAGCGCTCGGTGTTGCTGTCCACCGCCGGTGTCTGGCCGGCCACGCATTCGGTCGGCGAGTACGACACGGAGATCTCGCCGCCGGTCTCGCTGGTGATCGAGGAGATCCGCCAGCGGGTGATGGGCGGCAGGCCCTCGGTCGTGTCGACGCGGTTGGTGAGCTGGATGCCGGCGAACGTCACGTCCGGCACGGTCACCGTGCCGCCGACGTTCCCGGCCCGGGAGATCGCGCTCAGCCACATCTCCGGCGAGGTGCCGTCACCGGTGGCCGGGAACGCCTGGGTCAGTGTCCAGGTGTCCACGTCCTGGTAGCTGGAGCCCTTGAGCACCTGGGTGACCACGCTGGTGAGCCGCTTCCGGCTCCAGAACGTGGGCGAGCCGTAGGTGCAGGTCTTGCCGGAGTCGCAGTTGGCGTCGAACGGCACGTCCGGCCAGTGGTCGGCGTTGGCCTTGGTGAACTTGCTGGCCGCGCAGTCGAAGGCGGCGTCGGGGATGCAGCGCTCGGAGGTCCTGAACAGCACCCGGTCGGGCGCGGTGGCCGAGTACAGGGTGTCCGACCGCTGGCTGTAGTCGGCCTCGTCCAGGGTGCCGCCGCGGGTGTACACCGTGGACGTTCCGCTGGAGGTGCTGGTCTGGTTGCGGGCGTAGTAGTTGGTTTCCGCCGTGTACCAGTACGTCTCGGCGTTGCCGTGCGGATCGACGACGTAGTCGAGGTTCCAGCGCCAGGCCTGCTGGCACCAGCCGGGGCTGTCGTGGCAGGGCTCGCCGGAGTTGTTGCCGTACACCGGCTCGGTCCAGGCGGAGTTGCTGGTCTTCTTGCCGGAGGCCCAGCCGGGCAGGTGGTTGAGGCCGAAGTAGTACTGGGTGCCGTCGGCGGTGGTGACCCGCCAGTACTCGCCGTCGTTGTCGCCGTTGGTGGCGCCCGTCAGGTGCTCCACCTTCGATCCGTCGTCGGACTTCGGGTGCCACGCGCCGGTGGTGGCGTCCTTCACCAGCTCGGTGGACTGGCCGCCGAGCTGCATGCTGGCGTTGTCGTCGCGCCAGCACTCGTCGCCGTTCTTCGGGGTGACGCCGTCGTCGGAGCAGGCCACGTACCGCCGCTCGATGTAGCCGGGCCAGAGGTCGAAGCCCTCCCCCACCCAGGACACCTGGTTGTTGGTGGCCGAGGTGTGGCCGTCGATCGCGCTCGAGTCGTAGCCCAGCGCCAGGTCGGGCGCGTCGCCGGTCGGCGACGGCGGCACCTCCATCGGGTAGGACCAGCTGAACGAGCCGGTCTGGGTGGAGGCCTGCCAGGTCGCCGAGGGGGACAGCGAGGTGGCGGCGAAGTCGCCGCCGCCGCCGGAGGTGGTGGCGGCCACCGCCAGCAGCGTGCCGGTCGCGGTCGCCGGCACGTCCGCCGACACGGTCCCGGCCTTGACGTCGTTGTGGCTGGCCAGGACGGTGCGCCGGGCGCCGCACCTGGTGTCGGTGAGCGCGCAGTCCGGCAGCTGGACCAGGTGCAGCCGGGAGGCCCAGTCACCGCCGACCGCGTACCGGAACCCCGAGTAGTCGACCTGGAGGTTGACCGCGCCGGCCGCCGGCTGGCCGTCGGCGCGGGACACCCGCATCAGCAGGCCGGTCACGCCGGCCTTCCCGGCCGCCGCCTGGTCCATCAGCTGGACCTTGACCCGCGCGGGTACGGCCGTCGCCGCCGCGGCGGCCGGCTGGCCGGCGGAGGCCGCCGCGGCCGGGCGCGCCGCCGACACCGGCAGCTTGCCGGCCCTCCCCCTGCCGGTCTTCGCGGCCGCCGTGGCCGGCGCGGTGTTCGGCGCGGTGTTCGGTGCGACGGCCGGTACGGTCGCGGTCGCCGTGCCCGCCGCCGGCCAGCTCGTCGCCGGCGACCGGAACGGGTGGGTCGCGGCCGGGTCGACCGGCCGGGCCGCTGCCTTCTGCCGGTGGCCCGGCACCGCCCGCTGGCGCTGCGTGCCGGGCCGCTTCGGCGGCGCCGCCGTCGCCGGCTTCGCGACAGCCATGTCGGTCAGGGCCAGCAGCGCCGCCACGACGGCGAGCCGGCGGATCGTCGGTGATGCCGGTACTCCCATGGGAGTCTCCTCACCTGCTGGAGAGGTTCCAGATCTCGCCGTCGGTCAGCGTGCCGGTGTAGGCGCGCACGTCGTCGATGGCGCCGTTGACGAAGTCGGTGCCGCCCGCGTTCCACCAGGCCCGGCCCGCGGTGGTCTTGCCGGTGGAGTTCCATGCCTGGACGCCGACCACCCGGTCGACCAGCTCGCCGCCCACGTACAGCCGGGCCTCGTGGCTGGTCGCGTCGTACACCCCGACCAGGTGCGTCCAGGTGCCGGCCTGCGGGGCGTGCGCCGGGTCGGACGCGGCGTGCCACCACGTCTTCGACCCGGTGGTGTCGGCGCTGGTGAGCGAGAACGACCAGTGCGCCACCTGGACGCCGTTCTCCGTGAAGAGCCGGTAGCCCAGGTAGAACGGGCTGTTGCTGGTGGAGTCCTGGCCGATCACGGTCTCGTTGACGGTCGGCAGCGTGCTGCTGTCGGCCGCGCCGATCCGTACCCAGGCCGCCACCGTGAAGCTGCCGTCGGTGCGCAGCGCCGGGCCGGAGCTGGTCGCGTACGCGGTGGTGCCGTTGAGCGCGAGCGCGCTGCCGACCTGCTGGTCGTCGTCCCAGGCGGCGCCGCCGGCCAGGGTGGCGGTGCGTCCGTTGCCGGACTGGTCCGCCGAGGTGGTGCCGGTGCCCTCGTCGAACGTCCAGGCCAGCTGCGGCGTCCCGGGCCGGGTGGCGAGCCCGTGGATGCCGTCCTTGCACTGCGGCAGGTTGTCCAGCTCGACCGGGTCGCAGCCGGGCTGGTCGAGCAGCACCCGGTCGTAGATCCGCACCTCGTCGATGTCACCGGCGAAGTAGTCGGTGTAGGTGCCGTCGTGCTTCTCCCTGCCGAGCTCGACAGGGCCGGTGGCGTCCCAGGGCGACGGCACGGTCGCGGTGATGGCCTGGAGCACGCCGTCCACGTACAGGCTGATCTTCCTGGCGACGCCGTCGTAGACGCCGACGAGGTGGGTCCAGGCGTTGACCTTGGGTTGGGCGTCGGAGATGGCCCTGACCAGGCCGGAGCCGGTGGTGTCGGTGTCGTACCTGTTGAAGACCCAGCGGTTGTAGCTGGTGGAGTAGTAGAGCTGGAAGCCGGTCTGCCAGGTGCCGGTCTGGGTGGCGACGGTGGCGATGTGACCGGTGCCGGTGAGCCGAACCCAGGCCGACACGCTGAAGCTGCGGTCGGTGTGCACGACAGGGCCGGTGCTGGTGGCGTACCCGGTGGCGCCGTCGTCGTGCAGGGCCGCGCCGGACCGGCCGGCCGCCGTCCACGACATGCCGCCGCCGGTGGTGAGCGGGTGGCTGGCCGTGTCGGCCAGCACCGTGCCGCTGCCCTCGTCCAGCTTCCAGTACCCGGCAGGGCCGGAGGCGAACGCCACGAAGAAGTCGTAGGTGGCGTAGAACGGCCCGACGTTGCCTGCCTG
This sequence comes from Mycobacteriales bacterium, assembly GCA_045806985.1. Classification (GTDB taxonomy): domain Bacteria; phylum Actinomycetota; class Actinomycetes; order Mycobacteriales; family JBJMIH01; genus JBJMIH01. Next base: position 8,905 of record JBJMIH010000262.1, on the reverse strand, counting down.
GTCCACCGGCCAGACGTAGAGCGTGTTCTGCTGGTCGTGCGGCGGGCTGATCAGCGCGGTCGCCGTGGCGCCGGCGGCGTCCACCGCGGCGGCGTGCGCCACGTTGACGTCGTTGAGCGCGTACCGGAACGAGGTGATGCCGGTCATGTTGGTCGCGCTGAGCGTGAACGCGCCGGGCAGGCCGGGACTGCCGTGCGCGTCGGCGAACGTGGTGCCGGCCGGGTAGTCGGTGGAGCTGACCTGCGGCAACTGCAGCGGCACCGAGGTGTCGACGCGGAACTCGCACCACGAGCTCCATGCGCTCCCGTCGATGCCGTCGTACGCGCGCACCTGCCAGGAGTAGGACTCGCCGTCGCGCAGGGACGGCGAGGTCACCCGCAGCGTGGTGGGCGTGGTCGTGGACACGTAGTCGGTGACGATCGTGCTGCCGAAGGCCTGCCAGCTGCTGGACGTGGTGTCCCAGTGCCGCATGGCGAACTCGGCCCGCACGCTGCCGTTCGCCCCGTCCGGGTCGTAGATGTTGGCGTACAGCAGCGGGCTGGAGGTGTTGACGTACGGCCGGTCGGTGGTGCCGCTGACGCACGGCGTGCCGGGCAGCGTGCCGATGCCGGTGGGCGCGTTCGGCACCGTGTTGTAGTCGATGACCAGGTGCGGCGAGGGGTCCCAGCGCTTCCAGCCGCTGTCGCTGGTCTCGCTGTAGGCGCGCAGCGCCAGGGTGACGTTGGCGGCGCTCTGCGCGGCCATCGAGGTCACCGTCGGGCTGACGTCGAACTCGATCTCACCGGCCGGGCAGGACGTCGACGACCAGCCCTTGGCGACGGTCAGGTTGCCGAGGTCCTGGGTGAAGGCGGGCTGCTTGCTCCAGGTGGTGGTGGAGGAGATGCCGCCGGTCAGCCACAGGTCGACGCGGGCGGCGGTGCACGAGTACGACCAGGTCTCCTTGATCCGGAAGGTCGCCTTCAGGATGTGCTTGCTGGCCACGTTGCTGGTGTCCATCCGGAAGAACGTCCGCTTGACGTTGGAGCCGCTGTTGTAGGTGCCGGAGGCGATGCCGTCGCCCTTGTTCCAGTACGGCTGCGACGGGTATCCCTTGTCGACGTACGTCAGCCCCAGCTTGCCGCCGGCCCACTCCGGGTCCAGGTAGAGCGGGAAGTGGACGCCGCTGCCGGCCAGCACGGCCGGGTCCGGGTGCACGGTCAGCCCGTCGGCGGCCACGTCGGTGCGCATCGCCCGCCGGACCCCGCCGGCGGTGCTCGGGTGGCCGGTCGCCGCCGTCGCCGTGTCGAACGTGTGGACGGCGTCGCCGGCCGCCGCGTCCCACAGCTCCGGCACCGGCGAGTGGAAGACCTCGGCGCCGTCGCCGGCCACCGCGGTCGCGCCGCCGGCCCCGTCGCCGCGCACGGCCACGCCGTGCCCGCTCACTCCGAAGTGGACGGAGGACAGCGCCGGGTTGCGGGCGGCCTGCGCCGACTTGACGACGAGTACCTCGGAGAAGCCGGTGGTGGTGGCCGTGACCTGGAGGTCGACCCCCGGCAGCACGTCCGGGTACCGGGCGGACGAGCCGTCCAGCACCGGCGCTGGCAGCTTCGCGTCCCAGCTCATCGTGAGCGAGCGGCCGTGATCGCCGAGGGTGGCGAGCGTGGTGTCGCCGCCGCCGGAGAACGAGATGTCGAGCGGCGCGGCCTTCGGGGTGACCCGGCCGTCGGTGCCGGCGCGCAGGCTGGTGTCGACGTCTGCCCAGCCGTTACCGCGGCGCACCCACCGCGGGGTCGGGGTGCTGTCGGAGGTGTAGGTACCGTCGGGGTTCTGGAAGACCTGACGGTTCTCCGTGCGGAGCGCCGTCACCTCGATTCGGTGGCCCGGAGCGACCGGATCGGACGCCCGCGATGGGGACGCGGGCAGCGCGGAGACAGCGGCGGCGCCGGCCAGTACGGTGGCTACGGCGAGCACTCGTGCGATCACCGGCTCAGGATCGGAGCCACCGGTAAAGGCCGGGTATACCGCCGGTAGAGCCGCCCGGCCTCAGCTCGCGTGGAGCGCCCCGGCGGCGAGGACGCGCAGGCCGGCCGCGATCCGGTGCGACTCGCCGCGGCGCAACATGCCGAGCACCGGCTCGCTGTGCATCGAGCCGAGCACCAGGTGGGCGACCAGGTCGGCGTCGGCGTCCGGGTTCTCCTCGGCGAGCAGCGCGGCCAGGTGGCCGTGCCAGAGGACGTACATCGGGTGCTGCTGCCCCGCGCCGTCGCCGTGGCGCTGGGTGGTGGCGGCGTGGTCCACCGCCGCGATGAGGCCGACGTTGCGGGTGACCAGGTCCACCACCGCGTCGAGGAACGCGGACAGCCGGTCGGCCGGCGGCGCGCCCGGCCCGAGCGGCGGCGGCCCGGTGGCGATGGCCCGCTCCAGCGCCTGCGCCCGCTGCTCCATCAGCGCGTACATCAGCCCGGTCCGGTTGCCGAACCGGTGGAAGACGGTCCCCTTGCCGACGCCGGCGGCGGCCGCGACCTGTTCCAGCGAGATGTCCTCCGGCCGGTGCGCGGCCAGCAGCTCCTCGGCGGCCCGCAGGATCGCCTGCCGGTTCCGGGCGGCATCGGCCCGCTCCCGCCGCTGCTCGGCCACTGGCGCTCCCCGGGTGGACAACTGGACCGCCGGTCCAGTACGGTCAACTTGACCGCCAGTCCAGTTTACCGGCATCGGAGTACCGCCATGCGCGCGATCGTCATGCACCGGCCCGGAGGGCCCGACGTCCTCGGCCTGGAGGAGGTGCCAACGCCGTCGCCCGGCCCGGGCGAGGTGCTGCTCCGCGTCGAGGCCGTCGGCGTCAGCTACCACGAGACGCCGATGCGGGCGGGCGTGTACGACATGCCGGTGCCGCTGCCGACCGTCTTCGGCTTCGAGGCCGCCGGCGAGGTCACCCAGGCCGGCGAGGGCGTCGACCCGGCCTGGGTGGGCCGGCGGGTGGTGTCGATGAACCTCGACACGGCCGGCTCCTACGCCGAGTACACCGCCGTGCCGGTCACCGCCGCCACCCCGGTACCGGCTGAACTGTCCATGGTGGACGCCGTCGCGGTGGCCCTGCAGGGCTCGGTCGCGCTCTGCCTGGTCCGCGCCGCCGACCTCGCCCCGGGCGGCGCCGCGCTGGTCGAGGTCGCCTCCGGCTCGATCGGCGGGTACCTGGTCACGCTGCTGCGCGCCCGCGGCGCCGGCCGGATCGTCGCCACCGCGGGCGGGCCGGACCGGCGCGACCGCGCCCTCGAGCTGGGCGCCGACGCGGTGCTCGACCACACCGACCCGGACTGGCCCGACCAGGTACGCGACGCACTCGACGGCGCCACCCTGGACGCGGCGTTCGAGTCGATCGGCGGCGACGCGCCCCGCCGGTACCTCGACGCGATGACCCCCGGCAGCGGCCGCATCATCTTCTACGGCCTGCTCAGCCACCAGCCGCCGGCGATCACCCCGCTCGACCTGCTACCCCGCGGCCTCACCCTCACCGGCTGCGGCGGCCTCACCGCCTGGGCAGACAAGGTACGGGCCGCCCGTGCCGAGGCCCTCGACCTCGCCGCCACCGGCGCCCTCCGCCCCGCCGTCGACAGCGTCCTCCCCCTCGCGGACGCTCCCGAAGCCCACCGCCGCATCGAGTCCCGCCGGACCACCGGCAAGATCGTCCTCACCCCGTAGTCCGGCCGTCGGCGTGGGCGCCTGCCTGCTCAGGCGAAGGCGTCGACGCCGGTCAGCTCGGCCGACAGGGTCCAGAGGCGGGCGGCCTCAGCGGGGTCGACGGCGTAGTCGCGGACGCCGGAGCTGCTGTCGGCCGGGGCCGGCTCGGCGATGTCGCAGTCCTCGAGGTACAGGCCGCCCCTGCCGTCGAGCTGGGGCGAGGTCGCCGCCCAGACCTGGGTCGCCGCGCCCTGCTCGGGCGTCTTGAAGCCGTTGCCGAGCCCGGTCAGCCGGGCCCGGAGGTCGTCCAGCTCCTGGTCGGTCATGTACCGGACGAGGTTGGTGTGGATCGCGCCGGGGTGCACGGCGAACGCGCGCACGCCACGGTCGCGGGCGAGCGAGTCGAGATGCACGGCGAACAGCACGTTGGCGGTCTTGGCCTGGCCGTACGCCAGCCACCGGTCGTACCCGCGCTCGAACTGCACGTCGTCCCAGCGGATGCCGGAACGGTGGTGGCCCCGGGAGGACACCGACACCACGCGGGCGCCCGGCGCGACCGCCGGCCACAGCCGGTTGACCAGCGCGTAGTGCCCGAGATGGTTGGTGGCGAACTGGGACTCCCAGCCGGGACCGACGCGGGTCTCCGGGTTGGCCATGATGCCGGCGTTGTTGACGACCAGGTCGAGGTGCCGGCCGGAGGCCAGGAAGCGGTCGGCGAAACCGCGCACGCTGTCCAGGTCGGCCAGGTCCAGCTCGTCCACCTCCGTGGCACCGATGCCGGCCAGGGTCTCCTCGGCGGTGGCCGGCCGCCGCGCCGGCACCAGCACGTGCGCGCCGGCGCCGGTCAGGGCCCGCGTGGTCTCCAGGCCGATACCCGAGTACCCGCCGGTGACCAGCGCGAGCTTGCCGCTCAGGTCGATCCCCGCCAGGACCTCCGCGGCCGTGCTGGTGGCCCCGAAGCCCGACCCGATCTTGTGCTGAGGTGTCTCGCTCATACCCATGACCGTAACGGGTCGGGTAACCGACAGGCGTACCGCCGAATACCTTTTGTACCGAGTCCACTCCGTAATGTAACCGCAGATCCGAGCGCTATCCGGGTATGACCGCATCACACCGCACGGTCCTCGCCGCCGCCACCACGGCCGCCGCCCTGCTCCTCGGCGGCTGCCAGCCTGCCGACTCCACCCACCGGAGCAACCCGACCCCGACCGCGTCGCCGTCACCGGCCGGCGTGATCGACACGACCGTTCCCGACGACCCCACCCCGACGGTCGAGACCAGCAGCCCGGTCGCGCCGCCGCCGGCCCCGCCCACCACCGCGGCCGCCGCCCCTGCCGTGCCGGCCGCGCCCGCCGTCCCCGACACGCCGGCCGACGACCACCCGGCCGGCGCGACCGCGCGGTGCAACGACGGCACGTACTCCTACTCCGCCCACCACCAGGGGACCTGCTCGCACCACCACGGCGTCGCCGAGTGGTACCGGTGACCGTGCCGTCAGACGTGTTCCATCACGAACACGGCGGTGGTGTCGGCGACCAGGGCCTTGAAGACGTGCGGGGCGTCGCCGGGGTAGGCGAGGTAGTCGCCGGGGTTCAGCTCTACCGGGTCGTCGGCGGGGCCGACCAGCGCCCGGCCGGTGCCGAGCAGCACGTGCTCGGTGGTGCCGGGCATGTGCGGGTCGGAGAGGCGGGGCTCGCCGGGTTGCGCCACGATGCGGTAGATGTCGCGGCGCGCGTGCGGCGGGCAGGACGCCAGCAGGGTGGCGGCGTACGGCGACCGCTCGGCGTACATGACCGGCCCCTCGCCCGCCCGGATCACCCGGACCGCCCGCCGGGGCGGGTCGACCAGCCGGCTGAACGGCACGTCGAGCGCGACGCCGAGCGCCCACAGCGTCTCCACGCTGGGATTGCCGGTACCCGACTCGAGCTGTGACAGCGTCGACTTGGCGATACCCGCCCGCCGCGCCAGCTCGGTCAGCGACAGGCCGGCCCGCTCGCGTTCGCGGCGGATCGAGCCGGCGATGAGCGCCATCGGATTGCCCTCGGTCACCTGTTCGCTCCAGACTACCAATCGTTCGACTTGACGAACACCTCTGTCGTTGTTCACCATACTGGACATGCGTTCGGTACAGCGAACACTCGATCGGGGCACGTTCCGTGACATCGCCCTGGTGTGGTTGGCCGACGCGATCGTGGGGGCGTCGTTCGGCGCGATCGCCGTGTCCGGCGGCCTGCCGGCGTGGGTGCCGGTCGCCATGTCGGTGTTCGTCTTCGCGGGCGGTGCCCAGTTCGCGGCGGTCGGCGTGGTGCTGGCCGGCGGCGGCCCGATCGCCACCGTCACCACCGGCCTGGTGCTGAACGCCCGCCACCTGCCCTTCAGCTTCGCCGTCGCCGACCTGCTCGACGGCCGGTGGTGGACCCGGCTGGCCGGCGCCCACGTCATGGTCGACGAGGGCGTCGCCTTCGCACTCCGCCAACCGGACCGCCGCCGGGCCCGCGCCGCGTACTGGACCTGCGGCCTCGGCCTGTTCGCCTGCTGGAACCTGGCCGTACTCCTCGGCGCGCTCGCCGGCCGCGCCATCGGCGACACCAGCGCCCTCGGCCTCGACGCCGCCTTCCCCACCGTCCTGCTCGCCCTGGTACTCCCCGCCCTCGCCGACCGCCGCACCCGCCGCGCCGCCCTCCTCGGCGCCGCGATCGCGGTGACCACCACCCGCTACCTCCCCGCCGGCCTCCCCGTCCTCCTCGCCCTCGCCGCCCTGATCCCCACCAGGACCCGCTGATGCCGGCACACGCGACCGCCCCACTCCCCGCCGTCGCCGGCCTCCCCGTCCTCCTCGCCCTCGCCGACCGCCGCATCCGCCGCGCCGCCCTCCCCGCCTTCCCCGCCGGCCTCCCCGCGCTCCCCGCCGTCGCCGACCGCCGCACGGGCTGCGCCGCCCTCCTCAGCGCCGCGATCGCGGTGGCCACCACCCGCTACCTCCCCGCCGGCCTCGCCGCCCTGATCCCCACCAGGGGCCGCTGATGCCGGTGTACGCGATCGCCGCGCTGGCTGCCGGCACCTATGCCTTCCGGGTGGCGGGCCCGCTGCTGCGGCACCGGGTGCGGATCCCGGACCGCTTCCAGCGCCTGCTGTCCGTGGCCGCGACCGTCCTGCTGGTCGCCCTCGCGGCCACGGCCGCCGTCACCGAACGGCACGGGTTCGCCGGCTGGGCCCGGCCGGCCGGCGTGCTGGTCGGCGGCGGCCTCGCCCTTCGTCGCCTCCCGTTCCCGGTGGTCGTCCTCGCGGCGGCCGCCACCACCGCCGCCGTCCGCCACTACGGCGTCCACTGACCCGGGCAGGTGTTCACCTATAGTGAACCCGTGTCCCCGCTGCCGGTACCCGCGCTCGGCGCGCGCATCCGGGAGGAGCGCCTGCGTCGCGGCCTGAGCCTGCGCGCGCTCGCCCGCGATGTGGGCGTGTCCGCCAGCCTGGTGTCGCAGATCGAGACCGGCAAGAGCCAGCCGTCGGTGAGCACGCTGTACGCGATCACCACCGCGCTCGGCATTCCGGTGGAAGATCTGTTCGGTACTGCTGAACAGCCGGTGGACAGTACCCCGGCCCTGGGCCAGGTCCCGTCGGTGGCGGCGGGGCTGGCCCTGCTCGCCGCCGATCCGGTCCAGCGGGTCGGCCCGGTGGTGCGGCGGGACGGGCGCGACCGGCTGGAGCTGGACTCCGGCGTGGTGTGGGAGCGGCTCGGCAGGGTGCCCGGCAGCGACGCCGACTTCCTGCTGGTCACGTACGCCCCCGGCGGCAGCTCGTCCGGCACCGGCCAGCTGATGCGCCACTCCGGTGTCGAGTACGGCTACCTGGTCTCCGGCGCGCTCACGCTCACCCTCGGCTTCGACGAGCACGAGCTGCACCCCGGCGACGCGGTGTGCTTCGAGTCGGCCACCCCGCACCGGTACCGCAACGAGGGCCGGACGCCGGCCACCGGCGTCTGGGTCGTCACCGAGTAGATCGGGTAAACACCTCCACCACGGTGTTAAGTATCTGTTGACAACCTCGTCCCGCCGGCCTTGACTGGACAGACCTGCCAGGGATCCAAGGATGGGGTGGTCGCGGTGGCGATCCGTACCTTCGGTCCGAACGCGGTCGACTGGGAGGAGCGCGTCGACCTGGCTCGGCTCCGCGACGAGCGGCTCGCCAGGCTCCGGGCCGCGCTCGACCGCTCCGAGCTCGGCGCGCTGCTCACCTTCGACTTCGGCAACATCCGGTACATGACCTCGACCCACATCGGCACGTGGGCGATGGACAAGCTGATCCGCTTCGCGCTGCTGCCCCGCGGCGGCGACCCGGTCATCTGGGACTTCGGCTCGGCGGCTCGGCACCACCAGCTGTACAACCCGTGGCTGGACCACGGCGACCAGCCCTCCGGCGCCCGCGCCGGCATCTCCACCCTCCGCGGCGCCTTCCACCCCGACGCCGGCATCGCCGCCGACGTGGCCCGCAAGGTGGCCGACGAGCTGCGCCGGCACGACCTCGCCGGCGCCCCGGTCGGGGTCGACCTGGTCGAGATGCCGGTGCTGGCCGCGCTCCAGGCCGAGGGCCTGGAGGTGGTCGACGGCCAGCAGGTGTTCCTGGAGTCCCGCCGGGTCAAGACCCGCGACGAGATCAGCCTGCTCGCCCAGGCGTGCTCGATGGTGGACGCGGCGTACGAGGAGCTGTACGAGTTCCTCCGCCCCGGCGTCCGCGAGAACGAGTGCGTCGGCCTGGTCAGCAAGGTCCTCTACGACCTGGGCAGCGAGTACGTCGAGGGCGTCAACGCGATCTCCGGCGAGCGCTGCTCCCCGCACCCGCACGTGTTCAGCGACCGGCTGCTCCGTCCCGGCGACCCGGCCTTCTTCGACATCCTGCACAGCCACCTCGGCTACCGGACCTGCTACTACCGCACGTTCGCCGTCGGCAGCGCCTCCCGCGCCCAGCGCGACGCCTACGTCCGCTGCCGCGAGTACATGGACCAGGCCATCGCCCTGGTCAAGCCCGGCGCGACCACCGCCGACATCGTCTCGGTCTGGCCGACGGCGCAGGAGTTCGGCTTCCCGGACGAGACCGCCGCCTTCGCGCTCCAGTACGGCCACGGCGTCGGGCTGTCGATCTGGGAGAAGCCGATCTTCAGCCGGCTGGTGTCGCTGGACCATCCGGAGCCGCTGGAGGAGGGCATGGTCTTCGCGCTGGAGACGTACTGGCCGGCCGGCGACGGCTGGTC